>CACDLV010000018.1 GCA_902553675.1 uncultured Pelagibacteraceae bacterium
TACATCTTCTTTTATTGTAGGATGTCTTTTCAAATTACGTTGATCATTTGAATTTATACTAGGTGCAATTCCACCTAATGTAACCATATGGTAAATAGTTACATTATCACCAATCTCAGAAGTTTCTCCAATCACAACTCCCATTCCATGATCGATAAATAAATTTTTTCCAATTTTTGCATTTGGATGAATTTCAATTCCTGTCAAGAATCTTGAAAATTGGGAAATGATTCTTGCAATTAAATGAAATTTTGCTGTACTAAAAAAATTAGCTATTCTATGAAAGAATACTGCTTTCACTCCTGGGTAAGTTAATATTAAACTTAATTTAGATTTTGCCGCAGGATCTCTATCAATTATTGATTGTAAAAAATTGCTCATTATTATTCTTTTTTTGATTTTGTGTTAAAAACAGGCTTTATATAGTGATTAATTTATTATATTAAAGGTTTTATTATGTACAAAAATACTAATTGTTTTCATTTAGCAATACCTTGTGGTGATTTAGAAGTAGCAAAGAAATTTTATAGCGAAACTTTAGGATGTAGATTAGATAATTCTGCACAAGAATGGGCTGACGTTGATTTTTGGGGCAATGAACTTACTCTTCATAAAAGCGAACACAAGCTAGACAATGAAAGACATGATGTGGATATGGGTAATGTATCAGTTCCACATTTTGGAGTTCATTTATCTAGAAAAGATTTTGATACTCTTAAGCAAAGATTAAAAGATAGTGGTACTAAATATTATGATGAGCCTTATCTAAGATTTAAAGGAACTAAGTATGAGCAGGAGACTTTTTTTGTAAAAGACCCTAATGAAAATATTTTAGAAATAAAAACTCTTACTTCAAATCCAGATTAATTCTTTATAATAATTCTAATATATACCACAATATATAGACCTCAATTTTCTTTGACTCATTATCTCAATTCGCGTTAATCTTAATTTTTAAATTTAAAAGGAGATAATATGCGAATAATTAAAACTACACTTGTAGCTGGACTAATCTCAATTTTATCAATCTTTTCTGTACAAGCAGAAAAAGTTAAAATTGGAGATCCAGGATGGACAGGTGCTACAGCAATTGCAAACTTATTAGCTGCAGTTGTTACAGACAAAATGGGTGGAGAAGCTGAGCTTGTTCCAGGAAACAATACTGCAATTTATGCAGCGATTGATAGAGGAAAAGGTGAAATTGATGTACATCCTGACATTTGGTTACCAAACCAAGAAGCTTATACAAATGATTTAGTTCCAAAAGGAACTTTGAAATTAAGTAGCAAACCTTATGAAGGAAACCAAGGTTATTGTGTCTCACAACAGTTTGCTAAAAAAATGAACATTACAGCAATTGAAGACTTAGCAAGACCTGAAGTTGTTAAAGCTATGGATAGTGATGGCAATGGAAAAGGTGAGTTCTGGATTGGCGCTGATGGTTGGGCTTCTGCAAATGTAAACCAAGTTAAATTAAGAGACTATGGTTTATATGATGCTGGTATTGAAGCAGTTAGAGCTGCTGAAGCAGTTAAAAATGCAAGAGTACTAGACTCAATCAAAAAAGGTGAAGGTTATGCATTCTATTGTTACAAACCTCATGCAATTTGGGGAATGGCTGATGTAGTGATGTTAACAGAACCAAAATATGATCCTGCAAAATATAAAATGATTCAACCTAAAGCAGATGCTGACTGGTATAAGAAATCTTATGTTGCATCAAAAGATGCTCTTAAGCAAATCCAAATCGGTTGGGCTACTTCTTTAGAGAGTCAATCACCAGCGATTGTAGAATTCTTCAAGAATTTTCAATTAACAGCTGATGATGTTTCTGCAATGGCTTATGCAGTTTCAGTTGAGAAAAAGGATCCAGCTGCTGTTGCTAGAGCTTGGATGGAAGCAAATAAATCAACTGTAGACGGTTGGTTAGGATTATAATCTAAATTAAATTTATACTCGGCAATTTAAGATTGCCGAGTATATTTTCCTATAATAAAAAACAAAATGGATTCATCGAGTTCAGCTATAAAAATTGAAAATGTTTGGAAAGTATTTGGCAATACTTCGCCTGAAGCATTAGATGCAATTCAAAATAAAGGAATTTCAAAAACAGAAGCTTTAGAAGAGTACAATTCAGTTATTGGTGTATCAGATGTTTCATTTGATGTTAATCAAGGAGAAATATTTTGTGTGATGGGTCTATCTGGTAGCGGAAAATCTACATTAGTTAGACATATAAATAGACTTTTAGAACCTACATCGGGAAAGATTTTGATAAATGGCCAAGATGTAATGCAGCTTGATCGCGAGCATTTACAAGAACTTAGGAACAAAAAGATAGGTATGGTTTTTCAAAACTTTGCCTTAATGCCTCATAGATCGGTTGTAGATAATATTGCAATGCCCCTTGAAATTAGAGGTGTAAGTAAAAATGATCGTTTAGATGCAGCAAATAAAATTTTAGAAATAGTTGAATTACAAGGTTGGGGTAACAAATTTGCTCATGAATTATCAGGAGGTATGCAGCAAAGAGTAGGACTTGCAAGAGCATTAGCTGCAGACCCAGAATTTCTTTTAATGGATGAACCTTTTAGTGCATTAGACCCCCTAATTAGAAGACAGCTTCAATCAGAATTTATCAAACTTTCAAAACAGATGAAAAAGACAACAGTTTTTATAACTCACGATTTAGATGAGGCAGTAAGAGTAGGGCATAGAATTGCTATTATGAGAGACGGAAAGGTAATTCAAATTGGTACCCCTGAAGAAATAGTAGTTAATCCAGCTGACGAATATGTTGCAGACTTTGTTAAAGGAATTTCTAGACTTAAAGTTGTTCAGGCAAAAACAATTATGCAAACCGTTGAAAGTTATGAAAATTTAAATGGTAAGTTGGAAGAAAATTTACAAAGTGTAGATGAACATGAATTATTAAGTAAATTAATTGAAGTTTCAAAATCCAAAGATAAGCCATTAATTGTTAAAAATAATAAGCAAAAAAATATTGGGGTTATTACACAATCAGATCTTTTAAAAGCGGTAATAGAGGGTGGTGATGGAGAATAAACAAATTAATAACCCTACTAGATCTGAGTTAATAACTGACTTTGTTAAATCAAATCCAGAATATTACATCAAAGAGTTTCAAAAAATTGGAAGCAAACCTTCATTCTCTTTTTCATTTAATTTATATGCAGGAATTCTAGGTCCAATTTGGTTTGGAATGAGAAATATATGGAATTGGGCATTGGCATTTTTAATAATTGAAACATTTTCAGTTGTTCAAATTATTAGAGGTTTATTTGGAAATATTACTAAAGATGCTGTTGAAAAAATTAAACAGGTTGAATCTACTATTGCATTCAGAAACAAACAGTTAGAAGCAGCCATTACCAACAATCCAGATAAAGTCGATGTTTATAAACGTAACATTAAATCCTTAGAAGATGCAATGCAGGGATATATTGATGAAGTTGCAAGAATTGAAGCTTCTGCAATTTGGATTACAATTTTTGGTATTGCTTTATTAATTTCAATTAAAATAGTTCAAGGGATTTTAGCTAATTCTATTTTAGAAAAAAGATATTCAGAATGGTTATCGGATAAAACAATAAGACCAGGAATGCAAACCAAGAACTTTATTTCAAGTACAATTTTTGCAGCAGTGATTATGTTTTTCTCTGTAGTTCATTATAGTTTTCCTGGTGTTATTACTATAATGGATGATTTTCCAACTCATCCAGACATAAGATTAACCTCAATTAAATGGGTGGAAACTATTTTTGATTACGCGGTTTTAAAAGGAGATGCATTATTTACAGCAATCACAATTGGTATTAGATCAGTACTAGATTTCTTAGAATTACTATTTGTAAAAACTCCGTGGATAGTGATCATTACAACTATAGTAACTTTAACAGGTTTAGCTGCAGGCCCAAGAGCTGCAATTTATTCAGCAGGATTTTTATGTTACATGGGATTTTTAGGCTTTTGGGTAAAAGCAATGACTACCTTAGCTCTTCTAGGAACAGCTGCTGTACTAAGTATTGTAATTGGGATTCCACTTGGAATTTTCTGTGCAAGACGTCAAAGATTTTATTCAATGATAAGACCAATAATGGATTTCATGCAAACCATGCCAGCTTTTGTATTTATGATTCCAGTTATCGCATTCTTTGGAACAGGAAAAGTTGCTGCAGTAATTATTACAATGATTTTTGGAGGAACCCCTGTGGTTAGATTAACAGTTCTTGGATTAAGAGGTGTGCCCGAAACAATTAGAGAAGCTGCGATAGCTTATGGTGCATCTAAATGGTATCTATTAAGAAAAGTAGATTTACCATTAGCAACGCCGTCTATATTGGCGGGTGTAAACCAAACAGTAATGTTAAGTTTAGCAATGGTAGTAGTTGCATCTCTAATCGGTGCAAAAGGATTAGGACAAGATGTTCTAGAAGCACTTCAATATGCTAATGTTGGACAAGGAATTTTAGCAGGTGTTGCAATTTTATTTGTTGCGTTAATTCTTGATAGAGTTGTTCAGGGTAAGAAAAGAGTTTAATTTGTCTTAATGGAATATGCTTTATTAGGATTTTTTACAGGATTAAGTTTAATTTTAGCTATTGGTGCTCAAAATATTTTTGTCATTGAACAAGGTTTAAAAAAACAACATGTATTTCTTGTCTGTTTAATATGCTCAATATCTGACTTAATTTTAATATTTTTAGGTATCTTTCTTTTTCATTATTTTAATCAACTTTTTAATCAAACAGTTGAATTCATATTAAATATACTTCTTATATTATTTTTATTGCACTTCATTTACTCAAAAATAAAAACTCATTATTCAGATATAAATTTTAGTAATGATCTAACAAATATTTCAAAAATAAATATATTTATAAAAACTCTTGGATTTACTTACCTAAATCCGCATGTTTATTCAGACACAGTTTTTTTCCTTGGGAATTTTTCTAAAAATTATTTGTTAAATCAAAAAATAGCTTTTGGGATAGGTGCAGCTATAGCTTCATTTTTATTTTTTTTTGCTTTAGGTTATTTGTCAAACTATTTATCTAAATATGCTAAAAGTAAAAAAGTTTGGAGAGTTATTAATATATTTATTATAACTTTTATGAGTATTTTAGTTTTATATATAATTAAGGAAATACTATGAGTGATATTTATGTAGACGATTTAGGAGAAGGGTTTCCATTTGTTTTTGTTCATGGATATCTTGGTTCGTCTGAAATGTGGTGTTTTCAAAAAAACTATTTCTCAAAAAATTATAGAGTTATAGCACCTGCTTTACCTGGATTTGGTGAAAGTTATAAAGCAAAATCTTTAAACTCTATTAATGATATGGCAAATAAAATAATAGAAATACTTAATCAAAAAAAAATTGATAAATTTAATTTAATTGGTCATTCCATGGGGGGGATGATTGTTCAAGAAATAACAAAAATTGTTGGTGATAGAGTAAATAAATTAATTTGTTTCGCCACAGGATCAATAGGAGATATTCCTGGAAGATTTGAAACGATGGATGAAACAAGAAAAAAATTAAAAAAAGATGGAACAAAAATTTCATTTTCAAGAGTTCCACCAAAATGGTTTGTGAAAGGTGATAAAGATAAGAATTATTTTTTATGTGAAAATGCTGTGAGTAATGTTTCTTTAGAAACAGCTGATAATGCTTTGGTTGCTATGAAAAATTGGAGAGGAATTGATAATTTAAAAAATATCAAAAATGAAACATTAATTATTTGGGGAGATAAAGATATTTCTTACAATTTTGATCAAGTTGATACTTTAAATAAAAATATTAAAAATAGCCGTTTAGAAATCTTTAAGGGATGTTGTCATAATGTTCATTTAGAACAACCGGATAAATTTAATATTTTAATAAAAAATTTTTTAGATTAATATTCTTGAAAAAATAGAGAATTAAATGGCAAGCATAAAATTTACTGGTGTACATAAATCATTTGGTACTAATAAGATAATTAAAGATTTTAATCTACAAGGTAAAGAAGATGAATTTCTTGTTTTGGTAGGACCATCAGGATGTGGAAAATCTACTCTTCTTAGGATGATTGCAGGATTAGAAAAAATTGATGAAGGGGAAATATTTATTAATGATCAAAAAATTAATGAACTTCATCCTTCAAAACGTCAAACTGCGATGGTATTTCAATCTTATGCTCTTTATCCTCATATGAACGTTTATGAAAATATGTCTTTTGGTTTAAAGATTGAAAAAAGACCTAAAGAAGAAATCAATACAAAAGTTATGCAAGCTGCAAAAATCCTAAAAATTGAGGAACTATTAGAGAGAAAACCAAAACAATTATCTGGAGGTCAAAGACAACGTGTAGCTATTGGAAGAGCAATTACAAGAAATCCAAAAATATTTTTATTTGACGAACCTTTGTCTAACCTTGATGCAGCACTCAGAGCAGAAATGAGGGTTGAGATATCTAAATTACACAATCAAATTAAAACAAATATGATTTATGTAACTCATGATCAAGTAGAAGCTATGACACTAGCAGACAGAATAGTTATATTGAATCAAGGAAATATTGAACAGGTTGGTACTCCTGAGGAAATATATAATGATCCTGCAAATATTTTTGTTGCTCAATTTATTGGCACACCAAAAATGAATATTTTAGATGTGAAAAAGGAAAATATTGTTAAAGAAAATACAATTAAATTATTTGGTAATGATATCCAGTTTGATAAATTAAAATTAAATAAATCTAAAAATTTTGTGGGTGTTAGACCTGAGCATTTGAAAGTAAATCAAAATACTCAATTTACTTTCAATCCTGAAATAGAATTAATAGAAAACCTTGGTAATGAAAAAATTGTTTATATGAAAAAAGACGAACATCAATTAAGTGCAAAAATTCCAAGCAACATTGAAATAGGAAATTCTGTAGGTTTTGATTTAAATGACATTTTTATTTTTGATGAAAATGGAAAAAGATTAAAATCATAACACAACCTATAATTGACATAATTCAATATTTCCTGGTTTTTTTGAATAATCTGCATGAATGGATCACATATCTGATATGTGACAGTCGTATCTTTGCTAAATAGAATCATTTTAATATAGTTTTAAATATAAATAGGAGGGGAAATGAAAAATATAATAAAAATGTTTTGCGTAATTTCGTTTTTTATTTCGAATATTGTATACGCAGACATAAAGTTTTGGACTACAGAAGTTCAGCCTGCCCGAATGGCTAAGCAAGAGGAAATGGCAAAAGCTTTTGAAGCTAAAACAGGTATTAAAGTAGATGTGATCCCAGTTGAAGAAAAAGATTTGGGAACTAGAGCTACAGCTGCAGCGGCAGCAGGTGACTTACCAGATGTGATCTATCATACTTTACAATATGTATTACCATGGGCTGAAGCAGGAATATTAGATGTGGATGCTAATAACGATGTTGTTAAAGCATTAGGTAAAAATACATTTGCGCCAGGTGCACTTAACATGGCAAAAAAAGGTTCAAAAATTGCAGCCGTTCCAGTTGATGGATGGACACAAATGGTTGTTTACAGAAAAGATCTCTTTGAAAATGCTGATTTAGCACCACCAACAAGTTATGCGAATATTGTAGCCGCAGTTGAGAAGTTATCAAAACAAAATGGAATGTTTGGTTTCGTAGCTGCTACCAAGACTGATGAAAATTTCATGAGTCAGGTTTTAGAACACGTTCTTTTAGCAAATGGAGTTAATATTGTTAAAAAAGGTGGCATCAAAAAACAAGGTAAGAAACTAAAAGAAGCATTAGAGTTTTATAAAGTAATTGCAAAAGCAAGTCCTCCAGGAGAATTGTACTGGAAACAATCTAGAGCACTTTACTTTGCAGGTAAAACTCCAATGATTATTTGGTCTCCTTTCATTATGGATGAGCTTGCTGGTTTAAGAGATTCAGCTCCACCAACAATTAACAGTGATCCTACATCACCTGAGCTAGCTTCTAAAACTGGTTTCATAACTAATTTTAGCGGACCTAGTAATAAAAAGGGTGCTGCATGGGCAGATGTTAGATATTTTGGTATAACAGCTGATGCAGATACAGATGAAGCTAAACAATTTATCATGTACTCAATGGATGAAGGCTACACAAGCACATTATCGATAGCTCCAGAAGGTAAATTTCCAGTAAGAAGAGGAAATTCAAGTGACCCTGAGGCTTTCACAAAAGCTTGGAGCAAATTACCTGTTGGGGTTGATAGAAAAGCTCCTTTGTCAGATCTATATGACCCAGATGTTATCAATAATATTGTAGCTGGTTTAGATACTGCAAATAGATGGGGTGTTAAAGAAGGTGAACTATCAAGAGCATCAAAAGTCATAAATTCTCAATTTATTAATAGAATTACTAGACTTTATATTGATGATCAAATTGATGTCGATGAAGCTGTTGATATGATTAACAAATCATTAGCTAAATTCAAATAATTTAAATTTTTTAAAAAAGCGGATAATATAAATTATCCGCTTTTTTTATGAATGATACTTTAGCAAATACAGAAAAAAAAACTGCATACATACTAACATTACCTGCAGTCCTTCTGGTTTTTTCAATAATTTTATTTCCAATTTTTGCAAATATATGGATCAGTTTTAAAGAAGTTGAATTAAAAGATATTCGAATTCCAGAACCAAGAGCAAAAAAAATTGTAAAATCTATTTCTGATGAACCCACCAAAATAAAAATATTATATAAGTTTAGAAATAGTTCATTAATTCAAGAAATTAGAGATGTTTCTTTTCAAGATAATTTTCCAAAAAATTTTGAAATCGAAAATTTAGATCCAAGATGCTCTTATAAAAAGTATAGCTTGAAATGTGAATTTGGAAATTGGCCTGCTAAATATAGGGAAAATTTTCAAGTAATATTTGCAACAAATGATGGTTCAAAAATAGATAAAAAAAATCTTAAATCAATTAAACCAAAATTAGACGGTAAATCTGATAATATATTGCTTAATACTAACTTTACTCTCAAAAACTTTAAAAAAGTTTTATTTGAAAATGAATTTATAGATTTATTACTAACTACTTTTTATTACACATTTTTTGGAACCGTTGGCTCAATAGTATTTGGTATTTTAACCGCTCAAATGGTTAATCAGAAATTTTATGGAAGAACATTCATGAGAAGTGTTCTACTTTTTCCTTATGTTGCACCAGTTGTAGCTTTAGCTTACACTTGGGAACTTCTTTTAGATCCTAATAGCGGAACATTAAATAGTTTATTATTAAATTATCAAATTATTGAAACTCCAATAAACCTTCTTGGGCAAAAATATATTGAAATTAATATTTTGGGTTTTGATTTTAAATTAAGATTAGCACTTACAACAGTTATAATGTTTGAAATTTGGAGATATTTTCCTTTAGCTTTTTTATTTATTCTTGCGAGACTTCAAGCTATTCCAAAAGAATTATACGAGGCTGCTGATGTTGATGGAGCAAGTCCTTTTCAAAAATTTTTTAATATTACACTTCCTCAAATTACCGCAGTAATTTCAATATTATTCATGATTAGATTTATATGGAATTTTAATAAATTTGAGGATGTCTTTTTATTAACAGGAGGCGCATCAGGAACAAGAACTTTACCAATAAATGTTTATCAACAAGGTTTTGCAATATCAGATATTGGAATGGGCTCAGCTGTTTCAATTGTAATCGTTGTATTACTTTTAATATTTATGTTTTTTTATTTTAAACTTTTAGGAAAGAGAGTAGATGAGAACTAAAAATACGATATTATTTTCATTAATATCTACTTTTTTCTTAATTTTTTTAATTTCGATTTGGAAGATATTAGCAACACTGCAAGGTTTAAATATTAATAGCTTTAATATAGAAGTAATTTTCATCTTTGGACTTTTAATATCTTTAGCTCACTTAGGAATAGGTGATAGAATTAAATCATTTTATAAATCAATTATTTTTTCATCAATATTTGTCTTTTGTGACGGATACTTAATTCAAAAATTACCCGTGTGGTATAATTTAGGAGTTTTTTTAATAATATATTTTTTCACTAATAAAATTAGTAAATATAGTTTTATAGGTTTAAAAGAAGAGCACTCTTCACAAGTAATTTTATTTGACTTCTTAACTTTATTTGGGATTTTATTTTTCTCTTTTGTAATACTTTTTCCATTTTACATGATGTTAGTAACAAGTTTCAAAACACAAATAGCTTTATTAGTGAATCCTTTAGATTTTAGTATTAATTTTGGACAAGATATAAAAGATTTATTTAAATCTTATTTTGTAATTTTTAAATCTTACAAATTTGGAAAATATATTGTAACAAGCACTATTGTTTCTGTTGGCACCGTTATTGTCACTCTTCTTTTTGCAATACCTGCTGCTTATGCAGTTGCAAGATTAAATTTCTTTGGAAAAACATTTTTATCTACATCTATACTTATAATATATATGTTTCCTGCAATCGTTCTTGTTATTCCGTTGTATACAATATTTAGTCAATTAGGTTTACGTAATTCAATAGAAGGTTTATTAATTGTTTATACGGCAACAACACTTCCAGTAGCTATTTATATGTTACAAGGATACTTCAAAAGCATACCAAAAGAATTAGAGGAAGCTGCAATTTTAGACAAATTAAGTTGGTTTGGAATTATAACAAAAATTATAATCCCTTTAAGCATTCCTGCGATTTCGTCTGTAGCTTTGTACGTTTTTATGATTGCTTGGAATGAGTTTTTATTTTCTTTAATGTTTTTAGACAATCCAAATTCATTTACATTATCGAGAGCTATTCAATATTTAAGTGGAGATGCAGAAACGCCAAGACAATATTTAATGGCAGGCTCTGTAGTTGTTACATTACCAGTATTATTTATATTTGTTTACTTTGAAAAATATCTAGTTAGCGGTTTAACAGCAGGAAGCGTTAAAGGATAATGAATAAGTTTATTAAAAATGCTCAAAAAATTTTAACTGGAAATAGAAAAAGAGGATATACCTTACCCACAAATAACAAACTTTATCCTGCTCAATGGAATTGGGACTCAGCATTCATTGCATTAGGATACTCTTATTTTAATTTAAATTTTGCATTAAAAGAAATAAAGACACTTTTAGATGGGCAATGGAAAGATGGAATGGTTCCACATATATTGTTTCATAATACAGACACAAACTATTATCCTAATCATACTGCTTGGAATTGTGGGAACAAAATTCGCTCATCTGGGATAACTCAGCCACCAGTACTTGCAAGTATTTTAAAACAAATAATAGATAAAAATAAAATTACTAAAAAACAAAAATTAGAAATTAAAAAAATTATAATTAAAATTAAAAAATCTCATGAGTGGTTTATTCGATATAGAGATCCGAATAAAACTGGTTTAGTCTCAATACTTCATCCTTGGGAAAGTGGGTATGATAATTCTTCACTTTGGGACGAACCAATGAATAAAGTGATAATTGAAAAAAATATTCAATATAAAAGAGCTGATAACAAAGTTATTAATCCAGAATACAGACCTCTAAATATTGATTATGACAGATATGTGACGATCAAAAATGATCTAAGAAAAAAGAAATATAATCCAAAAAAAATATTCAGAACTGCATTATTTAATGTAGTTGATATTGGTTTTAACTCAATATTCCTTAAAGCAAATAAAGATTTAATTATATTATTGAACAAATTTAATCTTAATAGTTCAAAAATAAAAAATTATCTAAAAATTACTGAAAAAAATATTTTAAAATTTTTTGACAAAAAAAAAGGCACTTTTTTTTCTTTTGATTTAAGAAATAAAAAAAAAATATTAGTCCCATCAATAACAAATTATTTGATTTTATTTGCAGACATTAACAATCAAAAGATAAATAAAGTTTTAATTAAAAAATTAAAAAAACATAACTTAAAGGAAAAATATTTCTTTTCTTCAATAAAACCTAATCACAAAAGCTTTGAGGAAAAACGTTATTGGAGAGGCCCGGTATGGATTAATTGTAATTGGTTTATATACAAGGGTTTAAAGAATAAAGACGATAAATTCTCAAAAAAAATTAAACAAAGCACTATTAATTTGGTAGAAAAAAAAGGATTTTATGAATATTACAGTTGCAAGAATGGTAAACCAATGGGGGCAAACAATTTTTCTTGGTCGGCAGCTCTTTATCTAGATTTAAAATTAAGTAATTACTAATTAGAAAAACCATATTTTCTCAATCTTACATCACCTGTTCTTGCATGTGCTTCCATTCCTTCGTATCTAGAAATTCTTGCACAAGCTGCACCAACTTCTTTTGTTGATTCTTTAGTCATTCTTTGAAAACTCAAAGTTTTAATAAATTTGCCAACAAACAAACCACCTGTGTATCTACCAGCGCCTTTTGTTGGTAGAATGTGATTTGTTCCCGAACATTTATCTCCATAAGCAACTGTTGTTTCTTCTCCTATGAATAAAGATCCGTAATTTTTTAACCTGTCGTGATACCACTGTAAATTTTTAGTTTGGACTTCTAAATGTTCTGGAGCGTATTCGTCACTAACTTTAGCGATTTCTTCATCAGTATCACAAAGAATTACTTCACCATAATCTCTCCATGCAGCACCTGAATTTTCCTTTGGTAGATCTGGTAAATCTGCAATTAATTCTGGAACTCTTTGCATTACGTAGTCTGCAACTTTTTTACTTTTAGTAAATAACCAAGCTGGAGAATTGTAACCGTGTTCTGCTTGTCCAACCAAATCATATGCAACCATTTCAGGATCTGCTGTCTCGTCTGCAATAACTGCAATTTCTGTTGGACCAGCAAATAAATCTATACCAACTTTTCCAAATAAAATTCTTTTTGCTTCAGCAACGAATTGGTTTCCAGGTCCAACCAAAATATCTGCAGGAGCATTTCCAAATAAACCATTGGTCATTGCCGCAATGGCTTGCACACCACCTAAATTCATTATTACATCCGCTCCACATAAGTCAGCTGTATAAACAATTGATGGATGTACTCCAACTCCAGGTTTAGGTGAACTACAAACTAAAATATTTTTAACACCAGCTACTTTTGCTGTTGTTACACTCATCACGGCTGAAGCTATATGAGCATATCTTCCTGCAGGCACATAACAACCTGCTGTGTTTACAGGAATAAGTTTTTGTCCAGCAAATAAACCGTCAGATAACTCAACTTCAAAGTCTTGACCATAATTTTTTAATTGTGCTTCAGCAAATTTTCTAACTCTTTCATGAGAGAACTGAATATCATCTTTAGTTTTTTGATCTAAATTTTTTTTTATTTCTTCAATTTTTTCTTTTGAAACAATTACATCACCTTCATATTTATCAAATTTTTTCGAAAGCTCCTTACAGCCTTCTTCTTTACTATTCTCAATATCTTTCAGAATATTTTCTACTATTTCTCTTGTTTTTGTGTCGTCAGTTGATGATGTTTTTGGTGATTTTTTTAAGTATGTAATTGCCATTTCTCTCCTTTAAAATTTCAGTTTATTTAAATGAATTTCTTTTGAAATTCAATGAAACATTTAGTCTAAAGCGACTACTGCAGCTGCAATTGAAGCTAACCGTGCTTGAGCCTCATCAGATCTACTAGTTATTACGACTGGCACTTTTCCACCCACTACTACTCCTGCAGCACATGCGCCACTAAAGTATATTAGCATTTTAACCAAGGCATTACCTGCCTCAACACTTGGCACTAATAATACATCTGCTTCACCTGCAACTGTATTTTTAATCCCTTTTATTCCAGCAGATTTTTTTGAAATACTATTATCAAATGCTAAAGGTCCAAATACATCAGCATTTAAATTTTCTTTTTTGGCTAATTTTGTAATCTCTGCAGCTTCAACGGAACTTGGAACACTCTCTAAAACTTCCTCTGTAGCTGATAATACAGATATTTTTGGTCTTTCAATTCCTATCCTGTGTGAAAAATTTATTACATTTTTCAAGATATGCATTTTAGTTTTTATATTAGGTAAAACATTTAATGCTCCATCAGTAATTACTAAAGGTTTGTCATCTTTGCCAATGCTCATATGCCAAATATGACTTAGTCTTGTTTTACCTAACAAATTATATTCACGTTTTAAAACCTCTTTCATTAAAACATCTGTATGAATGTGTCCTTTAACAATTATTTTAACTTTATCTTCACTTGCAAGTTTAGCAGCAATTTTAGCAGTATCATTTTCTACTGGTTCATGAATAAGTTCATATTTAGAAATATCCCAACCAATATCTTCAGCACATTTTTGTATTTCTACGTCATGACCAATAAAAATTGGTTCAATTAAATTTTCATTTACCGCATCTTGAATAGATAGCATTGGAAGTGGTTTTCCAGCATTAACAACAGCTACTTTAACACCTTTTTTTTTGTGAGCTAAATCTAGAAGGTTATTTGGGCATACAATTTCTTTACTTGAGAGCATAATATTTAATCGTTAAGAATTTTTACTTCTTTGTCATTTATACTCAAAAAGACCTCTTCTCCAACTTTAAATGTATCATTTGTTTCTCCAGAAATTACAAACAGTTTCCCAGCGTTTGAATTTAATATATATTGATAGCTGTTTCCAACAAATGATGCATTATTTACAGTTGCATGAATAGAATTTTCTTTTTTATCATTGTTTATTGAAATTTTTTCAGGTCTAAGTGCTACAGAGACAGTATCTCCTAATTCTTTATCGCTCTGAACTTTAATTTTCATTTCAGCTATTTTTAAATCATAAGAGTTTGATTGTTTATTTAATATTTCTGCTTTTACAACATTCGCATCACCAATAAAATTAGCTACAAATTTATTTTGTGGAAAATTATAAAGATCTTTTGGACTACCTTCTTGGGCGATGACAGCATTATTCATCACAATAACTTTATCAGAAATAGCTAACGCTTCTTCTTGATCATGGGTTACATAAATAGTTGTAACTCCTAATTTTTGTTGAATTTCTCTAATATCTTCTCTTACTTGTCTTCTTAATTTTGCATCTAAGTTAGAAAGAGGTTCATCGAAAAGCAGTACTTTTGGCTCCAACACAATTGCTCTTGCAACCGCAACCCTTTGCTGCTGTCCACCAGATAGTTCTGATGGCATCCTGTTTTCATACCCCTCTAAATTTACCAATTTTAGAGTTTCTAAAGATTTTTGAATATATTCTTCCTTATTTACATTGACCATTTTTAAGCCATACGAAACATTTTCAATTACACTCATGTGTGGAAACAAAGCATAAGATTGAAATACCATTGATACATCTCTGTCAGTTGCAGGCAATAATGTTACGTCTTCATCATCTACTAATATTTTACCACTTGTAGCTCTTTCTAGACCTGCAAT
>CACDLV010000019.1 GCA_902553675.1 uncultured Pelagibacteraceae bacterium
AAGATGGATATGGACCTGTTGGAGCTTACTTCTTACATTTAAAAACATATACACAAAATGCAAACGGTGAAAACTACGAGAAAAAATGGTACGACCAGACTAAGGAATTAGTAGGTGAATATATAGATCACCATCCAACACCTACGTGTTTAAGAAATCATGCTTTTATTCAAGAAACAATGGCAGGTGGTGGACCAATCCATATGGTTACTACTGAGGCTTTTCAAGACCCACATTTAGAAACTGTTGGTTGGGAGAATTTCTTAGGAATGACAGTAGGTCAAGCTGTTGTTTGGGCATCTCAAAATATTGACCCGAAATATACAAATCCTGAATTAACAACGTCCGAACCATACGTAATGGGTTCTCATGCTACTTGTTCTGGAGCTTGGGTTAGTGGACCAGAAGATTTGTCTCCACCGGAGTATTTCTGGGGCTATAATAGAATGTTAACAATTGATGGATTGTTTGGAGCAGGTGATACTGTAGGTGGAAGTGCTCACAAATTTTCGTCAGGTTCATTTACAGAGGGTAGATTAGCAGCAAAAGCAGCTGTAAAATATATTGAAGACAAAAAAGCTGAAGGTTTAAAAGTATCAGATAAACAATGTGAAGATTTCAAAGTTAAAGTTTACAAACCTTTAGAAAATTACACAGTTGCTCAAAATGAGATTACAGGAGGAACTGTATCTCCAAGCTATATCTCACCTATTCAAGGCTTACAACGTTTACAAAGAATAATGGATGAATATGTGGGTGGAATAGCTACAAACTATATGACTAATGCTAATATGCTAAAAAGAGGATTAGAATTGTTAGCTTGGCTGGAGGAAGATCTTGAAAACGTGGGAGCTGAGGATTATCACCAGCTTATGAGGGCATGGGAGCTTAAACATAGAGCTTTGACATCTCAGTGCGTAACAGAACATACTATGTTTAGAGAAGAAACTAGATGGCCTGGATATTATTATAGAGGTGATCATATGAAACTTGATGATGATAATTGGCATTGTTTAACAGTTTCTAGAAGAGACCCTAAGACTGGTAAGTTTAGTATGGAGAAAGTTCCTGTCTACCATATAGTGGATGAGAACGAGAAGAAAAAAGCTTCTTAATAAACTTTTCAAGTAAATTTTATGGATATTTTATCTAAAACAGACGGTGAGATATTTGAATTAGCCAAACCTATTTGGGATAATTTGGTTAAGTCATCTAATCTTAAAGATTATGGTGGTTTTACTAGAGATTTCTCTACTCAAATGCTTTTTGGTGCTAACGAAGTTGAGCTTGGTAAACAGTGGGCTAATAACAAACTAATCACTAATCTTAAAGAGACTTTTGAACCTTTTGGATGCCTTAGAAGAGGAGATCATATAACTGTTTTGATCAAACAAACAAATAAAGAGATCCCAGGAGAGTTCCTTGGAAGGTTGGTGTTAGGAGTTGAGGACGATACAATTAAAGTTTTTGGGGCTACTATCTACTAGGAAAAAAAAATTGCTTAATAATAAATAATTGTTTGACAAATTTCGTTGTGGGTGTATTGACGAATTTAATGTTACTTTCTAACGTAAAAATTATCAATAAACTCTCAAATTTTAAAACTACATTTATTAAGGCAGGAATTATAGCAAGCTTAACAGCTTACTGGGGATTGATTTTAGTTGGAACTTTTATCACTTTTAACTAAGTTGTTTTTTAATAACTTTTAAATTTTTTATGGAAGTATTTTTACCGATAGCTCAAGTTTTTGTTAACCCTATCGAGATACTTTTGTTAAGTGCAATTGTAGGAGTTCTCTCAGGTTTGTTTGGTGTTGGTGGTGGATTTTTAATGACACCATTTTTAATTTTTTTAGGAATACCTCCTGCATATGCAGTTGCTAATGAAGCAAATAATATTTTAGCTACTTCAGTTTCAGGTTCCACAACTCATTATTTAAAAAATACTTTAGATTACAAAATGGGATCAATGATTGTGATTGGAGGGGTAATTGGAACATCTTTAGGAATTTATACTTTTACATATTTTAAAGGCATTGGAAAAATAGATACGGTAATCTCTTTGGCTTATATGTATATATTGGCAATAATCGGAACATTAATGTTGGTTGAAAGTTTAGGAGAAATAGATAAAGCAAAAAGAAACGTTGTGGTTAAAAAAAAACTACATGTTCATTATTGGATACACGGTCTTCCATTAAGAATGAGATTTCCAAAGTCAAAATTGTATGAAAGTATTTTTACTCCAATTATAATTGGTTTATTGGTTGGTTTTATTGCAGCTATTATGGGGATTGGTGGAGCATTTATTTTAGTCCCCGCAATGATTTATATAATTAAAATGCCTACCAAATTAGTTCCTGGTACATCTTTATTTGTAACAATTTTTGTAAGTGTGATTGTTACTTTTCTTCATTCATTTAATTATGGCTCCATAGATTTATTGTTAGTTTTGATGTTGGTTGTTGGTTCAATCATAGGTGTTCAGGTTGGACAAAAATTAGGTGAAAGAATTGATAGCTCAGGTTTAAGAGCTTTATTAGCAATCCTACTATTGATTGTTGGTATAGCAATAGCATACGATACATTCTTTGCAGATCAAATTATGAATGGAACTGTAAATGCAACTAGTTCAGATCTAAACTTCTTTTCTCAATTTATAATTGATTTTTCTAATGAGATGCCTTTCTTTTATGGACTGTTTACCATTATGTTTGCAATTATTTTAGGTGTTGGAGCAGCCTTTATAAGGCGTTTTATTTCAAACTTGCGAAAAAAATTATTAGTAAAATCTTAAATAAAAAAATTAATTAGAGTTTCTATATATATTAAACTAATAATTCCAACAGTCACAGCTGCAATCAAACCAACTACAAATGGTTTATATCCCATTGATTTAAGTTCACTTAAGTTTATTGAAATTCCTACAGCAGCCATAGCCATCGTCAAAAATACAGTTGCTAAAATTTTTAAATATTCAATGAATCTAGACCAAGCATAAAAACTATCACTTTCAGCTGAAAATAATTGGTCTCCAAAATTTCTTAAAATTATCATGCCAATGAAACCAATTACAAAATATGGAAAAATACTTATAATTGAGTATTTTTGTTCCTTAAATTCACCTCTATTATATAAGAAAGCAAATAAAGGAATTAGTATTACCAGAAAAGTGTTTCTAATTAATTTGGTTACTGTTGCCACATCTAAAGTTTCAGGATTATTAAATTGTTGATCATAAATTAATCCTGCAGCTGCAACTTGAGAAGTTTCATGAATTGAAGTCCCTAAAAATAAGCCAGCTTCCAAAGCATTATTACTAAAATACCACTCTGCAAAATATGGGTAACCTAGCATAGCAATCACTCCAAATAACGTAATATTAGCTATTGCGTAAGCGACTTCTGTTTTTTTTGCATTTATAACTGGAGCCGTTGCAACAATTGCAGTGGCTCCACAAACGCTAGTACCAATAGCAATTAGATAAGACATTTTTGAGGATATCGGGACTTTTTTTATGAGGAGCTTAATTAATATTAATACACCTAAAATACAAAATATTACTAGAGGTATCGCTACAGAGCCAAATTTAATAAAATCAGCAAAACTTAATCTAATACCTAAAAAAATTATTCCTAACTTTAAAATATATTGTTGGGTAAAATCTAAACCAATCATCATACCAGGTCTTGGAGTAAAAGCATTTCCCATTAATATGCCAAGTAGTATTGCAATTAATACTGTTGAAATTGGACTTTTTTCAGTACCAAAAATCTCGATTGCTAAAACGTTATTAATACCTTGAGAAAATAAACAAAATATTAAAGCTAAAACAACACCTGGAAAAATTGATTTAAGATACTGAAACTTGATAACCACAGAAATTTTTATGCACTTCTGTAGAGTTTAGTCATCACAAATTCTTTGTGTCCTAAAGCCTCAGCACAAGTCAATCTTCCGTTAGCTACCCTTAAAGTTGTTTTGATTAGTTCATCTCCAGCTTCAGATAAATTCATTTCTCTTGAAAGAATTTTTGAAACATCGCAATCGATGTGTTCACTCATATTAACTGCTGTTAATGGATTAGCAGTCAGCTTAATAACAGGTTCAATAGGATTTCCAATTATATTTCCTTGTCCTGTTGGGAATAAATGAATATTAAATCCACCAGCAGCTTGCAATGTTACACATTCAGCTGCAGCAGAGGAAGTATCCATAAAATATAATCCTGGTCCCTTTTCAGGTTCTTCAGCTGGAGTTAAAACATCAATAAATTGTCTTGAACCAATTTTTTGAAAATTTCCAAAAGCTTTTTCCTCAATTGTTGTTAAACCTCCAGCGATATTACCAGCTGTGGGTTGACTTTCAGATAAGTCGTCAGTAGCCTCTTTTAAAATAAAATCATTATAATCATTCCATGTTTTTTTAAATTTTTCTTGCGCTTGAGGAGTTTTACCTCTTTTTTCACAAACTGTTTCTGCTCCAGTTAATTCAGAAGTTTCTCCAAAACATAAATGAACACCGAGTGGTTCAAGTTTATCCATCAAATTTCCAACTGTAGGATTTGATGCTAGACCAGATGTAGTGTCAGACTCTCCACATTTAACTGAAATCCATAGATCACTAATTGGACATTCTTCTCTTTGTTTCTCAGATGCCCATATAGAAAATTCTTGAGCTTTTTTAGAGGCTTTCATAATAGTTTCAATATCACCAGCGCCTTCAATACTAAATCCCTCAACTGGTTTTCCAGTTTTAGAAACTTCATCCACAATTCTTTTTGTCCATTTCGGTTCAATTCCAATTATAATTGCCGCTGCAACATTAGGATTTTTTGCAGTTCCGATCATAGTTCTAAAATGTAATTCTAAATCTGCTCCAAATTGCAGTCTTCCGTAAGAATGAGGTAGAGCAATTGTTCCTTTAATATTGTTTGCCACGGCTTCAGCACAAGCATTAGAGATATCATCTACTGGTAAAATGATAACATGATTTCTTGTACCGGCTCTGCCGTTTTCTCTTTTATAACCTAAAAAACTTTTTGGAATTTCCATATTATTACCATTTCTTTGTTTTAACATTGTGAACATGTACATGTTCACCTTTTTTAATTGATTTAACTACTTTGCCAATATCGTGACCATATTTAATAATTGTGTCACCTTCATTAAGGTCAGTCATAGCTATCTTGTGACCTAAAGGAATTTCATCTGCTGATTGAATACTAACAGTTTTATCGTTTTCCATTACCCAGCAAGAACAATCTTGTTTTGGAGTGATTTTCTCAATTACAACTACTCCAACATTATCTTTTTCATCGTGAATTATAATATCTGTTGCCATATCGTGTCGATTTGTTTGTTTGAATTTTGTAAAATCTTATATATTAATCGCAAAAATTAACAAACGAATTTTATAAAAACTTAATTTTACACTTTAGAGGGGTTCTAGTTTTATGACAAAAATGACAACAGAAGAAGCTTTTGTAAAAGTTTTACAGATGCACGGTATTGAGCATGCATTTGGAATTATAGGTTCAGCCTTTATGCCAATTTCAGATATTTTTCCAGATGCAGGTATTACATTCTGGGATGTTGCTCATGAAACAAACGGAGGATTAATTGCTGACGGTTACACAAGAGCTACTGGTAAAATGTCAATGGTTATTGCTCAGAACGGACCTGGAATAACTGGATTAGTTACACCAATTAAAACAGCTTATTGGAATCATACTCCTCTTTTATTAGTTACACCTCAAGCAGCAAACAAAACAATGGGACAAGGTGGATTTCAAGAAGTCGAACAAATGAATTTATTCAAAGATATGGTTTGTTATCAAGAAGAAGTAAGAGATCCTTCAAGAATGGCGGAAGTACTTAATAGAGTTATAGAAAAAGCTATAAGAGGATCAGCGCCAGCACAAATTAATGTTCCAAGAGATTATTGGTGCCAAGTTATTGACATTGATCTTCCTCCAATTGTAAGACTTGAAAGACAAGGTGGAGGAAATGATGCTGTAGCTAAAGCAGCTAACTTGTTATCAAAAGCAAAATTTCCAGTAATATTATCTGGAGCAGGTGTTGTTATAGGTGGAGCTATTGAAGCTACAAAAAAACTTGCAGAAAAATTAGATTCACCTGTTTGCTCAGGTTACCAACATAATGACAGTTTTCCAGGAAGCCATCCTTTAGCTGTTGGTCCTCTAGGTTATAATGGATCAAAAGCTGCAATGGAATTAATTTCAAAAGCTGACGTTGTATTAGCTTTGGGAACTAGATTAAATCCTTTTTCCACATTACCTGGTTATGGAATTGATTATTGGCCAAAGAATGCAAACATTATTCAAGTTGATATTAACCCTGACAGAATAGGTTTGACAAAAAAGGTTACTGTAGGAATTAGTGGTGATGCAAAATTAGTTGCTGAACAAATTTTTGAAAAATTATCATCAAATGCTGGTGATACTGAAAGACAAGCCAGAAAAGATTTAATTCATCAGACTAAATCAGCTTGGTTACAAAAACTTTCTAGTTTAGATCATGAAGATGATGATGAGGGAACAGTCTGGAACAAAGAAGCAAGAGAAAGAGATGCAGATAGAATGTCACCAAGACAAGCTTGGAGAGCAATTCAAGCAGGAATGCCTGACGATGTAATTATATCAAGTGATATCGGAAACAATTGTGCGATAGGTAATGCTTACCCTACATTCGAAAAGCCAAGAAAATATCTAGCACCAGGTTTATTTGGTCCATGTGGTTATGGTTTTCCATCAATATTGGGAGCAAAAATTGGTTGTCCGGATACTCCTGTTATTGGATTTGCCGGTGATGGTGCTTTTGGAATAAGCATGAACGAAATGAGCTCATGTGCAAGGGAAGAGTGGCCTGCAATAACAATGGTTATTTTCAGAAATTATCAATGGGGTGCGGAAAAAAGAAATACGACACTTTGGTTTGATAATAATTTTGTTGGTACAGAATTAGATCCAGAATTAAGTTATGCTAAAGTTGCTGACGCATGTGGCTTAAAAGGTGTAACTGTTAGAACAATGGAAGAAACTACAAATGCAATCAAGCAATCTTGCGAGGATCAGAAGAAAGGAATTACAACATTTATTGAGGTAATTCTTAATCAAGAGCTTGGAGAACCATTTAGAAGAGATGCTATGAAAAAACCAGTAAGAGTAGCTGGCATTAAAAAAGAGGATATGAAGAAGCAGCCTTCTTTAAATTCTTAAAATCTTTTAAATCACAACCAATTATCGTAATCTTCTTTCATGGAAGTATTGAACGATAATAGCTGTAGCTGGGTTAATGATTTAATTTCAAGAAATAATATTGTAACACTTTCATCTGATATAGATTGTGAATGGTTAATTGTAGGAGCGGGTTATACAGGATTATCTGCAGCAAGAAAATTAGGTCAACTTTACCCAAACCAAAAAATATTATTAGTTGATGCTCAGCTAGCAGGCGAGGGTGCTAGCTCAAGAAACTCGGGATACTTAGTGGATACAACACTTAATGATGGTTTTACCTCTAATAAAGAATTAGATAATTATAAAAAAAAAGCAGACATCTATAAATTGGGAATAGATGTTATTAAAAAATTTATTAAAGAATATCAGGTAGATTGTGATTGGAATGAATGTGGAAAATATTTTGCATCATCAAAACAAGAAGATAAAAAAATATTAGAAAATTTTTCAGGTACCTTATCAAAACTAGGTTTTGAACACAATTTGTTATCAAATAAAGAACTTAAAAAAAGATTAGGTACCAATTTTTACAATATTGCTCTTCATACAAAGGGAGGGATTTTATTACATCCAGGTAAATTGGTTAGAGCTATGATTGACACATTACCTGAAAATGTAAATCTTTATGAAAATTCTTCATTATTAAATTGGAAAAAGAAAAATAGTACAGTCATTTGTAAATTTAAAAATGGTTCAATTAATACTAAAAAGATTATTTTTGCTACAAATGGGTTTCTGAAGTCATTAGGAATAAAATCAAATTATAATTTTCCACTTACTTTAACAGCTAGCATGACTAGATCTTTATCAGATGAAGAGTTTGCATCTATTGGTGAACCAAAAGAGTGGGGCGTATTACCTGTTAGACCAATGGGGGCTACTATCAGGATGACTAAAGATAGAAGAATTTTAATTAGAAATACTGCAGAAGTTTTTAATCCTTATCAAATGTCTAAATCTGAATTAACCAAAAGATCATTGAAACAAAAGATTGGAATTAAAAAAAGATTTCCGGAATTACCTGATGATATTATTCAATCTTCTTGGTCAGGCATTGTTTCAAGAACAAGAAATAGTTCTCAAATTTTTGAAAAAATAGATGAAAATATATTTGTTGCAGGTTGTTATAATGGCTCTGGTATTGGAGTTGGTACTTTATTTGGAGAGCAAATAGCAATCAAGGCAAGTAATGAAAACTCGAAAGAGATAGAAACTATCGAAGCAAGAAATAAACCCACTTGGCTTCCTCCTGATCCAATTTTAAGTTTAGGAGTTAGAGCTAGGTTGATTTATGAACGTTTCATAGCAAATTCTGAGATTTAGTTTAAGACAGACATGGGATCAAGTCGTGTTTGAAACCAATTAACCCTAAAATCCAAATGTGGTCCTGTTGATCTTCCTGTTGATCCTACAGTTCCTATTACATCTCCTTGATTAATTTGATCACCAACTGAGACCAAAACATTTTCTAAATGGGAATATATTGTTGATATTCCATGACCATGATCCATTATTACTGTTCCACCAGTATAGTACAAATCATCTTCAGCCATAGTAACGACACCCGAACCAGATGATTTAATCATTGTTCCTTGTTTCGCTGCAATATCAATTCCATAGTGAGGCCATCTTGGTTTACCATTTAAAATTCTTTGACTACCATAAACACCACTGATTATTCCTTCAACTGGCATTATAAATTTTTCTTTAAAAAATTGCAGATCAGAATTTATTGCTCTAGCTTCTCCAATTGCATTATTTTCTTTTTTAATTCTTTTATAAACAGACTCGGGTGGAGTGACTTTACTTTCTGCTAAACCGTCTATTCTTTGTATATTGTATTTCCTCTTTAAAACTTTTTTTGTAGTTATTGTTTTTTTTCCATCAATAACTTTTGTAAAAGTTAGGTCGTATTTTTGATCTCGATCTATACCAAAGACAAAAAAACCATCTTTTGAGACTTTTACTTCTTTTTTTCCAACCAAAATTTTAGCATTAGGGTTAGTTTTACCTAATATAAAATGACCTTGTAGAAATTTACCTTGGAATTCAATAGCTTTTACTGGTGATATAAAAATTAAAAAAACAAAAAAAAGTCTATAAATTATTGAGCTGTCCATCCACCATCTATAATTATTGATGTTCCAGTTATCATTGAAGATGCTGAGGATGCCAAAAAGCATACTGTTGTAGCAACATCACTTTCAGTAGCTGCTTTACCCATAGGAATATTTCCAAGAGCTAATTTTTTAAATTTTTTGTTTTTAAAAAAGTTTTTAACCATAGGTGTTTCAACAAAAGTAGGTGCTACCGTATTAACTCGGATATTTTTTTTTGCTAATTCTATACCCATTCCTTTAGTTAGTCCTTCTATTCCAAATTTTGTCATATTGTATATGTTTCTACCGCTCATACCAACATGACCTAGTTGAGAAGACATATTTATAATTGAACCAGGTCTTTTTTTATTTTTTAGCATCTTTTTTACGACAAGTTGTGCCACGTTAAATGCTGCTTTTAAATTTAAATCTACAAGGTAATTCATACTTTTTTGTTTAATTTTTTCAAAGGGCTCTGGAATATTAGTCCCTGCATTGTTTACTAGCACATCAATAATTTTAATTTTTTCTAATTTTTGTTTTAAATCTTCATAATTCATTACATCGCACGAAACTTTAATAATTTTGCCTTTAACTTTTTTGATATCCTTTTCTAATTTATTAAGATCTGAGGATGTTCTGCTTAAAGCTATAACAGTTGCACCTGCTTCAGCTAATGCAATTGAACACGCTCTTCCAAGTCCTTTTCCTGCACCAGTAACTAAAGCATATCTGTTTTTAAGATTTATTTTTTGAAGATACATTAAAAGAATAATATTTTAATATCTGTGTAAATCAACTCAACTGCTACAATTAAAATGGCCAATAATCCTAGCCAAGCTATCCATCTATATTTTTTAATCCATCCAGATATTAATGTTGCAGCAGTTGCCATTAAAACAATTGATAATACTAATCCAAATACAAGTAGTCCATAATGATCGCCTGCTGCACCAGCAACACCCAATACATTATCTAAACTCATTGTAAAATCAGCTAGTAGAACAGTCCAAATTGCTTTTAGAAAACTAGAATTATCTACTTTTACATTTTCCTCTGTTTCTGAACCTTTGATTACGTCTACATAAAGTTTGTAAACAATGTAAAGTAATAATAATCCCCCAATTAATCTTAAACCGGTGATTTGTAGTAGATAAGCAGTAAGTAAAGTTAATAAAATTCTTAAAATTACAGCACCACCAATCCCCCAGAAAATAACTTTTTTTCTTTGTTCTGGTGGAAATTTAGATGCAACCATTCCAATTATTATTGCATTGTCTCCTGCTAGGACTAAATCAATTAAGATAATTTGAGTTAATATTGCTATTTGTTCAGGCGTAAAAAATTCTACAAACATTACTTCTGTAGTATCATGTCTGCACCTTTTTCTGCAATCATTATTGTTGGAGCATTAGTATTTCCTGAGGTGATATAAGGCATTACTGATGCATCAATCACTCTTAAGTTTTTGACTCCATGAACCTTTAACTGATCAGATACTACTGCATTTTCATCTTTACCCATTCTACACGTACTGACAGGATGGAAAATTGTATTAGCATATTTTCCTGCCTCAACAGCTAACTGCTCATTGTCAGTAATATTTATACCTGGTCTTAATTCCTCTGGTCCATAATTTTTATAGGCTTTGGACTCCATAACTATTTTTCTAACTATTTTAAGAGATTTACCTGCTATTTCTCTATCTTCATCTGTGGATAGATAATTCATCATAATTTTTGGAGGAATTCTAGTATCGGAAGATTTAAGTTCAATAGATCCTCTACTAGTAGGTCTTACGTTAGTAATAGTTGGTGTGAAAGCAGGAAATTTGTGTAAAGATGATTTTCCTAAAAGATCTGTACTAGCAGGAGAAACATGAAATTGTAAGTTAGGAGTTTCTAAATGAGGATCACTTTTTACGAAACCACATAAATAACTAGCACCAACTGTAAGTGGACCAGTTCGTGTTAAGAAAAATTTTAACCCAGTAAATATTTTCTTTGTAAAACTATAATAAATATCATTTAAAGTTTCTAAATTTTTTATTTTATAAACAGGTCTTAACATTAGATGATCTGTTAAGTTTTGGCCTATGCTTTTATGGTCCATTACAACTTCAATGCCGTTATCTTTTAATAATTTAGCAGGACCCAAACCTGAAGCTTGAAGAATATGTGGAGATCCAATAGTACCAGCACTTAAAATGATTTCGCTATTTGCTTCAACAGTATTTAACTTATCACCAGTCCAAAAATTAACTTTTTTGGCAATTTTATTT
Source organism: uncultured Pelagibacteraceae bacterium (assembly GCA_902553675.1). Lineage (GTDB taxonomy): Bacteria > Pseudomonadota > Alphaproteobacteria > Pelagibacterales > Pelagibacteraceae > Pelagibacter. The sequence continues at coordinate 11,644 of CACDLV010000019.1, forward strand.
TCAAATTCAATATTTTTAATGTGAGCTTTAGTTATAATTTTTAAATTACTTCTATTTTTTACTGGATTCAAATATCCAACTGCTGTGCTACATCTAAAACCATTTTTTACTGTTAAAGGGAAATATCCCATTCCCTCATTATCACCATTATTAAAATCATCAGTTTTTTTATATCCAAATTCCTCTGCAGCTTCTAAAAATAAATCTAAAACTTTAAATGTAGATCTAATTTTTTCTACTTTTAAAGGTCCACCAGAGCCGTGAAATTCATTTTTTCCAAATTGGAAATCTTCAGATTTTTTAAAATATGGGAGCACATCATCCCATGACCATCCTACATTCCCTAATTGTCTCCAATAATTATAATCATTTGATTGCCCTCGAATATAAAGCATTCCATTAATAGAAGAACTTCCTCCAAGTGTTTTTCCTCTTGGGTAAGTCATCTTTCTATTGTCACAGAAAGGTTCCTCTTCTGTGTTAAAACACCAATCGGTTTCAGGATTATGCATTGTTTTAAAGTACCCTCCAGGAATATGTATCCATGGATTAGTATCTTTACCACCTGCCTCTAAAAGTAAGACTTTATTCTTAGGATTAGATGAAATTCTGTTAGCAAGAACGCATCCAGCTGATCCAGCACCAATAATAATATAATCAAAATTATCCATTAATTAGAACTCTTATAAATTAAAATTTTTTTATTTGTAACAATTCTGTACACAAAAAAATTAAAATAATCCAATATTAACACTTGTTTTAGATTTCATTCTTTGACAAGCTTTCATTTTTAAAAATACAGAGAGGGAAAAAACGATATGAAAAAAATCATTTCAATGTTATTTGCAGTTGCAATGGTATTTGGATTTATTTCGAATGCTAATGCTGCGAAAACACTAAAATGTCAGACAGTTCTTAACACTAAGGCTGATGAAGTTAAAATGTTAAAAGACTTTACTGACACTGTTACAACTTTGACAGGTGGATCTCTTAAGTTTGAAATTATGCCTGCAGGAGCAGTTGTTGGTGTAAAAGAAACTTTAGATGCTGTTGATAAAGGACTTATCGACTGTGGATTTGCTTGGACACACTATTGGTCAGGTGATCACCCTGCCGCTATGTTATTTGGTTCGCCAGTAGCAGGTGGTGGTGTTGGTATTGACAACATCGCATTCTTATCATGGTTTCAGTATGGTGGAGGAAAAGAGCTATACGACAGACTATGGAAAGAAATGGGAAGAGATATTAAAGGATTTATGATTCAACCAGTTGGTCCTGAAGCTTTAGGTTGGTTTCCAAAACCAATTAAAGATATGGCTGATTTTAGAAAATATAAATTCAGAACTCCTCCAGGAATTCCAGGACAAACTTATAAAGACATCGGTATAGCATCTGTTGCAATGGGTGGTGGAGATATTCTACCAGCTTTAGAAGCAGGAACTATTGATGCTGCTGAATGGTGTTGTCCAAAACCAGACTTAACGTTTGGTTTCCAAAAAGTATTAAAGCACTACTACCTACAAGGTTTACACCAAGTAGTCGTAAATGCTGACTTTTATATTACTGGAAAAACATATGAAGCTATGAGTGCTCATGAGAAGAAGTCTCTAGAAGTTGCAGCAAATGCATCTCTAGCGAAATCTCTAAGTTACAGAATCTATGAAAACGGAAAAGCTTTAAAAGAGCTTACAGAAGTTCATGGTGTAAAATTAGAAGATACTCCTTCTGATTACTTCACAGAATACATGGCAGCTGCTAAGAAAAGTTTGGAAACAAACGCAGCTAAAAATGCATTCTTTGCTGAAGTTTGGGACTCTATGAAAGAATTTGCTGATATCGCAGTTCCTTTCTGGAGTGGTGCTCAAATGTCTAATGCGAAGCTAGGAATGGCTCACGCAGCAACATTAAAGTAATCATTAAATAATCTTTACGTTAGAGCGGACTTAATAGTCCGCTCTAATTTTTTATATAAAATTTTATGGCAGACGAACCAGGTAAATTAGATATATCAGATGAAATGATTGCCGAAAGGCGAGGTGGTTCAGGAAAAATGCCAAGAGATATGCCACCATGGATGGCAAGTTCAATTGTAAACATTGATAAATTTAGCAAATGGGTTGGTAACGTTGTTTGTTGGATATTGATGCCGTTAATTCTTGCAATGACTTACGAAGTTCTTGCTAGAAAATTATTTCATTCCCCAACAATTTGGGCTTATGACATAAGTCGCTTTTTATATGGTGCACTTTTTATGTTGGGTGCTGGTTATGCACTTTCTAAAGGTGTTCATATAAGAGCTGATTTTTTATACAGAAATTTTAAAACTAAGAATCAAGGAACAATTGATTTTTGGTTATATATTTTATTTTATTTTCCAGGCTTAATAGTATTTCTTTACATGACTATTGGATATGTAGGAGAATCTATTCAAAGAGGTGAAAGAGGAATGGATACAACCTGGATGCCCTATATGTGGCCAATTAAAAGTTGCCTACTTATTGGAATAATATTTTTACTAATCCAAGGTATTTCAGAATTATTTAAAAGTTATTGGGCTGCCACAAGAGGAAAATGGCCAGGAGAAGATGAATGATAGCAGAATTAATTGATCCAGCCATTTTAGGTTTTATTTTAGTTGGAGTAATGCTTTTTGCAATCTTTGTCGGATTTCCAATTTCATTTACATTAATTTTCTTAGGTTTTGTATTTGGGTATCTAGGATTTGGAAAATTAGTCTTTTATTTAATGACCCTCCAGTTCTCGATGGTCATGACCGAACAAACCCTCGCCGCCGTCCCGCTCTTTGTCTTTATGGGCATTATGATGGAACAAGCAGGACTGATGGAAAGATTATTCTCATCATTTCAAATGATGTTGGCTAGAGTAAGAGGTGCATTGTATTATGCTGTATTGTTTGTTTCAGTTATCTTTGCTGCAGCAACAGGAATTGTTGGTGCCTCAGTAACCATACTGGGAATCATGGCTGCAAAATCAATGAATAGATCTGGTTATGATGTAAGACTTGCAGCTGGCACAATTACAGCTGGTGGTACTTTAGGAATTTTAATTCCACCAAGTATTATGCTTGTTGTGATGGGTCCAATTATGGAAATTCCTGTAATTGACTTATTTGCTGCTGCTATAATACCTGGAATTCTTCTTGCTAGTTTATACGCTGGCTACACAACAATAAGATGCATGATAAATCCAAAATTAGGACCTGTAATTCCTGAAGAAATGAGGGCAGCAAGCATGAAAGAAGTTTGGATTGAATTTTTCTTAGGTTTAGTTCCACCTGCAGCTCTCGTCTTTGCTGCATTAGGTAGTATATTGTTTGGTTTTGCAACACCTACAGAAGCAGCAGGTTGTGGTGCTATGGGAGCTTTATTGCTTTCATTAGCGTACAAAAAATTAACTCTATCTAAACTTCAAGAGGCACTAGTTAAAACTTTAGAAATTACTGCTTTGATAATGGTTTTAGTCGCTGCATCAAACTTTTTCGGGGCTGTATTTGCAAGACTTGGTACTCCAACCTTATTAACTGAATTTTTGTTAGGATTAGA
>CACDLV010000020.1 GCA_902553675.1 uncultured Pelagibacteraceae bacterium
AGTAACAATGATAAATATCTTGGATACTCATTAGATATTAAAGGATCTGAATATTATACAATTTATATAAGAGACATAGAAACAAATAAAATAATTTCTAAAGAAATTACTGAAACTTCAGGAGGTATTACATTTAGTTTAGATGATAAATATATTTTTTATTCAAAACTAGATGAAAATCATAGAGCCAGAAAAATCTATAGGCACAAAATTGGAGATTTTGATACTGAAGATGAATTAATATTTGAGGAAAAAAGTGAGGCATTTACGGTTGGTATTGGGATTAGTTCAGATGAAAAATATTATTTTATAAATACTTCTGATCACAACACTTCAGAGCAATATTATTTTAAATCAGATGAAATAAATCCATCTCCCAAACTTATTATTAAAAGAGAGAGGGGTGTTCTCTATTCTGTAAATTCATGGGATAATAAATTTTACAATCATACAAATAAAAATGCTGAAGACTTTAAAATAGACATTTGCAACAATTTAGAGAAACAAGATTGGACGACATTAATACCAGCTAAAGATGAAGTTTTAATTGGTGGACTAACATTTCTTAAAAATTGGATTATTAGAGGTGAAACATCAGGTGCTTTAGATAAATTGTTTGTTAAAAATATTTCTACGAACTTAGAAGAGGAATTAATTTTTTCTGATGAAAAAGTTTATGTACCAGGAGTTACATTAACTCAAAAAGATAGAGATACAGACGAAGTATATTTAGGATACTCATCTCCTAAAACACCATCTAGAGTTTATAAATATAATCTATCAAATAAATCTAAAGAACTTGTTAAAGAACAAGAAATTCCATCTGGACATAACAAAGATGATTACATAGTTGAAAGAGTCGAGTTTGAATCTCATGATGGAAGAATGGTGCCACTAACAATCACGAGACACAAAGAGACTAAAATTGATGGTTCTGCAAATCTTTTGTTGTACGGTTACGGATCTTATGGAAACTCAATGTATCCAAGTTTTTCCTCCACAAGATTAAGTTTAATAAATAGGGATATTATATGGGCGACAGCCCATATCAGAGGTGGGATGGAAAAAGGTATGAGATGGTGGAAAGAAGGAAAGTTAATAAACAAAAAAAATACGTTTGAAGACTATATTTATGCAGCAAAATATTTGATCAAAAAAAATTATACCTCGAAAGGGAAAATAATTGGTATGGGTGGCTCAGCAGGAGGATTATTAATGGGAGCTGTAGTCAATCAATCTCCTGAATTATTTTTAGGAATTATCATGGCTGTTCCTTTTGTAGATTCTTTAACAACAAATCTAGATCATTCTTTACCTTTAACTGTGGGAGAATTTGACGAATTTGGAAATGCAAAAGAAAATAAAGAACACTTTGATTATATTTTTTCATATGCACCCTATAACAATATTAAAAAAATGGATTATCCACATATTTTAATTACAACAAGTTTAAGTGATAATAGAGTTTTGTTTGATGAACCTGCAAAATTCACAGCAAAACTAAGAGACTATAAAACAGATAATAATTTACTTCTTTTAAAAACTGAGATGAATGCTGGTCATGGTGGAAAATCAGGAAGAGATGGCGCAATAGAAGAAATTGCGATTGATTATGCATTTGCACTAAAAATTTCTAAAAAAATTTAGTACATTTTCAATCTTGAAAAAAACAAATTAATTCCCAAATATATTATGTAAGTCGCCTAATGGGGCTTGCATAAATAAACTTGCTTAAAAAAGGAGGATATTATGACAAGTAAGGATCTATCTATATTTAACTCACTTAGACCTTTTTCAATTGGTTTTGATGATATGTTCGACCAATTTGAAAATATGTTGGGTAACGGGAATTTGACAATGCAGTCAAATTATCCACCATACAACATCCGAAAGACAGGCAAAGACAACTATGCAATTGAAGTTGCATTAGCTGGCTTTAGCAAAAAAGACGTTGAGGTTGAGTTTGAGGACAATTTATTAACCGTAAGAACAAAACAAGTTAATAAGTCTGAGAACAGTGATGTTGATGGAGAAATAATTCATAAGGGTATTTCTCAAAGACAATTTTCAAGATCATTCACTATAGCTGACGATGTAAAAGTTAATGGTGCTGAACTTAAAGATGGTCTTTTAACAATATCTTGTGAAAGAATAATTCCAGAACATAAAAAAAAGAAGCTTATTGAAATAAAATAAGTCTTAAACCTTACTTGTGGGGATTTCTCCCCACAAGTTTAAATTAATTATTTCTTTGCCATTATAGCATTCAAAACAAATGCTAATAATCCAGCAGGTATAAGTCCAGTTGTTAAAAGTAGTTTTAAACTTATTCCAAAATCAGGAATATTTTTCACAAAGTCTGGTAACAATGACATCCCAATTCCAAAAGATAGAGATAGAGCTAAGATTAATAAATTTCTTTGATCCATTTCTGCCCTTGAAATCAATTTAATACCAGCAGCTACAATCATACCAAACATAATAATTGCTGCTCCACCTATCACAGACTCTGGCATAGCTGCAATTATTCCACCTAATTTTGGAAATAATCCCATAAGAACCAAAACTATTCCAGCTATAGTTCCAACGTGTCTACTTACAACTCCTGTAAACGCAACTAGTCCAGCATTTTGCGAATAAGATGTATTTGGCATCGCATTAAATATTGCACCAAATGCAGTACCAACACCATCTGCCATAATTCCACCTGATATTTCTTTATCTGTTGCCTCTCGTTTAGCACCACCCATTGTCGTAGCACTAATGTCGCCAATTGTTTCAATTGTTGTAACAACTGACATAAACAACATTAAAATTATTGCACCGGGTACAAAATCAATTCCATATTGAAGTGGCATTGGAAATGCAAACCATGATGCGGAAGCAATTTTTCCGTAGTTAACCATCCCTAGTGCTGCTGCAACTATGAAGCCGGCTACTATTCCAATTAAAATTGATCCTGCAGAAGCCATGCCTTTGCCTCTAAGATTAAAAAAGATAGCAACTATAAACACTGTGAAAGCAACCGTTAAGTGATTTGCATTTGCAAAGATTTCCGGTTTATTGTTCATTAACCATCCACCTCCACCAGCATACATGAAGCCAACTTTAAGCAAACTAAATCCGATCATTAACACAACTATACCAGTGACTAATGGTGGGAATAGATGTCTTATTGGTTTTAAAACTTTTCCAATAAAAATTTGAAAAATTCCTCCAATGAATGCTGCTGTAAATACTGCACCTAATCCTGCTGCTTTAAATGGTAGCATGATTGGTATAAACGCAAAACTTGTTCCTTGAACAATAGGAAGTCTTGCACCAATTTCTTTGTATCCAACTGTTTGGATAATTGTTGCAACTCCCGCAACAAACAAAGCCATTTGAATCAAAAATATTTTTTGTTCAGGCGTTTGACCAAAAACTCCAGCCACAATGATAGGAACCGTTATATTACCAGCAAACATTGCTAGTACGTGCTGAATTCCTAAAGGTATGGATTTATTTAATGGAAGTTTTTTATCCGGACTGTTTGTAGAGCCCGCTTTTGTTTTTCTTGAAGCCATATAACCTCCGTCGTTAACTAAATAGACGTTACATTATTGGCTATAAATTAATATAAAAAAACTGATTATTTTAGAACAACTCCAATTTAGATAGTAAAAAAAACCTATAATGAGCAGATTTATTTTAATTAATAAATTTTAAAAGCAACCGTTTGAAACAAAACCCACAACTATATTTTCTGAATTTATTTCAAACCTCCGTTCACATGGAACAAGGTATTTTTTACTATTATAAACTAGCTCAAAATTGCCTTTAGCATTTTTAAAGTCTTCGTCTGGTTTTCCAAGCTCCATCTGAAGATCACTAGCTGATTTTCCAAGAAATTTACTTAATTTTTCATTTTCCTTTTCAACAATAGCATCTGTTTTATCTTTAACAGTTTGACACCCTGAAAAAAAAATTAATATAATTACAAGACTTATTGCTGATTTTAATTTTGACATAAGTTTAAATTAACATTTTTTGTTTCACAAATTATTAACTTTTAAGTTGTATAAATAATTTATTTCTTATTACTTTTACGTTTAATTATAGTAACAATTGTGTTCTTTATTTGATGGTCCAAGCATATGAATGAAAAAGCCCTAGAAAAGATACTAAATATATTTTTAAAAGAAGTTATACCTTTAACTGAAATAGGTGTTGCCAAGGGTAGTAAAATATTTGGGGCAGCCGTAATTAAAAAAGATGATTTATCGCTTGTAGTTGCAGAAACAAATAATGAAATAGAAAATCCGTTATGGCATGGAGAAATGCATACTCTTAAAAAATTTTATGAGTTAGACGCAAATACAAGACCAAAAGAAAAAGACTGCATGTTCTTAAGTTCTCATGAGCCGTGCAGTATGTGTTTGAGTGCAATCACATTTTCTGGATTTGATAATTTTTATTATTTGTTTCCGTATATTGCCACAAATGATGAATTTAATATTCCACATGATTTAAATATACTCAAAGAAGTATTTAAAATTAATGATGGAGAATATAATAAAGAAAATTCCTATTGGAAAAGTCAGAATATAAATTTACTTATTGAAAATTTACCTTCTTCAAAAAAAGAAAATATTTTAAATCAATTAGACGAAATTAAAAAAAAATATCAAAAATTATCAAATCAATATCAGGAAAATAAGGATGGAAATTCTATACCATTAAATTAATTAATGAATACAAACCTTAAAATTTCAAATGTAACTAAAATATATCCTGGGTGTGTTGCAAACGACAATGTTTCACTCGAATTTAATAGTGGTAAAATTTATGCTCTTCTTGGAGAAAATGGTGCTGGAAAATCTACACTAGTTAAAATTCTATCAGGTGTCATCATTCCTGACGAAGGTAAAATTTATTTAAATCAAAATAATCTAAAGCTGAATTCGCCATTAGATGCAAAAAAAAATGATATCGGAATGGTATTCCAGCATTTTAATCTTTTTGAAACTTTATCCGTATTTGAAAACTTAATAATAGATTCAGATGAACAAAGGGAAAGTTTAAGAGAAAAAATTGATACAATTATGAAAAAATATAATTTTTCAATTGATCTTGATATTCCTGTTTTAAATCTATCAGCAGGTCAAAAACAGAAAGTGGAAATAATAAGATGCCTAATAAGGAGTCCAAAAGTTTTAATTATGGATGAACCAACATCTGTATTAACAGAACAAGAAACGAGTGAATTATTCTTATCTTTGAAAAAATTTTCAGAAGAAGGAATTTTAATTATTTATATTACACATAAACTAAAGGAAGTTATGCAGCTTTGTGATGAAGTTGCTGTAATGAGAAAAGGAAAGTTAGTTTCTGTAAGTGAAATAAAGAATGAAAATATTGAGTCACTTGCTAACAAAATGGTGGGTCAGAACCTAAAAACAATTAAGAAAAAAAAAGTAAAAACTTCATCAGATCAATTAATTAAAATAACGAATCTTAATTTTACAAGTGAAGATCCTTTTGAAACAAATTTAATGGATATTAATTTTTCTGTAAATCGAGGGGAGTGTTTAGGAATTGCTGGTATATCAGGAAACGGGCAAAGTGAATTATTTCAAGTATTAAGTGGTGAAATTATTTCGGAAAAGAACTCTATAGAATTTAACAATAATTACATAGGAGATTTAAATCCTCAAGAAAGAAGAGAATATTTGATGGCCTTTTCTCCAGAGGATAGGCTTGAGCAGGCTGCAATTCCACAAATGAAAATTTTTGAAAATGTAGCTCTAAACAATTTTAAATCATCAAATTTTTTTGATAATGGATTAATAAACGAAAACAAAATTAAAGAGCATTCCAAAAAAATAATTTCAGATTTTAATGTTAATACGAATAACATTGAATTAAAAAGCCAATTTTTGTCCGGAGGTAATCTTCAAAAATTAATTATTGGAAGAGAATTAATAACTTCTCCAGATTTATTAATTTGTTTTAATCCAACTTGGGGTCTAGATGTTGGAGCAATAAATTATATCCACGAAACATTGATTAAAATTAATGAACAAAATAAATCAATTATATTAATATCTACAGACACTGATGAGTTATTAAAATTAAGTGATAAAATTTCAGTAATTCATAAAGGAAAATTGTCAAAAATTATGAATGCTGAAGAAGTTACCTCCGAAAAACTTGGGATACTAATGGGAGGAGCAAATTGATTAAAATCGTAAAAAGAGATCAACCATCAAGAGCTATTTTTTTCTTTACACCTGTGTTAGCTATTTTTCTAACATTAGTAGCGGGAGGTTTGATTTTTTTTATTTTAGGTTTTAAACCATTTGAAGCTCTTAAATTTTTTTTCATAGTTCCAATTGCAGATAAATATGGTTTCAGTGAATTACTATTAAAAGCTACACCTCTTTGTTTAATAGCAATCGGTTTATCTTTTTGTTTTAAAAGTAATAACTGGAATATTGGAGCCGAAGGACAATTAACTTTCGGGGCGATAGTTTCTGGAGGAGTTGCATTATTGTTTTATGAGCAAGAAGGATTTTACATTCTTCCAACAGTAATTTTAGCTGGTGCAATCGGTGGTATGCTGTATGCATCAATACCCGCAATCTTAAAAACTTACTTTAATACAAATGAAATATTAGTAAGTCTTATGTTGGTATATGTCTCAAAATTAATTTTGGACTATCTTGTTGTTGGTCCTTGGAGTAATCCAGAGGGGTTTAATTTTCCTGAAACTAGACAGTTCAGTGACTCTGCTAAACTTCCGTTGTTATTTGAAGGACTGAGAATTCACGCAGGAATATTTTTAGCTTTAGCTGCGGTAGTTATCAGTTGGTTTGTTTTTTATAAAACGTATTTAGGGTTCCAAATGAAAGTTTCGGGTTTTAGTTTAAAGACAGCAAAATATGCCGGATACAAAGGTAAAAAAATGATCATCCTTGTTTTTCTAATAAGTGGTGCTTGCGCAGGTTTAGCTGGAGTTGGAGAAATAACTGGACCTATTGGACAGCTTCATAGAGAAATTTCTCCAGATTATGGTTTTACTGCTATAATTGTAGCGTTTTTGGGTCGTTTACATCCTGTTGGTATCATCTTTGCATCTCTGGTTGTTGCAATAACTTATCTTGGTGCTGAGACAGCTCAAATATTTATGCAAATACCTAAATATACTGGTCAGGTTTTCCAAGGAATGATTTTATTTTTTCTTCTTGCATCGGATTATTTACTTTTTTTCAAAATTAAATTTATGGGTTTAAAAAAATGATCATCGATATAAATTTTATTGGACTAATAATTGCATCAATCATGGCCTCTGCTGTTCCTTTAATCCTAGCGTCTTGTGGTGAACTGATTACAGAAAGGTCTGGAGTTTTAAACCTCGGTGTTGAAGGAATGATGATCATTGGTGCTATTTCAGGTTTCGCATTAATGACTGTTACAGGAAGTTTAATTATTGCAATTTTTGGGGCAATGTTAGCTGGAGTTTTAATTTCAACTATTTTTGCATTTCTGACTCAAACATTGATCACAAATCATGTTGCTACTGGTTTGGCGCTTACCATATTTGGAATTGGTATTTCTGCGATGATAGGAAAAAATTTTGTAGGTATTCCTGGAAAAGAGTTTCCTGTTTTATTTGAAGGTTTAAAAGATACAATACCACTTTTAGGTCCAATATTATTTGGACATTCAATTGTTTTTTATTTTGCATTTGCCCTTCCCTTCATAACTAGCTATTTTTTAAAAAAAACGAAAATTGGATTAATTGTAAGAGCTGTAGGAGACTCACCTGAGTCTGCATCTAATCAAGGAATAAATGTTAGGTTAGTTCGTTATGCTTGTATACTTTATGGAGGCGCAATGAGTGGACTTGCTGGTGCATATTTATCTATGATTTATACTCCTCAGTGGATTGAAAATATGACAGGTGGAAGAGGTTGGATCGCATTGGCTCTGGTGGTTTTCTCAACGTGGAACCCAATTAAAATTTTGATTGGTGCTATGATTTTTGGTGGATTAACAATTATTCAGTTTCATATGCAAGCAATTGGAGTAAGAATTCCTGTGCAATTTTTAACAGCTCTACCTTACATCGTTACAATAATAGTTTTAGTTGTAATTTCTCGTGATAGTAGAAAAATAAGACTAAGTACTCCTAGTTCATTGGGGAAATCTTTTCATAAAGACAATTAATTTAAAAATAATCATTTTTTTTTAGATAATTTAATTTAAATTTAAATAATTAAAAAATCAAAAGGGGAAATAAATTTATGCATAAATTTTTAATTCGTTCTTTCGTCTCTTCTTTAGTTTTATTATTTACATTAACTGTAGCTGCAGTTGCCAAAGATGTTAAAGCAGCATTTGTTTATATTGGTCCAACTGGTGACCACGGATGGACATATCAGCATGATGTAGGTAGAAAAGCTGTTGAAGCTGCCGGATTTAAAACAACTTACGTAGAAGGTGTTCCAGAAAGTGCCGATGCTGAGAGGGTTCTTAGACAATTAGCTAACTCTGGTCATGATGTTATCTTTACAACTAGTTTTGGATATATGAATCCAACTAACAAAGTTGCAAAAGAGTTTCCAAACGTAAAATTTGAACATGCTACTGGATACAAAAGAGAACATCCAAATGTTTCAACATACGCAGCTAGATTCTATGAAGGTAGAACTATCTTAGGAACAATTGCTGGAACTATGACAAAATCAAATGTTATTGGTTATGTTGCATCTTTTCCAATTCCTGAAGTTATCAGAGGTATCAATTCATTTACTTTAGCAGCTCAAAAAGTTAACCCAAATATTAAAACTAAAATTGTTTGGGCTTTCACTTGGTATGATCCAGGTAAAGAAGCAGAGGCAGCAAAAGCTTTAATCGATCAAGGTGCTGATGTAATTGCTCAACATACAGATAGTACTGCTATTGTTCAAATGGCTGAAAAAGCTGGAGTATATGCTTTTGGACAAGCAAGTGATATGGACAAGTTTGCTCCTAAAGCTGTATTAACTTCAGTTGAAAACAATTGGGGACCATATTACGTAGACAGAGTTAAAGCTGTTGCGAACGGTACATGGAGCCAAAAAGATACTTGGCATGGTATTGGGGATGGTATGGTTGTGATATCAGATTTAGATTCACAAATGCCAGCTGACCTAAGATCAAAAGTTAAAAAACTTCAAGCAGATTTAGCATCTGGTAAAGTTCATTCTTTCACTGGACCAATTTATGACCAGAAAGGTAATTTAATGGTAGCAGAAGGAAAAACTGCAGATGATGGAATGCTCGCAGGAATGATGACTTACGTTAAAGGTGTTGAAGGAGATATACCTAAGTAATCAGTTTCCAATTTAAAAAATTTAAAAGGCCGGTTTTTTAACTGGCCTTTTTTATATCTGATGTTTTTTTTTAATTTCTTCAATCCTTAATTCTTCATAAATTTCGAAGGGTTGTACTATCCAAGGATTATCAGGAAGTCTGTTTGCACAGAAGTCTGGCTCAAATGTTGATTTCTTTTTTTTAAATAATGTTGCAGTTTTAATGTCTTCTATTTTATCCTTAATGGGATCGTATTTTTTTAACCAATCTATACTTTTGTTAAAAGTAATTCCTGTGTCAGATAAATCATCACATAAAAGTATTTTTCCACCCATGTTAGGTGCTATCGAACTCATTTCTCTTGAAAACACAATATCTCCCTGCTCATCCTCTACTCCCTTACCACTGTAAGACTCAACTGCAAGATACGCACATTTTAATTTAAAAATTCTACTTAGAACATCTATCATCGGCGCTGCTCCACGCATGATGCCAACTAGTATTGTTGGTTTATATCCGCTCTCATCAATTTGGATTGCTAGTTTCTCAACAGTTTTGTTATACTCGTCCCAGCTAACAATCATTTTTTCAGACATAATTTTTTATATCTAGTTATTTAAATAATAAAACTAAAACTGCAAGAACGATAAGTGCTATTATTGAAGAAATTAAAATATACAACCTATGAATGTTTCTTCCTCTTAAATTAAAATAATGTCTTGCTACACCGGAAATAACAGCAATCGCACATAATATTAACCAATTATATTGGTGATAAACTAAAAAGCTTGAATGCCCAGAAAGCATTATAAACAAAACTAAAAAAGTTGAATAATTATTGTGAATTGATCTTTGTTTAGCTGCTAAAGATAAGCTCATATCAAATTTTTCACCTCTTTCGCTGCTACTAATTATGTTCATTTGATTAGGGATAATTACCGTGAAAACATTGCCAAACATATTGGATCCAATGATTAATCCAACACTTAAAATTGCAAATTTTGGTCCAAATAATTTTGTAAGTCCAAATGATACAATTGCTAGCAAAATTATTCCCGTGGATATAAATAAAATATTATTCTCAATAAGTTTTGATTTACATAAAAAATCGTAAACAAACCAAGATATAATCAACGATAAAAGTGAGATAATAATTGCATAACTAGGAGGTATTAACAGGACACGCTTATCAACCATCAATACACCAGCGTTATAATAGTAAATTACAACTAACAGCAACATTCCAGTTACAAAGGTTAAGTAACTTTGCCATTTGAAGATTACTAGTCTATTTAAGTAATCCTGAGGTGGAGATGTTTTTAACCTCGAAAGTTTGTAAAAAAAACCTGAATGCATCAGATATCCTTCACCATCGATATCATCACTTGTTATATTTTTATTTAAATTATTATCTAAGTAATTAAATAAAAAACTATTACCTACCCATAATATTGCAAATAATACATGGCCCCATCTTAAAATAACTTCTAACCATTTTATTGTGTAAGGTAAAAATTCCATTAATATTTTATTTTATCTACTTTTTTATCCCAAATTTCAAATGCTTTTAGAGCTTCATCTCTAAGCATTTGTACCATATTAATTTTCCTATCATCAATTTTTTTTGGAATTTCTGTATAAATAAACGAGTCATCGAAATCTATATTTTTTGCATCTTCTCTAGTGTTTGCATAATATATTTTATCTAATCTTGACCAATAAATTGCTGAAAGACACATCGGGCAAGGTTCACAAGATGTGTAAATCTCACATCCAGAAAGATCGAAAGTATTTAAATTTTGACAGGCTTCTCGAATTGCTACTATTTCTCCATGAGCAGTTGGATCATTTGAAGAAGTAACTTTATTAGAACCCTCTGCAATAATCTTATCATTCTTAACTATAACGCTTCCAAAAGGACCTCCAATAGTGTTCGCACTATTAATTGATAGCTCAATGGCTCTTGCCATAAATTTTTTTTTATCTTCCATTTTAATTTTTAATTTTATTTTTAATTTTATTAATACTCATTAAAATTCTTTCAGGTGTTGCTGGTGCGTTAAGTTCTGGTGCAAGCTGATAATTTCCAATTGAAGCAACTGCATCTTTAATTGCATAAAAAACACTCATGGCTAGCATCAAAGGAGGCTCACCAGTTGTTTTTGCTTTATTAACAACTTTTTCTTTATTTAATCCCTCTTTAAAAATTTCTACATTAAATCTTTTTGGAATATCACTTACTGCAGGTATTTTGTAAGTCGATGGAGAAAAAGTTGTAATCTGACCATCTGATTTCCAATTTAATTCCTCTATTGTCAGCCATCCCTGTCCTTGAACAAAACCACCCTCGATCTGACCTAGTTCTAGTGCTGGATTTATTGGTTTGCCGGCATCATGTAAGATATCCACTCTTTCCAGTATATTTTCACCCGTTAATGTATCTACAGTTACTTCCGAAACAGCTGCTCCATAACAAAAGTAATAAAAAGGTCTTCCTCTAAATTTTTTTTTATCAAAATTAATTTTTGGTGTTGAATAGAAGCCTGATGATGAAAGAGATATTCTATTTAAATATGCCTCTTGAATTATGCTTTTAAATTCAAATTGTCTGTTTCCAAATATTATGTATTGGTCTTTATAAACTGCCTCTTGATTGTAGATCTTATATTTTTTCTTAATAAATTTTTCTAAATTTAATTTAATTTTTGCTACTGCATTTAGAGCTGCTGCTCCATTAAGGTCTGTAGTTGATGAAGCTGCGCTAGCTGAAGTATTTGGAACCTTGGCTGTATTTGTTGATGAGATATGAACTAAATTATATGGTAATCCTAAAGAATTTGCTACTAACTGAGCAATCTTTGTGTGAGTCCCCTGACCCATTTCAATTCCTCCATGATTCAAATGAACACTTCCATCTGTGTAAATATGAACTAAGGCTCCAGCTTGATTTAAGTGAATTGTAGTAAATGAAATACCAAATTTTAAAGGTGTAATGGCTATACCTTTCTTTTTAAATTTATTTTTTTCATTAAATTTTCTTATATCCGAATATCTTTTCTTATAATTAGATTTACTTTCTAAATTTTTAAATATTTCATTAATGACATTATCTTCAACAGTCATTCCATAATGAGTTACATTCCTTTTATCTTTTTGATAAAAATTTTTCTTTCTAACCTCTATAGGATCTTTTTTTAAGTACCTTGCGATATTATCTATAATATTTTCTATAGCCATCATCCCTTGATTTCCACCAAAGCCTCTAAATGCAGTTGAGGTTGGAATATTTGTTTTACATAAATTATTTGTTACCTCGATATCTGAAATATAATATGCATTGTCCACATGAAGCAAAGCTCTCTCGTTTATTGCTGCTGATAAATCGGGTGACATTCCACAATTAGAAGATAAATTTAATTTTAGCCCTTCAATGATACCTTGATCATTAAAACCAACTTCATATTCAGATAAAAATTCATGTCTCTTACCAGTTAAAATTATATCATCATCTCTATCCAATCTTAATTTAACTGGTTGACCTGATTTTTTTGCCAACAATGCACAAATGCATGCTGTCATGAAATTTGTTTCCTTTCCTCCAAACCCACCTCCAATTCTTCTGACTTCAACATTTATTGAATTGCTTTTTTGATTAAACATTTTTGCAATTAATTGTTGAGTTTCCGATGGATGTTGTGTTGAACTATAAACTAAAAAATTATCATCCTCTTTAGGAACAACAAAAGCTGCCTGGCCCTCTAAATAAAAGTGCTCTTGGCTTCCAGTTGTAAAATTTCCTTTTAAATTATTTTTTGAATTTTTTATTTTTTTAGAAGGATTACCTTTTTTAATTTTTCTAGGTTTAAATAAAAATTGTTTCTTATTTAAAGCATCTTTTATTGTAATAACAGGTTTTAAATCTTTATAGGTAATTTTAGCTTTTAATACTGCTTTTCTAGCAAGTTCTGTAGTTGTAGCAGCTACAGCAAATAATGGCTGACCAAAAAACTCAACTTTTTTTTCTGGAAAAATTGGATCACCATCAAAAACTGGACCCACATCATTCCTACCAGTGATATCTCTTTGAGTAACTATTGATATCACTCCTTCACTTTTTTTTACCTCGGTTAAGTCTATATTTTTGATTATTGCATGGGCTTTTTTGCTCAAACCAATAGCACCATAAATTGTATTTTTTGGTTCATTAATATCATCAGTATACTCTGCATATCCACTTACATGCTTATAGGCACTATCATGTGGTCTTATTTCTTCAATATAGTTCTCTTTACTCATTTAGTTTACTCTTGATAACTTATTTAAATTTATTTCTACAAAACATTTCATTAATAAATTTTTTGCTATCTGTAATCTGTATTCTTTGCTAGCTCTCATGTCTCCAATAGGACTTAAATCTTTTTCTAAATATTTTTTTGCTTGATCAAAACCTTTTGATCTTCTTCTCCTTGTTTCCCATCCATCCATCCATTTACCATGTTTGTCGAATAGTCCATCTTTAAAAACTGGAGTTTCAATGTTTAATATTCTATGAGCAGCTGCAAAAAAATCGTCAGTCTTAAATATAACTTTAGTTCCAATTCTTGGATCTGCTAAATTAATCATTTTTGCACTTATAAATTTTTTCATTTTTTATTTATTTCATTCAAACGAAAGGTTGCAATTTTTTTAACCTGTTCTTTTGCTTCAAGGAATTCACTTTCTACATCACTTTGTATTCTTTGTCTAAAATTATTCAAAATTTCATTCTTATCTTTACC
>CACDLV010000021.1 GCA_902553675.1 uncultured Pelagibacteraceae bacterium
TAATGTCCATATTCATGGATAAAAACAACAACAAGAATTAAAATTAAAAAAGGTACTATATAACTGATCATACTTTATCTTATAATTTTATTTATTATTAACAACCTTCAATAAACAACTAAATTGACGCCATTTTAAACTGGTTGGACCAATGAAGCGGTATTGTTAGTCGGTTTATTAACATCTTTTGAAACTTCATGAAAAATAAGATCAGGTATTTTACGTTCCTTTATAAAAGTTGATCCCTGAAGTTCTATATTTAAATAACGATTGATATCAGTTTGGTTAAGAATTACAGGCTGGAATGATAAATCAGGCACAAGATGGAAAATATGCGCAATTCCTTTAGGTGGATATGTTAAATTTTTTGGGGATAGAAATGTTTATTCTCAAGCTGATCATCAAGAAATTTTAGAGAAGTACAATGAAGAAGAAAGAGAAAAATTATTTATTTTAAAACCATTATACCAAAGAGTTTTAATAGTATTTGGTGGTCCGCTAGCTAATTTTTTGTTAGCTTTAGTTATATTTTTTTCAATTTATATCTTTATAGGTAAAGATTTTACTCCCGCAGTCATAAATGAAGTTCAAAAAGATAGTCCGGCAATGGTAGGAGGGTTAAAAGCTGAGGATATAATTTTAGAAATAGACGGTAATGAAGTTAAAAGTATTATGGAAGTTTCCAAGTTTATCACCATGTCAACTGGCGATCTAATAGATTTTAAAGTCAAACGTTCCTACGAAGAATTAATTTTAAAAATTAAACCAAATGTAGTTGAAGGTGACGATGGATTAGGAAATAAAATTAATAAAAGGATGGTTGGCATTAAGCTTGGTGCATATAACAATAAAGTTAACCATGTTAAGTTAGGACCTGCTCAGGCTTTTTATCATGCCGGCTATGAAGTTTATTTTGTAAGTATTTCCTCTTTAAAATATATCGGAGGAATGATTTTAGGTAAGGCAGATACTTCTCAATTGGGAGGCCCAATTAGAATTGCAAAAATTTCTGGACAAGTTGCAACTTTTGGAGTGTTGGCATTCATTAGTATGATGGCATATATTTCAATAAGTTTAGGACTTATTAATCTATTTCCAATACCAATGCTAGATGGAGGACATTTAATGTTTTATGCATTTGAAAAAGTTTTAGGTCGACCTTTATCTCAAAAAACTCAAGAAGGTTTTTTTCGAATCGGGTTGTTTTTGTTGCTATCATTGATGTTTTTCACGACATTTAATGATCTAAAAGATCTGGGTTTATTTAGATAATTCACATTCTAAAAGATTTAAAAAAGTCAATAAATTCAAGGTTTATTTAAGTATTTACAAGATATTGTGTGTTTTAAAAAACTAAGCACTAAAAAAAAGCTTGATTTATCAACGTTTATGACAAGTATAAATACTAACCAACAAAACCGGAGCTAAAATGAACAAAAAACAACTAATTGCTAAGCTTTCTGGCTCATTAAACTTGAGCAAAGCAGATGCTGAGCGAACTTTTGATACAATTACCAACACTATTTTAGATGCTCTAAAGGGTGATGACTCAGTAAAAATTGCTGGGTTCGGTACGTATAAAGTTGCTAAGAGAAAAGCAAGAGTTGGAAGAAACCCAAGAACGGGTGAGCAGATTCAAATCGCTGCTTCTCAAAAGGTAAAATTCTTACCAGCTAAAGCTTTAAAAGAAGTATTCAACAGATAATATTTTTTTTTAACAGCCCTTACGTTTTAAAAATACGTTCAGGGCTGTTACTATATGCAAAAACTGCATAGCCAATTTTCCTAATCAGCGTTAGTTTTAAAAAATTAATAAAACTATAAGACACCATTTAAACAAGTGGAGGTCTAATGACTAAAATAATAAAAAAAATATCAGCACCGCTTCTTAGTTTAATATTTTTATTAAACATGAGTAGTGCAGGTATGGCAGAGACAACTGTCTCTGGAGAAGTTCAAGCGATATTTAACTCGCTTCTATTTTTAATTTGTGGTTTCCTTGTCATGTTCATGGCAGCGGGTTTTGCGATGCTAGAATCTGGTATGGTAACTTCAAAGAGTGTATCAGTAATTTGTGCTAAAAACATAGGTCTATATTCAATTGCTGGAATTATGTTTTGGCTTTTTGGTTATAATTTAGCTTATGGAATCCCTGAAGGAGGATATATTGGAACATTTACACCTTGGTCAGATGCAAGTGCAGTTGATACAGGTTATGCAGATGGATCAGATTGGTTCTTCCAAATGGTATTCTGTGCAACAACAGTTTCAATTTGTTCAGGTGCTATGGCTGAAAGAATTAAGCTATGGCCGTTTTTCTTATTTGCAGCTATTTTAGCTGGAGTAATTTATCCAATTGTTATGGGTTGGCAATGGGGTGGAGGCTGGTTAGCAGAACTAGGCTTCTCTGATTTTGCTGGTTCAACATTAGTACACTCAACAGGGGGTGCAGCTGCTTTAGCAGGTATCATGTTGTTAGGTGCTAGATATGGAAGATTTGATAGCAAAGGTGAGGCGAGAGCAATTAAACCTTTTGCTGCTTCTTCAATTCCATTAGTAACTGTTGGAGTATTTATATTATGGTTAGGTTGGTTTGGATTCAATGGTGGATCTCAACTAGCTATTGGAACATTTGATGATGCAGTTGCTGTATCAAGTATATTTATCAATACTAATCTTGCTGCTTGTGGTGGTGTTATGGCTGCAGCAATAATCACAAGATTAATGTTTGGTAAAACAGATGTAATTCAAATGTTAAACGGAGCAATTGGTGGTCTTGTAGCTGTTACAGCAGAACCATTAGCGCCATCACCTTTAGCAGCTATTTTTATTGGAGCTGTTGGTGGATTGATCGTAGTATTTGGAACTAAATTATTATTCAGTTTCAAACTTGATGATGTGGTAGGTGCAATTCCGGCTCACATGTTTGCTGGTATTTGGGGAACATTAGCAGTGCCATTAACAAACACTGATGCATCGTTTAGTGCACAATTAATTGGTGTACTTTCAATTAACATTTTTGTGTTTGCTGTGTCCTATGTAATCTGGTCAATAATGAAAGCTACGTTTGGAATAAGATTAAGTAAAGAAGCTGAAACCAAAGGTACTGACGTTACAGAAACAGGAGTAATAGCATACGCAATACGTGACTAATTGCATGCAATGCAATATAGAGGCTCTTCGATCTCCATGTCGTTATCTCATTGAAGAGCCTCTGTAAAATAAAATAATTAAAATCTCTCTCTAGTTAGTTAAACGAAGGCCCCAGAAATGGGGCCTTTTTATTTTATACATGCTTAAATAGCATAACTCTTTTGTCATATAAGCAATTCTTTATTTCAAAAATTTTTATAAAAAACTTTTCTTAACAAGGAGAGATAATGACTCATATTCTAAAAACTTTTATTATAAGTTTAATATCTTTATTAAGCTTATCTAACTTTGCTTCAGCAGAAACAACAATGTCAGCTGAAGGACAATATATTTTTAACTCACTTGGATTTTATCTAGGTGGTGTATTAGTTGCTTTTATGGCTGCGGGTTTCTGTATGCTTGAAAGTGGATTAGTAACAACAAAAAGTGTCTCAACAATTGCAGCCAAAAATATCGGTAAATTTGCTATTTGTTCATTAATTTTTTTTCTATGTGGCTATAATTTAGCTTACGGTATTCCAGAAGGTGGTTTTATTGGATCATTTTCTATGTGGAGTGACTCTTCTGATCTAGCTACTGGTTATTCTGATTATTCAGATTGGTTCTTTCAAACGATGTTTGTTTGTGCAACTGCTTCTATAGTTTCAGGAGCTGTAGCTGAAAGAATTAAAATCTGGCCATTCTTCATTTTTGCTGCAATCATGGCTGGAGTAATTTATCCAATCTCAATGGGTTGGCAGTGGGGTGGAGGTTGGTTAGCAACTTCAGGCTTTTCTGACTTTGCTGGTTCAACTTTAGTTCATGCTTGTGGTGGTGCTGCTGCTTTAGCAGGAGTTATTGTATTAGGTGCAAGAGAGGGAAGATTTAGTAAATCAGGTGAAACTAAATCTTTAGTACCGTTTGCTGCTTCTTCAATTCCATTAGTAACGCTTGGAACATTTTTACTTTGGTTTGGTTGGTTTGGTTTTAATGGATTTAGTCAATTAGCGATGGGAACTTTTGATGATGTTAATGCAATTAGTAAAATTGCAGTTAACACTCATTTAGCAGGTGCCGCTGGTACAGTTGCTGCAGCAGTTGTTACAAGATTGCTTGGTGGAAAAACAGATATAGTTATGATGTTAAATGGTGCATTAGCTGGATTAGTTGCAATCACAGCAGAACCTTTAACTCCAAGTCCTGTATTAGCAATTGTAATTGGAGCTATTGGATCATTGATTATGTACTTTGGTACAAAATTTTTAGAAAGTAAAAAAATCGATGATGTAGTAGGTGCAATTCCTGTACATATGTTTGCGGGTATATTTGGAACTTTAGTCGTTCCAATAAGTAACCCTGATACAAATTTTGGAACTCAGTTAACTGGTGTAATCGCAGTATGTTTATTTAGCTTCATACTTTCTTACATTACTTTTAGAGTTCTTAAACAAACTATTGGTCTTAGAATTAGTGCTCAAGCTGAAAAACTTGGTACCGATGTTGCTGAAGTAGGCGTGAAAGCTTACGCAATAAGAGACTAAAATATCTCTCTATAATATATAAAGGCTCCTTAGAAATAAGGGGCCTCTTTATTTTTTAACAATATTTTGAAGAGTTTCTAATACTTCTTTAGCATGGTCTTTTACTTTAACATTATTCCAAATTTTGATTATTTTACCTTTTTTATCGATTAAAAAAGTAGTTCTAACTATTCCCATAAACTCTCGTCCCATGAATTTTTTTTTAGCCCAAACTTTGTATTTTTTTAAAACTTTTATTTCTTCATCAGCCAATAGATCAAATTTGATTTTGTATTTATCTCTGAATTTGTCATGACTTTTTAAATTATCTTTAGAAATACCCAAAATTTCACAATTCAATTTTTTAAATTTTGGAAGTAGTTTATTAAAATCATTGGTTTCAATTGTACACCCTGGAGTATCATCCTTAGGGTAAAAATAAATAATTACATAATTTCCTATTGAATCTTTAAGAGAGTATTCTTTTTTTATTTGTAGATGGTAATTTAAAAATTGGTGCTTTTGTATTTTCTTTAATCATTTATTTCGTTTTCCTCCCAAAGTTTTTTGTAATCAATTAATGGAGATAAGCCGTAACTTGAATTAATATTTGTTAGATGTAGTGATAAACTTTTTAAAGGAGAAATACAAATTTCTTTTGAATATATTTCATTTAAATATTTTTCAAATGGATCGTGTCTGTCTATACAATTCATATAAAAGTTGTCCCAATATTTATTTAATAAGTTTTTAGTTGTCAGGAAGGTACATAGTGTTTTATCTACAGTTCTCCAATGACGCTTATTTCCAATTAAAACATTTGTTTTTGCATTACTCATGTAAAGATAAGGATAATCAGATGGACACATAAAAATATCCTTATTTAGTTGCGACGCAATTCTTTCATAAGAAGCTACTATTTCTTCCAACATTGGTTCAAAATGTAAATAATCATCCTCAATAAAGTAAATTAAATCTTCACCAGCATCTTTTCCAATTTCAAAACTTTGGAGTAAGCTTGCAAGATTTGCAAAAGTTTCTTTATTTTTTTTGTTCTAATATTATTTTTTTATATTTTGAGTAATCTAAATTAATTATCTCTATATTATTTTTATCAATTACTTTTTTAATTATATTAAGGTTTTGAGTACTTGAGTTATCATCAATAATTATTGTTTTAACATTTATGGTAGGGTATTTGTTTTTTAAAAAATTAATTGATTTAATAAGTGAATTTAATGATCTTTTAGTATATTCAATTTTTGGATACTCAAATAACCTCCTTCTATTTTGATCCCAAATCTCAATATCTGTATTCATTCTTAGAATAATTAGTATTGAATTAACTTTTTTTGTAATTTTGACTTCACCCAAAGGTAAAACTATAGATTTTTCATTCAATATTGATAGTTCTTCATTTAATTCCTTTCCTAATGTTGGGGACGAAAAATTATTTTGATCTAAAATTTCATATCCTAATAATTTACATATTTTGATAAAAAATTTTTTCATAATGTGTTATACGTTTTATAATATTATGGTCATTAAATCATTACAAACTCTAGTTAGTGAAACTTTAAAAGAGATTAAAACAATTAATGCAGATGAAGCTTATCAAATGGTCCAAAATAAAAATTGTAATTTGATCGATATAAGAGAAAGTAATGAGTTAGAAAACACAGGTAGCGTTGAAGGCGCAAGTCATATCCCAAGAGGAATGCTTGAAGTATATTTAGATCCTAACAGCCCTATATTTCAAAATGGACAAATAGACCAAAATAAAGAATTTGTTTTATTTTGTGCAGGAGGCGTTAGATCAGCTTTAGCTGTAAAATCATTAAAAGATATGGGATATCAAAAAGTATCTCATATTGATGGTGGGTTTGGATCTATAGCTAGCAGCAAATTTAAAATAATTTAATTAGCACTAAATTCTTCTAAAGCATATTCAAGTCTATCTTGTCCCCAAAAAATTTTATTATTTACTATAAAAGTTGGAGTTCCAAAAACTTCTTTTTGAAAAGCATCAGAAGTTAATTTAATCAATTTATCTTTAACTGATTGTTCTTTTATAGATTGAAAAAATTCTTCACTATCAATATTTAAATCTCTTATTAATTTTGACACATTTTCAACATTTGATAAGTCGTGATTATCTTTCCAATAAGCATCAAAAAAACAATTCAAGTAATCGTTTTGCTTATCCTTACTAACGCTAATATATCCCCTCATAATATTTAAAGAATTTATTGGAAAATTAGAATTCCATTTGAATTTAATATTGTTTTTTTCAGATACCAAGTTGCAATCTTTTATATTATTTCTTAATTTATATTTGTTAAATGCAGGAGAATCAATTCCAGCTAGCTTGTGAAGGCCTCCTAAATAAACTGGTTTGTAATTAAATGTGATTTTTTTATGTTTAAGAATTTTTTTGTGTGCGATGTATGCATATGGACTAATTATATCGAAATAAAAATCTATATGATTACTCATATAAACTAATTCTTTTTGCGTAAAAGATTCTAATTATCCAATATAAAAATAAACCTATAGGACCAATTAAATAAGTCACAATTAATGGCACAGCCATCAAAACTTTGTTTATAGAAAACTTTTGAGAATCTTTAACAATCCAGCCACCAATAAATAAGTTTATTGCTATGAAATGGGTCCAAAATATCATTATGTATAAATGGTCTTCAAATAATCTAGATAGCTCACTAAGACCAAGATAAAGAGAGAAATTTCCGTCAAAATCATAACCAATTAAATAAGATTTATATAAAATGAAGATATAAACACCACTTAATATAAAAAAAGGAAAAATTGATGTTACAAAAATTCTACTTAAATGTGATTGAGGAAACACTATCAAGATAAACCAAAAAGGTAAAACTCCAAGGTTGACCCACATATAAAGTGTCTCAATTGTGAAATAAGTATAAATTTGTTCAAACATTTAGATATATTATATTAAATCTAACAATGATTCCTATAAGAAATAGAAAAAAAACGCTTCAAGTAACTGTTGATGAGATGCGTAATTTTGCCTTTGCTTATGTTGAAAAGTATGCTCCTTCAAAACAACAACTTAAAACTTATTTATTAAAAAAATACATGAAATTATCAGCGTCTGATGTAAGAAAAAAAGATATAAAAAAACTAATTGATATTGTTTTGTTTGATCTAGAAAAAAACAGATTTATAAATGATCAATTTTATTCTGAAAGTAAAGCCAAAAGTATGATCCAAAGAGGAAACTCAATTAATAAGATTAGAAATTATTTAATTGGAAAAGGAATTCACGAAACATTTATTAAGGATACAGTCGATAAAATAAAGGAAGATAATTCTGATCAAGATTTTTTTTCAGCAATAAAATTATGTAAAAAGAAAAGAATTGGTCCAGCTAGAGCAGAGGATAATAGAACTTTATTTTATAAAAAAGACATATCTCTCCTTGCAAGAAATGGATTTGATTTTGAAACATCAAAAAAGGTAATGGATATAGAAAAAGATGAATATCTAAAAATAATAAATTTACTTTAATTTTTTATCTTTTTCCTCTTTTACAAGCTGATTTATTTTATTTCTTATATAATTTTTTACAAAAACAAATATTAACAATCCAAAAATTGAAACAGATACAATAATTATTAGTATTATTCTTAATTGTTCATCCATTATAAAATATTTTTATTTTTCAAAATTATACTTGGATTTTTTAAATCTTTTTTCCCATACAAAATTTCATTTCCTTCAAAATCAGTTACGGTTCCACCTGCATGTTTTAAAATTGCGTGACCAGCTGCTATATCCCATTCATATGCTCTCGGCTCAGCAACATAACCATCGTATTCACCAGCAGCAACGACACAGAATTTTAAAGAACTTTTCATTCTAGTATTTTCTTTTACTCCCAAATCATCATAAATTTTTTGAATTTCAGGCTTTATTTTAGTTGAGTATGAAATAAATTTTAAGTTTTCTGTTTTCTTAGCAGGTAAATTACTTAAATTAATTGTTTTACCGTTGCTAAATTCAAAAGCACTACCTTTTTCATAAGAATAAAACATTCTTTTTTTTGCTGGAGCATTTATTAATCCTGCAACAGGTTTGTTATTGATTATCAAACCAGCATTAATGGTAAATTCTTCTAGATTATTAATATAATCATAAGTTCCATCAATAGGATCAACAAGCCAGAAATCCTTTAAATTTTGGCTATCTTTATTTTCAGAGGTTTCTTCTGAAATGATAGGTAAATTAGGAGTAATCTCTGAAATTTTTTTTGATATAAATTTATTTACTTCCAAATCACCATTACTAACTGGAGTATTGTCTGATTTTGTTTTTTTCACCAAACCCTTTTCTCTTAATTGAATAGATAAATCTCCTGCTTCTAAAAAATTTTCAATTAAACTCTCTACAATCTCTTTTAAGTTCACCTTCATTTGCCCAGTTTTTTTAATTCAACGTTTTTTGCGTTAATTACTTTTTTTCCAACATTTTCAAAATTAACTGTCACTTTATCGTTAATTATAGATTGCACTTGCCCAATTCCCCATTCTTTTTTTTGAGGATTAGTGACTTTGTCACCTGGTTCATAATCTAAAATCATTTAATTTAACTTATATTGTAAATCAGTATAAATACCACCTTATGAATAAAGATTTAAATTTTATCGGTTTAGATAAAAAACCTTCAGATACTACTGTAGTTGTTGCAATGTCTGGTGGAGTAGATTCTTCCACTGTAGCAGGCATAATGAAAAAAGAAGGTTACAATGTAATTGGTATAACACTAAAACTTTATGACGATGGCAAAGAGGTAGCTGCATCAAAACAATGTTGTTCAGGTCAAGATATAATGGACGCTAAACGTGTTGCACATAAGCTGGGTATAGAGCATAAAATTTTATATTATCAAGACAAGTTTAAGCAAGGTGTTATAGACAATTTTGTTGAGAGTTATTTAAAAGGTGAAACCCCAATTCCATGTGTTCAGTGTAATCAAACTGTTAAATTTAAAGATTTATTTGAAGTTTCAAAAGAACTCAAAGCTGATGCATTAGTTACTGGTCATTATGTAAAAAGTATTACAAAAAATAAAACTACCAGCATGTATAGAGCTATAGATGAAAATAGAGACCAAAGTTATTTTTTATTTAATACAACTAGAGAACAATTAGATTATTTAAGATTTCCGTTAGGTGGAATGTTAAAAGATAAAACTAGAGAAATTGCTAAAAATTTAGATTTAAACGTTGCTGATAAACCAGATAGTCAGGACATCTGTTTTGTTCCAAATGGTGACTACGCTTCAGTAATACAAAAGTTTAGACCAGACTCCTTTCAAAAAGGAAATATAAAAAATTTAGATGGTGATGTAATTGGTGTTCATGATGGAATTATTAATTTTACAATTGGACAAAGAAAAGGAATTAAAGTTTCAGATAAAGAAGCTCTTTATGTGTTAAAGATAAATTCGGATAAAAATGAAATAATAGTTGGACCTAAAGAAAAACTTGGAAAAAAAACAATTTCTTTAAAGGAAATAAATTTATTGACTAACAAAGAGGATTTGGATCAAAATTTATTTGTTAAAGTTAGATCTACTGGAAGTCTTCTAGAGGCAAAAGTTGATCTTATAGATAACAATAATGCTAAAGTTAATTTAGCAATTCCTGAAGATGGCATTTCACCTGGTCAGGCATGTGTTTTTTATCGTAAAGACCAGTTTGGCCACAAAGTGCTTGGTGGAGGTTGGATTAAAGAATAACAGAAGAATTATTTCTTCTTATTTTTTCTTTTAGCTCTTCTTTTTTTAGACCCTTGTTTTCTTCGGCCTCTATGTTTCTTTGGGTAACTCATTTAGTCCTATTTTAATTTTATTGACGTTTTTCATGGGATATAGCATTGTCTTAATAACATATCAAATTTATTATGGGTAATTCCTTTAAGACTTTCCTGAAACATACAGCTAAAGATTTTCATAATCAGTCAGTAAATCCTCCTGTGGTTAGAGCTTCTACTATTATTTTATAATCCAAATGACTTTAATGATCTAAAAAGTAAGATTACAAAAAAAACAAAGCTTATTTTTGTTGAAAATCCTGGAAGCAACACTTTTGAATTTCAAGATTTATCTAAAATAGTTGCATTGGCAAAAAAAAATAAAATTTATACAGCTATAGATAACACTTGGGGAACACCTTATTTTCTGAAACCAATAAAGCTAGGTTTTGATATGTCGATTGTCTCTGCAACGAAATATTATTCTGGTCACTCAGATGTAATGGGTGGCAGTTTAGCTATAAGTAAACGAGTCTTTAAATTAGTAGAAGCAACAAATAAAGTTTCAGGATTAAGATTAGGACCTGATGATGCGTATTTAATTCTAAGAGGTATTCGAACTTTAGATGTAAGATTAGAAAAACATCAGGAAAATGCCCTTAAAGTCTCCAAGTTTTTATCAAAACAGAAAAAAATAATTAAAGTTTTTTATCCATATAAAAAAGGTAGTCAAAATTATAAATTATGGAAAAAATATTATTCTGGAGCATCAGGTTTATTAGGATTTAAAATAAAATCAAAAAATAAAAACTCAGTGTTAAAATTTGTTAATTCTTTAAAACTCTTTGGGTATGGATTTAGTTGGGGAGGTTTCGAAAGCTTAGCACTTTATCAAACACACCAAGCACTAGGTAAGAGACAATTTACACATATAAATAAAGATGAACATATAATAAGGATGCATATTGGACTTGAAGATCCTAAAGACATTATAGATGATATAAAACAAGCATTAAAATTTATTAAATGAGTTCAGAAAGTTTTACTATTAGCAAAAAAGCACTAATCACTTTAATTGCTGCTTCTATAGTTGTAATTATTTCTTTAGGAATAAGACAGACCTTTGGATTGTTTTATTTTGATTTTAATACAGATTTAGATATTTCCATTTCTCATTTTGGTTTTGTTATGGGATTGCAGTTATTACTTTGGGGAGTATTCAGTCCGTTGTTTGGTGTAATTACTGATAAATACGGAGGAGCGGTTGCAATATTTATTGGTTTTGTTTTTTATTTAGTTGGGGTTTTGCTATTTTATTCTGGCTACAATACTGGAGGTTATTTTACTTTAACTATAGGAGTGATGATTGGGATAGGTTTAGGCTCTACTGCAATAGGTATTCCAGTATCAGTAGTAGCTAAACA
The DNA here is from genome assembly GCA_902553675.1 of uncultured Pelagibacteraceae bacterium. GTDB lineage: Bacteria > Pseudomonadota > Alphaproteobacteria > Pelagibacterales > Pelagibacteraceae > Pelagibacter. Next base: position 11,875 of record CACDLV010000021.1, read on the forward strand.
TTTTCCAGCATCTAATAGAACTATTGCCACAGGAATTGTTACATGTGCAGGTTCATTTGGATATTTTGTATCACCTTTACTTGTAAGATATTCCTTAGTTGAAACAGGCTGGGAAAATACTCTTTTATATTTTTCTCTTCTTTTAGGATTAGGATTAGTGGTAGCTTTGTTTGTTAGTACTCCGAAAATACCTGTAGGAGTTAATCAAGATAATAATCAAACAGCAAGAGAGGCTCTAAAAGAGGCATTTGCAAACAAAAGTTTTATTTATCTCACTTTAGGTTTTTTTGTTTGTGGTTGGCATATTGCTCTAGTAGCAACACACATTCCTACCTATATGGCAGACAAAGGTTTGCCTGATTGGACACCTGCAATGGTTTTAGCTTTGATAGGAGTGTTTAATATGGCCGGCACTATTACAAGTGGTTATTTAGCAACAAGGTATAGTAAGAAAAAAATATTAAGTGCAATATATCTATTAAGAGGTGTTTCAATTATCTATTTTATTTTCTTACCGCCAAGTATATTTAATTCTGTAGTTTTTGGAGTTACTTTTGGTTTTTTATGGCTATCAACAGTTCCTCCAACAAATGGAATTGTTGCACATATATTTGGTACAAAATATGTTGGACTTTTATATGGAATAGTTTTTGTAAGCCATCAAATTGGTTCTTTCCTAGGAGCATATCTAGGTGGTGTATTTTATGAATTAAATGGAAATTTTGACTATGCATGGTACGGATCTATCGCATTATCAATTTTTGCAGGTCTGATACATTTACCTATAGTAGAGAAAGCAATTGAAAGAACTCAGCCAGCATAAGTTTAAATTTAACCCTTATTTAGAGGATCTGTATCAATCAGATAAACCTTTAATTATTTATAAAGTAGAAGATGGCTATAATATTTATACAGATTTTTCAAAAAAGATCATTTTAACCAAAAAAAATATACATAAATTTCTTAATTCGTTGGAGAAAAAAAAATATAACAAAGAAACAGATTTATATCTTGGATTTTTTGGTTATGAAATTTTATGTAATTTGATTGGTATTAATTTAAAAAATAAAAAAAGGATAAACTTTTATAAAGGAATTTTTTATAAACCTGAGACTATAATTAAAATTAGAAAAGATATTAAAGTTATATCTAATATAAAAAAACATACATTTAACTATCAATTCAACAAAACTCAAATATTAAGTCCTTTTAAGATTAAT
>CACDLV010000022.1 GCA_902553675.1 uncultured Pelagibacteraceae bacterium
AGTAAAATTAAAGGTGGTGCAATTCCCAAAGAATTTATCCCTGGTGTTGAAAAAGGCATCGAAACAGTTTCAGATACTGGAATATTAGCTGGTTTTCCAATGATTGATTACAAGGTAACTATCTTAGATGGCTTACATCACGATGTTGACTCAAGTGTATTAGCATTTGAATTAGCAAGTAGAGCTTGCTTTAAAGAGGCTTGTACAAAAGGTGGATTAAAATTATTAGAACCTGTCATGAGAGTTGAAGTAGTAACTCCTGAAGATTACATGGGTGATGTTATAGGGGATTTAAACAGTAGAAGAGGTCAAATCAGCACTCAAGAACAAAGAGGTAATGCAACCGTAATTACAGCAATGGTTCCTTTAGCTAATATGTTTGGTTATATAAATAATTTAAGATCAATGTCCCAAGGTAGAGCACAATACTCAATGTTTTTTGATCATTATTCAAAAGTTCCACAAAATGTTCAAGACGAAGTAACTAAGAAGATAGCAGGTTAATCATGGAAAAACAGAACATTAGAATTAAATTAAGAGCGTATGATAATAAAGTTCTTGATGCATCTACTGAAGAGATTGTGAATACTGTAAAAAGAACTGGTGCAACAATTAAGGGACCGATACCACTACCAACAAGAATTGAAAGATATACAGTTTTAAGATCACCTCACATAGATAAGAAAAGTAGAGAACAATTTGAGTCAAGAACACACAAAAGATTAATAGATATTATTGAACCAACACCACAAACTGTAGAAGCATTAATGAAACTTGATTTAGCTTCTGGTGTAGCTCACCCATTCCTTTAATAATTGTTTGTCCAGATTCCTCGTCTGAAGTAACTCTAAAGGAAGGATCTTCTTTAGCCAACCTACCTAAAGCTTCACCCATTTTTTCTTGGTCTGCTTTTGTTTTTGGTTCTACTGCAATTTCAATTACAGGATCAGGGAATTCCATTGGTTCAAGGAGAACAGAATTATCTTTGTCACATAATGTGTGACCTGTAATGGTATTTTTTAATCCTGCTAAAGCTACTATGTCACCTGCATTAGCTTCTTTAATGTCTTCTCGGGAGTTTGCATGCATTAGAAGCATTCTTCCAACTCTTTCTTCTTTCTCTTTAGATGAATTAAATACTGCCGTACCGGTTTTGATAGTACCTGAATAAATTCTAATAAAAGTTAATGAACCAACAAATGGATCGTTAGCTACTTTAAAAGCTAAAGCAGAGAATGGAACACTGTCTTCAAATTTCATTTCCATTTCATCTTCACTACCTAATTTAGTTCCTTTGATAGAACCAATATCTACTGGACTTGGCAAATAATTTACAACAGCATCAAGTAAAGGCTGAACACCTTTGTTTTTGAATGCTGAACCTGTTAAAACTGGAACAAAACTAAAATTAAGTGTTCCTTTTCTTATGCATTTAACTAAATCTTCCTCTTTAATTTCATCACCATTTAGGTATGCCTCCATTAACTTTTCGTCTTGTTCAACGGCTGTTTCTACTAATTCTGTTCTATATTTTTCTGAAATTTCTTTTAAATCTTCTGGAATTTCTTTGTACTCCCATTCAGCTCCAAGTGCTTCATTTTTCCAAACTTGAGCTTTCATTTTTACAAGATCAACTACACCAGATAAAGAAGCTTCAACACCTATAGGTACTTGCACAACTAAAGGTTTGGCGCCTAATCTATCTCTGATCATGTCTACACATCTAAAGAAATCAGCACCTGTTCTATCTAATTTATTAACAAAACAAATTCTAGGTACTTTATACTTATCGGCTTGTCTCCATACAGTTTCGGATTGAGGTTCTACACCTGCAACACCATCAAAAACAGCAACAGCACCGTCTAAAACTTTTAAAGACCTTTCTACTTCAATAGTAAAATCTACGTGACCAGGGGTGTCTATAATATTAATTCTGTGATCATTCCAAAAACAAGTAGTAGCTGCAGATGTAATTGTAATTCCTCTTTCTTGTTCTTGCTCCATCCAATCCATTGTTGCAGCACCATCGTGTACCTCACCAATTTTATGACTCTTACCTGTATAATATAGAACTCTTTCGGTAGTAGTTGTTTTACCAGCATCTATATGAGCCATGATCCCAATGTTTCTATATTTGTCCAATGAATGAGTTCTAGCCATATCTTATTACCACCTAAAATGAGCAAATGCCTTATTAGACTCTGCCATTTTATGTACATCTTCTCTTTTTTTAACAGCAGCACCCTTTTTTTCATAAGCATCATAAAGCTCATTAAAAATTTTATCTGCCATATGTTTATCTTTTCTTTTTCTTGCTGACTCAACTAACCATCTAATTGCTAAAGCTTGTGCTCTTTTGCTTTTTACCTCAACAGGTACTTGATAAGTCGCGCCACCTACTCTTCTAGATCTAACTTCAACAGTTGGTTTAATATTGTTAATTGCTTCATTAAAAATATTAATCGGTTCATCTTTTGTTTTTGTTTTAATTTTATCGATAGCGTCATAGACTATTTTAGCAGCAATGCCTCTTTTACCATCATACATTATATTGTTTATTAATTTTGGTATTATAGTTGAATTAAATTTTGGATCTGGAACTACATTTTTTTTTGGTTGAGTTTTTTTTCTAGACATTATTTACCCTTTTTTGTTCCGTATAAAGATCTTCTTTTTTTCCTGTTTGCAACACCTTGGGTATCTAGATTACCTCTTAGAATATGATATCGAACACCTGGTAAATCTTTTACCCTACCACCTCTAATCAGTACTACAGAGTGTTCTTGAAGGTTGTGACCTTCACCAGGAATATAGGCTGTAACTTCAAATCCATTTGACAATCTTACTCTAGCAACTTTTCTTAATGCAGAGTTTGGTTTTTTAGGAGTTGTTGTATAAACTTTCACACAAACACCCCTTTTTAAAGGTTGTTTTTGTAGAGCAGGAACTTTGTTCCTTGCTACTGGTTTAACTCTTTTTTTTCTTAACAACTGATTAATAGTTGGCATAAATTTTTTTAAATTAATTAATTTATTTTTAGATGAAAATAACTGACAGGTTATTTTGTGGCAGCGTTTAGTGCTGTTAGAAGCACTACATTCCAACCAAAAACATCGCCAAATTACTTATTAATAGCACTTTGTCAAACTAAAACTGCAATTTTTAGGCGATTTTTTTATTGATTTGTCTGTGTTTCTTCAGGTTCAGATGCTTCTATCTTATCTTGCTCGGCTAAGAAATTATTATCGTCTTGTAAAGCCTTGTTGTTCCATCTATTTTTAATATTACCAGTACCTGCAGGTACTAATCTACCAACAATAACGTTCTCTTTTAAGCCGTTTAACGGATCAACTTTTCCTTTAATTGCAGCATCTGTTAATACTCTTGTTGTCTCTTGGAATGAAGCTGCAGAAATAAACGACTCGGTTTGAAGTGAAGCCTTAGTAATACCCATAAGTACTCTTTCACCAACAGCTGGTGTTTTCCCTTCTGAAACTAATTTTTCATTTACATTATCAAACTTAATTCTATCAACTACTTCACCTGGTAAATAAGTTGAGTCACCAGAAACTTTAACTTCAACTTTTTTTAGCATTTGTCTTAAAATAGTTTCAATATGCTTATCATTTATAATTACACCTTGTAGTCTATAAACTTCCTGAACTTGGTTTACGAAATATTCCGTTAATTCTTTAATCCCTAAAATTCTTAAAATATCATGTGGTAATGGTTGGCCATCTAAAAGGTACTCTCCTTTTTTAATTTTTTCACCAGGGTTAAAATTGATATGCTTGCCTTTTGGAATTAAATAATTTGAAGGTTCAGTTCCATCCTCAGGAACAATAGACACTCTTTGTTTTCCTCTTACCTCTTTTCCAAATACAACACTACCATCATTTTCTGCAATGATTGCACTATCTTTAGCTTTTCTTGCTTCAAATAACTCAGCAACTCTTGGAAGGCCTCCGGTAATATCTTTTGTTTTTGTAGTTTCCTTAGGTAATCTTGCAATTACGTCACCTGCATAAACTTTTTGACCGTCTTTAATTGATAAAATAGAATCTGGTACTAAATAATATCTAGCTTCATTATCATCAGCTTTTTTAATCACATTTCCTTTTTCATCCCTTAGAGTAATTCTAGGTTTTAAATCAGTACTTTTCGATTGACCTCTCCAATCAATTACTGATTTAGAAGAAATTCCTGTTGCATCGTCAGTAGTTTCTTGAATTGATACACCGTCAATTAAATCTACATAACTAGCTGTACCACTTTTCTCTGCTATAACTGGTGTTGTGTAAGGATCCCATTCGCATATTTTAGTATTTGCCTTGACTTTGTCACCGTTATTGAAAAATAATCTTGAACCATAAGCAACTTTATAAACTGCTATCTGAACTCCTTTGTCATCCTCTATAGAAAGTTGAGTGTTTCTTCCCATAACAATCAAATTCTTTTTAGAGTCCTCTAAAATATTTGAGTTGATTATTTTTAAAGTTCCTTCACTTTTGGTGACAATTTGAGAATCTTGTTTTACTGAAGCTGTTCCTCCAACGTGGAACGTTCTCATTGTCAGCTGTGTTCCTGGTTCTCCAATTGATTGAGCAGATATCATTCCAATAGCTTCACCAACATGAACCATCTTACCTCTTGATAAATCTCGTCCATAGCAAGTAGCACAAACACCCTCTTTTGAGCTACATGTCATTACTGAATAAACTTTAATTGATTTAACGCCTGCAGCATCAATTCTATCACAGCCTGCCTCATCAATCATTTCAGATTTTTTAATAATTACTTCACCTGATAAAGGGTTTTTAACATCAGCAGCTGTTACTCTTCCTAATGCTCTTTCAGATAAACTAACAACCACATTACCACCCTCTAAAATTTCAGAAAGTTCAATAAATCCAGGATCTTCGCAATTAACTTTAGTTATAGTTAAGTCTTGTGCAACATCACATAGTCTTCTTGTTAAATATCCAGAACTAGCTGTTTTAAGTGCTGTATCTGCTAATCCTTTTCTAGCTCCATGAGTTGAATTAAAGTACTCTAAAGCAGTTAATCCCTCTTTAAAGTTTGAAATAATTGGACTTTCGATAATTTCCCCTGACGGTTTAGCAATCAAACCTCTCATACCAGCTAATTGTTTCATTTGAGCAGCAGATCCTCTAGCTCCACTGTCAGCCATCATAAATACAGAATTTATTTTTAATCCTTCATCAGTTTTCTCCGTCGCTGAAATTCCTTTCATCATTTCTCCAGCAACTTTATCTGTACATTTAGACCAAGCATCAACAACTTTATTGTATTTTTCACCTCTTGTAATCAGACCTTCAGCATATTGGGTTTCATAATCAGCAATTAATTTCTTAGTATCATCAATTAATTGAGTTTTATTTGCAGGTATTACAAGATCATCTTTACCAAACGAAATTCCTGCTTTAAACGCATGTTTAAATCCTAAATCTTTAAGCTTATCACAGAAAATTACAGTTGTTTTTTGACCACAAAATCTAAATACAACATCAATTATTTCCGAAACTACTTTTTTAGGCAATAATCTATCTACTAAAGAAAACTTAATGTTGCTATTCTTAGGTAATAAATTTGCTAGTAAAAATCTGCCTGCAGTAGAAGTATATTTTTCTATTTTTTTGTTACCTCGTTCGTCTACAGTTTCATACCTTGAAATAATAGTGCTATGAACATTTATTTGACCAGATGATAATGCAAATTCAATTTGATCTGAATTTGTAAAGTATCCAGCTGCTTTATCAGATATAGGTTCTTGTGACAGATAGTAAATTCCTAAAATCATATCCTGACTTGGAACTATAATTGGTTTACCATTTGATGGAGAAAGAATATTGTTTGTAGATAACATTAAAATTCTTGCTTCTAATTGTGCTTCTAAACTTAATGGAACGTGAACTGCCATTTGGTCACCATCAAAGTCGGCGTTAAATGCTGCACAAGTTAAAGGGTGTAATTCAATTGCATCTCCTTCAATTAATTTTGGCTCAAATGCTTGAACCCCAAGTCTATGAAGTGTTGGTGCTCTGTTTAAAAGCACTGGATGTTCTCTAACTATTAATTCCAAAGCATCCCAAACTGCATTAGTTTCTTTTTCAACTAATTTTTTAGCTTGTTTAATTGTTGAGGCTAAACCTAACTTATTTAATCTCGCATATAAAAATGGTTTAAACAATTCTAAAGCCATTTTTTTCGGTAAACCACACTCATGAAGTTTCAAATCTGGACCGACAACGATTACTGATCTTCCTGAATAATCAACTCTTTTACCTAATAAATTTTGTCTAAATCTTCCTTGTTTACCTTTTAGCATTTCTGCAAGCGATTTAAGTGGTCTCTTGCCTGTTCCTGTTATTACTCTACCTCTTCTACCGTTATCAAATAAAGCATCTACTGACTCTTGAAGCATCCTTTTTTCATTTCTTACAATGATGTCTGGAGCTTTAAGATCCATTAATCTTTTTAATCTGTTATTTCTGTTAATTACTCTTCTATATAAATCGTTAAGATCTGAAGTAGCAAATCTTCCACCATCTAGAGGAACTAAAGGTCTTAATTCAGGTGGTATAACTGGAACTACTGTCATAATCATCCATTCAGGTTTTTGACCGGTTTCAATAAATGACTCAATTAATTTTAATCTTTTTATTGCTCTTTCTTCATTAACTTTTGATTTAGTCTCTTTAATAAAGCTGACAAGATTTTTTCTTTCTAATTCTAAATCTAAATTTTTTAACATCTCAAGAACTGCTTCTGCTCCAATTCCTGCTGTAAAACTTTCTTCACCAAATTCGTCTTGATATTTTGCTAACTCTTCCTCATTTAAAAGTTGATTTTTTTGTAAACCAGTTAAACCTGGCTCTATTACTATAAAGTTTTCAAAATAAAGAACTCTCTCTATTTCCTTTAATTTCATATCAACTGCTAAAGCAATTCTACTTGGAAGAGACTTTAAGAACCAAATATGTGCTACTGGTGTAGCAAGATTAATGTGACCCATTCTCTCTCTTCTTACATTTGATTTTGTTACTTCAACACCACACTTCTCACATATAATTCCTCTAAATTTCATTCGTTTATACTTGCCGCATAAACATTCATAATCTTTTATTGGTCCAAAAATTCTTGCACAAAATAAACCATCTTTTTCAGGTCTAAATGTTCTGTAATTAATTGTTTCAGGCTTTTTAATTTCGCCAAATGTCCAGGATTTAATCTTCTCTGGGCTTGCAAGTGAAATTTTAATACTATTAAAATTTTGAGCTTCTGAAATTTCGCTACCCTTAAATAAATCCGTTAATTCTTTTTTCATTAATTAAGCTCCACATTTAATGCTAGTGATTTAATCTCTTTAACTAAAACGTTAAATGACTCTGGTATTCCAGACTCAAAGTTTTCTTCACCTTTAACTATAGTCTCATAAACTTTAACTCTACCTGCAACGTCATCAGATTTAACAGTTAAAATCTCCTGTAATGTGTATGATGCACCATATGCTTCAAGTGCCCATACTTCCATTTCACCAAATCTTTGACCACCTAACTGCGCTTTACCTCCAAGTGGTTGTTGTGTAACCAAACTGTAAGGTCCAGTAGATCTTGCATGAATTTTATCTTCAACTAAGTGATGAAGTTTTAACATATAGATTATTCCAACAGTAACCGGTCTATCAAATTTTTCTCCTGTTCTTCCATCCCATAAATAAGTTTGTCCAGATCCTGGTAAATTTGCTAGTTCAAGCATCTCAGTAACATTTTTTTCTTTAGCACCATCAAAAACAGGTGTTGAAATTGCGATACCATTTTGTAAATTTTCACAAAGATCATTGAATTCACTCTTGCTTAATTTATCTACTTTTTCGTTAAAAATTTCTTCGCCATAAACAGATTTTAAGAATTTTTCGATTTTTTCTGTTCTTTCAATTTTTTTGTTATTTTCGTTAACTAAATTTTTAACTTGTTCACCAAATTCTTTACATGCCCAACCCAAATGTGTCTCTAAAATTTGTCCGACGTTCATCCTACTTGGTACACCTAGAGGGTTTAATACAATATCAACTGGTCTACCATCTTCTCTATATGGCATATCTTCAACAGGTACAATTTTACTTACAACACCTTTATTTCCATGTCTGCCCGACATCTTATCACCAGGTCTTAATCTTCTTTTTATAGCAACGAATACTTTTACCATTTTCATAACACTTGGTAATAAATCATCACCACTTCTAATTTTTAAAACTTTATCTTCAAATCTCTCTGTTATGTCTTGTTTCGCTTTATTATATTGATCTTTTAATTGAGCTAATGTTGCTTCATCATTTACATTTCCCACTGTAATTTTGAAAACATCATTAATTGATAGTTTATTTATTGTATCAAAATCTAACTTAGTTCCTTCAGATAAATCTTTTACTTTTTTAGTTATAGATGATCCTGATAAGAATTGTGAAGCTCTTTGTTTAATACTTCTTTCTAATATTTCTTCCTCTACAATTTTATCTTGTTGAACTTGCTCAATTTCAGCTCTTTCAATTGTTATTGATCTTTCATCTTTCTCAATTCCATGTCTATTGAACACTCTTACATCAACTACAGTTCCACTTGACCCTCTAGACATTCTTAAAGATGTGTCTGTTACATCTATAGCTTTTTCTCCAAATATTGATCTTAATAATTTTTCTTCAGGACCGGATGCCGAGTCTCCTTTTGGAGTAACTTTACCAACTAAAATATCTCCAGCGTTAACCTCCGCACCAATGTAAACTATTCCGGATTCATCGAGGTTTTTTAAAGCTTCTTCATTTACATTTGGTATATCTCTTGTTATTTCTTCTTCACCAAGCTTTGTATCTCTCGCCATAATTTCATATTCAACAATATGAACAGATGTAAATACGTCATCAGTAACACATCTTTCTGAAATTAAAATTGAGTCCTCAAAGTTATAACCTTGCCACGGCATAAATGCTACAGTAACATTCTTACCTAAAGCAAGTTCACCTAATTTTGTTGAAGGTCCATCTGCAATGATATCTCCTGAATTAACTTTATCACCAACTCTAACAAGTGGTCTTTGATTAATACAAGTATTTTGGTTTGATCTTTTAAATTTTTGGAGGTTATAAATGTCAACACCAGACTTACTAAAGTCTGTTTCCTCAGTTACTTTTATAACAATTCTTTTACCATCTATTTTATCAACAATACCATCACGTTTTGCAACAATGGTTACTCCGGAGTCTAAGGCAACATCACTTTCAATTCCTGTACCAACAAGTGGCGACTCAGGTTTTAATAATGGAACTGCTTGTCTCATCATGTTTGACCCCATTAAAGCTCTGTTTGCATCATCATTTTCTAAGAATGGAATTAATGAAGCTGCGACTGAAACCAGTTGTTTTGGTGAAACATCAATGTAATCAATAGAATCAGGTTTAGCCAAAAGAAAGTTTAGATTTTGTCTACAAGAAACTAATTCTTCAATAATTTTTCCATTTTTATCAAGTTTTGTATTTGCTTGAGCAATAGTAAATTTTGTTTCTTCCATTGCTGATAAGTACATAACTTTGTCTTGAACAACACCATCTTTTACTTTTTTGTATGGACTTTCAATAAAGCCATACTTATTAATTTTTGCATATGTAGATAAACTATTAATCAACCCAATATTTGGACCCTCTGGCGTTTCAATTGGACAAATTCTTCCATAATGAGTTGGATGCACGTCTCTAACTTCAAAACCTGCTCTTTCTCTTGTCAAACCACCTGGGCCTAACGCTGAAACCCTTCTTTTGTGAGTAATTTCAGATAACGGATTTGTTTGGTCCATAAACTGAGATAGTTGTGAACTTGCAAAAAAATCTTTCAATGAAACTGTTAATGGTTTTGCGTTAATTAGATCTTGTGGCATTGCTGACTCAACATCTAGAGTTGTCATTTTTTCTTTAATAGCTCTTTCCATTCTGTAAACACCAATTCTAGCTTGGTTCTCAACTAACTCTCCAACAGAACGTACTCTTCTATTTCCTAGGTGATCTATGTCATCAACATCATCCTTACCATCACGTAAATCTAACATTTTATGAATAATTGCAATGATATCATCATTTCTTAATATAGTAATTTTATCAGAACACTCTTGGTTCAATCTTGAGTTCATTTTAACTCTTCCAACATCAGACAAATCATATCTGTCTGAGCTAAAGAAAAGATTATTAAATATTTGAGTTGCTATCTCTATAGTCGGCGGTTCACCTGGTCTTAGCATTTTATAGATTTCCGTGATTGCTTCATCTTTAGTATTATTTTTATCAGCTAAAATAGTTGTAAGTAGATAAGGTCCTTTATTTATAGAGTTTGTAACAGAAATTTTAAGTGTATGTATATTCGCATCTAAAATTTGTTGGATAATTGTATCATTTAATTCAGTCCCAATTTTAAATGTACCGTCCTCTTCTTCATTAACTTTGACATCTCTGTGTAAAAATTTACCAAACAATGACTCTCTAGAAACTAGTATGTCTTTCAAACCATCGTTAGCTAATTTTTTTGCACTTAGAAAATTAATTTTATCACCTAATTTAATTACTACTTCGCCAGTCTTTGCATCAATTACTTCTTCTGAGAAATTTTTTGCCTTGTAGTTTTCTGGATTAAATTTAGTTTTCCATTTTTCTGTTTTTGGATCAAAATTATATTGTTCACTTTCATAGAATTCATCTACAATTTCTGATTTTGTATAACCTAAAGCTAATAATAAAGTAGATGAAAAAATTTTCTTTTTTCTGTCAATTTTAAAATATAGAAAATCTTTAACATCATACTCAAAATCTAACCAAGAACCTCTATTGGGTATTACCCTGCAATTAAATAAAAGTTTACCACTTGCATGAGTTTTTCCTTTATCATGATCAAAAAATACACCTGGACTTCTGTGCATTTGGTTTACTACAACTCTTTGAACACCATTAGTTATAAAAGTTCCGCTATTAGTCATCATGGGAACTTCACCCATATAAACTTCTTGCTCTTTAGCTGATAAAATATCTTTTGTATTATTTTCTTGATCTATTTCGTAAACTACTAATCTTAAAGTGCACTTAAGAGCTGATGAATATGTAAGACCTCTTGCTATACACTCTTCAACATCAAATTTCGGTTTTTCTAATCTGTATGAAACATACTCTAAAGTTGCTTTATCATTTAAATCTTCAATTGGAAAAATACTCTTGAACACTCTATCGAAACCTTTGGTAAGTTCAGCTGCTTCAGCATTAAATTCAGTTAATTCTTTATAAGAATTTTTTTGCACTTCAATTAAGTTAGGAATAGATAAACTTTCTTTAAGTTTACCAAAACTTTTTCTTATATTTTTCTTTTCAGTAAAAGATAATTGCATCTATGTTTATAAATACTGATTAAAAAAATAATCAGTATTTGAATTCTTTCTATTAAATTTATTTAAGTTCTACTTTAGCGCCAGCAGCTTCTAACTTAGCTTTGATCTCTTCTGCATCTTTTTTATTTACACCAGATTTAACTTCCTTTGGTGCACCTTCTACAAGATCTTTAGCTTCTTTTAATCCTAATGAAGTAGCTGCTCTTACTTCTTTGATAACGTTAATTTTTTTATCACCTGCAGAAACTAACATGATTGTAAAATCATCTTTATCTTCTGCTGGAGCTGCACCACCTGCTGCTGCTGGAGCTGCTGCTGCCATTGGAGTTACACCCCATTTTTCTTCTAATTGTTTTGAAAGTTCAGCTGCCTCTGCAACAGTCAAACTTGATAAGTCCTCAATAATTTTGTTTAAGTCAGGCATATATATTACTCTTTGGGTTGTGTTTCAGAATTTTCTGCCGACAAACTACTCATTTTTTCTGAATGTGCAAGCAAAATACTGATTAATTTAGATGCAGAAGCGTTCAAAATCCCCACAATATTGGCTCTTGCTTCATCTAATGTAGGTAAACTAGCTACATTTTGGACACCGGCCTGATCTAAGACCTCGTTATCCATAATTCCACCAATTAATTTTAAGTTTTCGTTATCTTTTGCAAATTTTGAAAGAATCCTTGCAGACATTATCGCGTCCTCTCCAAATGCAACTGCTGTAGGACCAGTAAATAAATTAGATAAATCTTTACACTTTGTTTTTTCTAAAGCTAGTTTTGTAATTCTATTTTTTGTTATTTTGAAAATGATACCATGTTCTCTCATTTTCGCTCTCAATTCATCTAATTGGTTCATAGTTAAACCTTGATAATGGGTAACCATAACAGCTTTACTATTCTCAAACTTGCTAGTCATCTCTTCAATATAATTTTTCTTTTGTTCTTTATTCATCATAACTATAGTGATTTCCCTAGTTTTACTTTATATGAAACACCCATTGTTGATGTAGCAAATACACTTCTAATTAAGTCACCTTTTAAAGTGTTGTTTGATTTTTCTTTTTCTAAAGCATCTAAAATTGCATTGTAATTTTTAAGTAATTGATCATCACTAAAAGATTTTTTACCTATGCTAACTCCAATGTTTCCATCTTTATCATTTCTAATTTCTACTTGACCAGATTTAGCATTAGTTACAGCTTCTTTGACATTTTCAGAAACTGAACCAAGTTTAGGATTAGGCATTAAACCTTTTGGTCCTAAAACTTTTCCTAATTTAGAAAGTTTAATCATCATTCCAGGTGTACAAATTAATTTTTCAAAATTTAATTCTCCACCTTTAATTCTTTCGACAAATTCATCACCACCCACGATATCTGCACCTGCATCTTTTGCTTCTTGTTCTTTATTAGCCTCACAAACTACAGCAACTTTAACTTTCTTACCTGTGCCACCAGGTAAATTAACTACAGTTCTAATATTAACTTCGCTTTTCTTTTGTTTGTGATTTATTTGAAAACTTAAATCTAAAGACTCATCAAATTTAGTTGTGCAGTTTTTCTTAAGTTCTGGT
>CACDLV010000023.1 GCA_902553675.1 uncultured Pelagibacteraceae bacterium
GAGAATATATAGCTATTTCTTTTTTACCTTCAGTAATCAGTTTTTTTACCACGTCTTCAGTATAAGGAGTTATCCACTCCTCAGATCCAAAACGGCTTTGAAAACTCATCATGCATTGTTCTGGCCTTATATTCTTTAAATTATTTGTTATAAGACAAAACGTTTCATAGCAATGTCTGTAATAATCATCGCCCTTATTAACAATTCTTCTTTTTTGCATGCCATGAAAAGTAATTATTAGGTTGTCAATTTTTTTTCCTTCTTGGTTAAGCTCATTAATTTTAGTATCAACTTGTCTCACAGAGTTATCTATAAAAGCATGTGTTCTGTGAAAATTTGTAATAACTTCAAAAGTTGGGATCTTAACTCTTTTTGATAATTCTTTTGCTAAGGCGTCTATACCTGAGGCTATTGTGCTTTCAGAGTACTGGGGAAACATCGGTATAACCAATAATTTCGTTGCGCCAATACCTTTTTTTAAATCGTCTTCCCAGCTATCATAAACTTCATTTACATATGGAGGCGACAGAAGAAAGGCATGATTTACTTCGACATGGCCACCAGGATCGATTTTCTTTAGTTCTTCTCTAACATTATTTGTAAAGTCTCTTGTGTTTGTAATTAAAGGAAAGCTTTTTCCATCCCATATTCTTGCATAAAGTTTTGCAGACTTTTTAGGTCTAAAAGGTAATACAAAAAAGTTTAAAATTATTTTCCATAACCAAGGATTTATATCAACCACCCTTGGATCTCCTAAAAATTTTCTAAGATATTTTCTTAAAGCTTTAGTTGTCGGTTCAGAAGGAGACCCGAGTTGAACAAATACAACTTTTGTTTTTCTTTTTGGGTGTGTATAAATTTGGTTCATATTAATAATTTTTTACTGTTTTTACTAAATAATCAAACATATTTGGGTCTGTCTCTGGAAGCACTCCATGACCTAAGTTGAATATATAGGGATGATCTTTAAAAATATTGAGATATTTTGAAGCTTCTTTTTTTAAAGTTTCTTTGTCTGATAGTAAAATTTTAGGGTCCAAACCGCCTTGTATAGGTATTTTAATATCTCTCAGTATTTTTTTTGGATCAACATTATAATCTATACTAACAGCATCAGGTTTAACTATATCACAGAATTCTTTATAATTTTTTATTTCTCTTGGAAAACATATCACCGGTACATTTAAAGATTTTACATAATTTACTAAATTTAAAGTCGGAGAATAAACATAATTGGGTAAATCTTTTTCCTCTAACAAGCCTGCCCAACTATCAAAAATTTGAATTATATTTGCACCATTATCAATTTGATTTTTTATGTGAACTTTTAAAAATTTTTCAATAACTAATAAAATTCTATTTATTAAAAATTCATCTTTAAAGAAGTCTTTTTTTAAATTTTTTTTAGGTGACTGTTGATTAATCATATAAACTAATAATGTCCACGGAGCACCAACAAATCCAATAGTATTTTTATTATTTAAAATGGAGTCTGAACTTACTTTTTTTATAGCCTTATAAATGCGATGAATTTTTTCTACAAAATCAATTTCATCAATTTTAGCAATTTCATTTAAATTCAACTTTCCTAATCTTGGTCCAAAGTTTTTTTCAAATTCTACTTTTTGACCTAATCCATAAGGGAGCATTAAGATATCTGAAAATATTATTGCAGCATCTAGATTAAATCTTCTTAACGGTTGTAGAGTTATTTCTGAAGACAAATCCTCATTTAAACATAAATTAATAAAATTAGGATTTTTTTTTCTAATTTCTCTAAATTCTGGTAAATATCTTCCCGCTTGTCTCATTATCCATATAGGATTGAAGGAAGTATCTTTGTTAATTATTATTTTGTTTAAAGGTTTCATAAATAAGTATTATTAATTATTGTAGTTTTAATATATCTTGTGAATAAAGGTGATTAATTTTTATAAACATTATATTCACAATTTACCAACATGTTATGTGAATAATATTGTTTAAAATGAAGCTTTTTTTACCATATTAATTTTTGTGGATTGTTTTACCCTATTTATTATTAATGTTAATAAATAGCTGTTTTTACAAGGTTAATTTAGAAAATTTTGAATTGTGTAATTTAATTAAAATAATACAAATTTATTAACAATTTATTAATGAGTAATACATATCAAATATATTTAATTTCTGACTCAACAGGTGAGACTTTAGATAGAATATTTTTAGCTTTGAAGGCACAATTTTTAAATATAAAATATAAAGTTCATTCTTATTCTTTTACAAGAACAGAAAATCAAATTCTAAAAATTTTACAGGATGCTGAAAAAAACGAGAATTCAATAATTTTGTACACTATAGTAGACAATAATTTGGCAAAATATTTGGCAAACGTTAGCGAAGACAAAAAGATTCCTTGTTTTGGTGTCCTAGGAAATTTGATTTTGAATTTTTCAAAAATTTTAAACCAAAAAGCCAATCATGAACCAAGTGGTCAGCATATCTTAAATGAGGAATACTACGATAGAATTGAAGCCATTCAGTTTACCATGAATCATGATGATGGAAATTTAATAAATGAAATAGATAGGTCAGATATTATACTTGTGGGAGTCAGCAGAACAAGCAAGACACCAACCTCAATTTATCTTGCAAACAAGGGCTTTAAAACTTCAAATATTCCCCTAGTTAATGAAAATTCTTTACCAGAAAAACTTAAACAAAATCCCCAATTGACTTGCGTTGTTGGACTGAGTACGGAACCAGAAAGATTAGCTGATTTAAGAAAAAACAGAATGAATTCTTTAAAAGAAACAGAGAACATAAATTATACAAATTTAGAAAATATTAAAAAAGAAGTATTAGATGCTAAAAAAACATTTCAAAAATATAAATGGCCATTAATTGATGTAACAAGAAAATCAGTAGAAGAAACAGCGGCCTCTATTATAAAAATCCACGAAATATATTTAAATAATGCTAAATAAAATTATTCTTGCATCTAAAAGCAAGGTCAGAAAAGAAATTTTGGATAAAAACAATATCGAAAGTATTGTGGAACCGTCGAATGTAGATGAAGAAATTATTAAATTAAGTTTAATCAAAGAGAAAGCAACGCCAGAAATAATTTCAAAAAACTTAGCTGAATTAAAAGCAAACAAGGTTAGCGTTAAAAAAATTGATCAAATAGTTTTAGGAGCAGACAGCGTTATAGATTTAGATGGTGAACTAATATCTAAACCTAAAAATAGAGAAGATGCGATGACTATTTTAAAAAAACTTAATGGTAAATCGCATTTTTTAATCAGTTCTGTATGTATTTCTAAAAATGGATCAATGATTTGGAACTATACTGATAAAGCCACACTAACTATGAAAAATTTCTCTGAAGACGAGTTAAAGGAATATTTGTCTAAAATATCAGATGAAGTGCTTTATGCGTACAATGTGTATCAAATTGAGGGTGAGGGAAGAAATTTATTTGTTAGTATAAATGGTGATGAAGAAACGATAATGGGATTACCAATTAAAAAAATTAAAGAATATTTGAAAATTTATGAAAATTAAAAAATATTTTGTAATAGGAAATCCGGTCCAGCATTCTTTATCACCCAAACTTCATAATTACTGGTTAAAGAAAAATAGTATCGAGGCCTCTTATGATAAAATTAAATTAGAAGAAAGCCAAATAAAAAATTTTATAGAGGAAATCAGACAAGAAAAAATAAATGGCTGTAACGTTACTGTTCCGTTTAAAAAAACAGTAATACCATTTTTGGATAAGTTGAGTTTGGAAGCAGAACAAACACAATCAGTAAATACAATTTTATTTGAAAATGGTAATTTAGTTGGACATAATACAGACATTGCTGGTTTTACTAGAGCAATTAAAGATTTGAATTTCAATATAATGGGCAAGAAAGTTTTAATTTTAGGAGCCGGAGGAGTTGTTCCTTCAATAATTTTTGCATTAAATAAAATGCAAGTTTCAGAAATTATCGTCAGTAATAGAACTAGGGAAAAAGCAGAAAATTTGAAGTTAAATTTTAACAATTTGAAGATTTTAGATTGGGGAGCATTAACTGAATTTGATATGATTATAAATGCAACAAGTTTAGGATTAAATAAAGAAACTATAAATTTAAATTTTTCGAAAGTCGGAAATAATAAGTTGTTTTATGACGTAATTTATAATCCTACTGAAACAAATTTCTTAAAAGAAGGAAAAAAATTGGGTAATCAAATAGAAAATGGGAAATCAATGTTTATTTACCAGGCATTTGAGGCATTCAAACTTTGGCACAAAATAGAGCCAGAAATCAACAAAGAGACAATTGAAACTTTAGATAATGATTAGAATTGGGATTCTAGGAGATATAGGCTCCGGAAAAAGTTATGTTGCAAAAAATTTTGGATATCCTGTGTTTGATGCAGACTATGAAGTTTCAAAAATATATAAAAAAGATAAGAAAATTTTTAAAAAATTAAATAAAAAATTACCTAAATATATTTATTCTTTTCCAATAAATAAAAAGCAGATTACAAACGCAATATTAAAAAAGAAATCTAATTTAAAATTAATAGTTTCAATAATTCATAAAGAGATTAGAAAAAAATTTAAATTATTTTTAAACAAAAACAAAAACAAAAAAATAATTATAATGGATATACCCTTGTTGTTAGAAAATAAAATTAATAACAAAACAGATATTTTAATTTTTGTTGATTCTAAAAAATCAGATAGAGTAAAAAGATTAAAGAAAAGAATAAATTTTAATAAAAAATTATTTAACGAATTCAAAAAAATTCAACTTAAGGTTGGATATAAGAAGAAAAAATCAAATTTTATTATCAAAAATGATTTTACCAAGAATAAAATTAAAATTAGTATTAAAAAAATCCTAAAACAAATTTTATAAATGAGAGAAATTGTATTAGATACGGAAACTACAGGTATTTCTGTAAAAGAGGGACATAGAATAGTTGAAATCGCATGTGTTGAATTAGAAAATTTAATTCCAACAGGAAAAAAATTTCATTGTTGCCTTAATCCGGAAAGAAAAGTTTCTGAACAAGCATTTAAGATCCATGGATTTTCAGATATTTTTTTATCAAAACAAAAAAAATTTTCTGAAATTAAGGATGATTTTTTAAATTTTATTAAAGATAAAAAGTTAATTATTCACAATGCAGAATTTGATTTAGCACATTTAAATAATGAACTTTCTTTGTGTGATGTAGAAAAAATTTCTAATGAAGTGGTGGATACATTGGTATTAGCAAGAGATAAATTTCCTGGCTCCCAAGTAAGTTTAGACGCCTTGTGTAAACGTTTTAGAATTGATAATTCACAAAGAACACAGCACAATGCTTTGCTAGATTGTCACTTATTATCCAAGGTATATATAAATTTAATTGATCAAAAAGAGCCCACTCTTAATTTTAAAAATCACGAAGTTTTAAATAAAGATAAAGATAATTTTAATGTTGAATATTATAAGAAAATAGTATTTCCATCGGAAGAAGAAATTAATAATCATCAAAGATATATTAAAGAAAATTTAAAAAAAAATTATTTTAATTAAACTGTTGTTTATATAAATTTTCGAAATCAACTTTTTTTTCGAATTTTACTCCTGGATAACCTGAGTTATGTAAAAGTTCTAAAAGTGATTTTTCTAAATCAGGATAAATTTTGGTTTGAACATCACATAATATAATTTTTTCCAATTCTTTTTTATCTTTTACTTTTTCATCTATTTTAATAATCGTTGAATATACTAATTCGAAATAAGATTTTTTTTTATTCTGCTCCTTATCTTCAAATTTAAATGTTGTATTTACTTCAACCATATTATTTTTTAGTGCTGTTGAATTGATATCTATGCCTAGCTGGTATTTAGCAATTTGATCTTTTACAAACAGATATGTTTCAACGTTTGGAGTTTCGCTCGAGAGATCTTTGATATATTTAGCAAGTATTTTATATTTTTTTGTCATTATCATCCTCTATATCTTCAAAGCTTCCTTCTATGTAATCTTTTTTTAAATTTTTTTCTTTTTTAAATTTCTTAGAAAATTTTTTAAACAATATTTTTCTCGTAAAAGGAAAAATTAATAAAAACCCCATTAGATCTGTTAAAAATCCTGGAATGATTAGTAATAAAGCAGCAAAAGCAATTCCAGCTCCAGATAAAATCTCATAGCTTGGAGACTCATTTTTACTTAATTGAACAAAACCTGATTTTAGTGTTTTTAGTCCTTCATATCTTGCATAATAAACACCTGTTATAGCAGTTAAAAATATCAATAATATGGTAGTAAAAGCACCAATCTCAGAACCAATACTAATAAAAAGATAAATCTCAATTATAGTTATGCCAATTATGTATATTAATATTGTGCCCATTTGTCTTTAATCTAAATTGCCAGTTGAAATTAATCAACAGAGTAATTACTATAAAGTTATGAATTACAGCTTCGAATATATTGATATAATTTTGCTTGCAATGATCGCCGGTTTTATTTTTCTAAGATTGAGAGGAATACTCGGCAAAAGAACTGGTTTTGAGGGAAAATCACCAGCTCAATATAAAGAGGTTTTAAAAAATATTAAGGTTGATCAAGCCGCAAAACCAAAAGTGAAGTTTGATGATGAAGCTCAAAAAGAATTTTTAAAAGGTGCAAAAATTGCTTATGAAACAATTATTACAGATTTCAGTGATAATGATAATAAGATCACAAATGCAAAACCTCTTTTAAATAAAGATGTATATATTCAATTTGATGACGCATTGAAAGAAAGAGCAAAAAGGGGTCATTTTGCAGAAATAACATTTATTGGAGTTAATAAAGCTGAGATTAAGGAGCATAAAAAAATTGGAAATATTTTAAACGTAACAGTGGATTTTATAGCAGAGGTGATTACTTGCATAAGAGATAAAGATAAAAAAATTGTTTCTGGAGAT
Organism: uncultured Pelagibacteraceae bacterium; assembly: GCA_902553675.1. Lineage (GTDB taxonomy): Bacteria > Pseudomonadota > Alphaproteobacteria > Pelagibacterales > Pelagibacteraceae > Pelagibacter. The sequence continues at coordinate 6,948 of CACDLV010000023.1, forward strand.
CCTGAAAAGATTAAAAAAATTTATGATACGTGGATTTTTTCAAGAGATACTACGTCAGCAAATCCAAATTGGCAGCTAGTAAATATATTAACATAATTGAACGATAATATTTCAGACAAAGATAAAAAAGATTGGCACAAATTTATAAATAGCACTGAAAAATTACCCAATAAAGATTTTAAATACCAAAAAAACAAAAATGAAAAAATAAGATCAATAGATTTGCATGGTTATACTTTAGATGAAGCAAATAAAACTATAGAAGATTTTATAAATAAAGCTTTTTTCGAAAATATTAACAAACTAATTGTTGTTACAGGAAAAGGTCTTCACTCTGAAAACGAAAAAGATCCATATGTTTCAAAAGACTTAGGTATCTTAAAATATTCTGTTCCAGAATTTATTACTAATAATGCCAGTTTAATGAACATGATAAATGAAATCACAGATGCTAAAATAGAAGATGGTGGTGGGGGGGCTTTTTATATTTTTTTGAAAAAAAATAAATCTATAAAATAAATTTTGAAAGATCTGAATCTTTTACGAGATTATCTAAGTTTTTATTTATATATTCTTTGTTAATAACAATCTTTTCTCCTGCTCTATCTGTGGCTGTGAAGCTTATTTCATCCAATATTTTTTCAATGATAGTATGCAACCTCCTAGCACCAATATTTTCAATACTTGTATTAACTTCAGAAGCAATATTAGCTATGGCATCTATACCATCTTCAGAAAATTCAAGATCAACATTTTCAGTTTTTAGTAAGGCCACATATTGTTTTATTAAACTAAAGTCTGGTTCTCTTAATATTCTTTTAAAATCTTCACTAGTTAATGCTTCTAACTCAACTCTAATTGGTAATCTGCCCTGTAATTCTGGAAGCAGATCAGAAGGCTTTGCAAGTTGAAATGCCCCAGATGCAATAAACAAAATATGATCTGTTTTTATTGGACCATGTTTGGTATTAACTGTAGTTCCTTCAATTAAAGGCAATAAATCTCTTTGAACACCTTCTCTTGAAACATCACCTCCCACTCTGTCGGTTCTAGCTGAAATTTTATCTATTTCATCCAAAAATACTATCCCATTATTTTCTGTAGAAAGTTTTGCAGCTTTTATAATTTTATCTTGTTCAATTAATTTATCAGACTCATCATTAATCAAAATTTCATGAGATTCTTTTACTGTCATTTTCTTTTTCTTTTCTTTGTTGCCCATTGATTTTCCAATCATCTCACCAATATTTATCATGCCAACATTTGCACCTGGCATACCAGGAATCTCAAAAGAAGCACCACTTGAACCAGTATTGCTAACTGCAATTTCAATTTCGTTATCGTCTAGATCACCATTTCTTAATCTTTTTCTAAAACTTTCTCTTGTCGCCAGACTTGCTTTTTTGCCAACTAAAGCGTCTAAAACTTTTTCTTCAGCAGCCTTTTGTGCTTGTGCAAAAACTTCTTTTCTTTTTTTTACTTTTTCCATTGAGATTGCTATCTCAATTAAATCTCTTACAATTTGTTCCACATCTCTTCCAACGTATCCTACTTCTGTAAATCTTGTAGCTTCAACTTTTACAAATGGAGCCTCAGCAAGCTTGGAAAGTCTTCTTGAGATTTCAGTTTTACCTACTCCTGTTGGTCCAATCATTAAAATATTTTTTGGCAAAACCTCATTTTTCATTTCACCCTTTAACGCTTGTCTTCTCCATCTATTTCTCAGTGCTACAGCAACAGCTCTTTTTGCTTTATTCTGTCCAACTACAAATCTATCTAATTCAGAAACAATTTCTCTTGGAGATAAAGAACTTACTAAAGAAGCTTCCTCTTTTTGATTTTTATCTTTTGGGTGGAGTTGTGTTACGTTTGAGTTATCCATTATATTTTTTCAATTTTAACATTATCGTTTGTGAACACACATATATCAGCTGCAACTTTAATTGCTTTTTTAGCAACTTCCTCGGCGGACATATTGCCTTCCATTAAAACTTTTCCAGCAGCTAGTGCATAATTACCGCCTGAGCCTATTCCAATAACATCTCCTTCAGGTTCTAGCACATCACCAGTTCCAGAAATAATATAACTATTATTTTTGTCTCCTACCGCCATCAATGCTTCTAATCTTCTTAAATATTTATCTGTTCGCCAATCTTTAGCTAACTCAACAGCAGCTCTAGATAAGTTACCTGCGTGTTTTTCTAATTTACCTTCTAATCTTTCAAATAGAGTTAATGCATCTGCAGTAGATCCTGCAAATCCAGCAACAACATCTCTTTTTTCAATTTTTCTGACTTTTGAAGCAGTGCTTTTTACAACAGTATTTCCCATACTTACTTGTCCATCACCAGCAACTACTACTTCGTTATTTTTTCTAACTAGCACAATTGTTGTCATACTTAATAAATGGTAACTATTTTTGATACTTCAAGTGTTGATACTAATATTGATATAGCGGGATTATGTATGTATACCATTGAAATTATATGGCTAGAAAAGGAAAAATATCTCGAAAGACAAAAGAAACTAGCATCAATGTTGAAGTAAATATTGATGGTAAAGGAAAGTATCAAATTGACACTGGCATAGGTTTCCTAGATCACATGCTTGAGCAGTTATCAAAGCATTCTTTAATAGATTTAAAAGTTAAAGCAAAAGGAGATACACATATCGATCTTCACCATACAACTGAAGATACAGGTATTGCAATTGGAGAAGCTTTAAAAAAAGCAGCAAAAAAGTTTGTAGGTATAAAAAGATATGCTCATACAGTTATTCCAATGGATGAAACATTAACAAGGGTTGCGATAGATGTTTCAAACAGACCTTATTTGATTTGGAAAGTAAAATTAAAAGTTGAGAAACTTGGTGAGATGGACACAGAGCTATTTAAAGAATGGTTCCAAGCATTTTCACAATCTGCAGGCATTACAATGCATGTTGAAAATATTTATGGTGATAATAGCCATCACATTATTGAGTCTTGTTATAAAGCATTAGCAAGATCATTAAGAGCTGCGTTAGAGATGGATCCAAGAAACAAGAAAAGTATTCCATCAACAAAAGGCTCATTATAAGTTTAATGAACGTCACAATTGTTGATTATAATTCGGGCAATATAAGCTCGGTAATAAACTCCTTTAAGGAAGTTGCTAAAGACATAGTAAATATCGAAGTAACTTCAGATATAGATAAGATTAAATCCTCTGATAAAGTTGTTTTACCAGGTCAGGGTTCGTTCAAGAGTTGTGTAGATGCACTTAAAAATATCGATGGCTTAATTGATACATTGAATGAATTTGCCATTAACAACAAAAAACCACTTCTTGGTATATGTGTTGGGTTACAAATGTTTGCGGATGTTGGTTATGAGGAGACCGAAACTAAGGGTCTTGGTTGGATTTCTGGAAAAGTATCAAAAATAGATAATCAAAATGGAAAATATAAACTTCCTCATATTGGCTGGAACCAAATTAACATTGTTAAGGATAGTAAAATTTTTAAAGATATAGAAAATAATTCTCACATGTATTTTGTTCATAGCTATGAATTTGTACCTGAAGATAGAAATGTAATTTCATCCACGACAGATTATTCTTCAAATATTGTTTGTTCTGTTGAAAAGGAAAATATTTTTGGAACACAGTTCCACCCAGAGAAAAGTGACAAAACTGGACTTAAAATAATTGATAACTTTATTAATTTATAAAAAAAAATGAAAATTTTTCCAGCAATAGATATTAAAGATAAAAAGTGTGTGAGGTTAGTTAAAGGAGACTTTAATAACAAAACTGAATATGAAATGTCTCCAGTTGAACAAGCTGGTAAATATAAAGATCATGGTTTTAAAAACTTACACATAGTTGATTTAGACGGGGCTTTAACTGGCGAAACAGTTAATTTGGATATTATTCAAGAAATAGTTGCTAAATTTGATCTAAAAATCGAAATTGGTGGAGGAATAAGAAATTTCGAAAGTATTAAGAAATATACTGATGCTGGTGTTGAAAAAGTTATTTTAGGAAGTGCTGCTATAAAAGATAAAAATTTTTTAAAAGAAGCTTGTGATAAATTTCCAAATCAAATTGCCTTAGGTTTAGATGCAAAAGATGGATATTTATCTGTATCTGGTTGGAAAGAAAATTCTAATCAACTAACACTAGATTACTTAAAAGAAGTAAATGATTATGGTGCAAGCAGATTAATTTACACCGATATCAATAGAGATGGGATGAAGCAAAGTCCCAATTTCGAAGAGACAGCAAAAGTTGCAGATACTTCTAATTGCCCGGTAATTATATCTGGTGGAGTTTCTTCAATTGATGACGTTAAAAAGGCCAAAAAAATAAATAATAATAACATTGAAGGTATTATAGTTGGAAAAGCTATCTATGATGGTGATATTAAATTAGACGAACTAGTGAAGGAATTAGATGCTTAAAAACAGAATTATACCATGTTTAGACGTTAAAAATGGACGTGTTGTAAAAGGAATTAACTTTGTTGATCTACAGGATGCCGGTGATCCCGTCGAACAAGCTAAAATTTATTCAGATGGTGGAGCAGATGAAATTTGTTTTTTAGATATTACTGCATCAAATGAAAATAGAGATACTATTTACGATGTAGTAGAGAAAACGTCGAAGAAATGTTTTGTTCCTCTGACAGTTGGAGGTGGTGTTAGAAGTGTTGAGGACATCAACAAACTACTGAACTGTGGTGCAGACAAAGTATCAATCAATACTGCTGCAGTTCAAAATCCAGAAGTAGTACTAGAAAGTTCTAAAAAATTTGGCTCACAATGTATTGTGGTGGCAATAGATGCTAAAAAAAGTGGGGACAAATGGGAAATATTTACTCATGGTGGAAGAAACAATACTGGAATTGATGCCATAGAATTTGTAAAAAAAATGGAAGATAGTGGAGCAGGCGAGCTTCTAGTTACTTCTATGGATCGGGATGGTACCCAGGTTGGTTATGAT
>CACDLV010000024.1 GCA_902553675.1 uncultured Pelagibacteraceae bacterium
GCTACTTTTACTTACTCTGGCCATATTTATGGAGCTGTATTTTATATGGCGACAGGTTTTCATGGTTTTCATGTAATAATTGGAACAATATTTTTAGCGGTATGTTTATGGAGAGGAAGACTTGGTCATTTTACTAAAGATCATCATTTTGGATTTGAAGCAGCTGCTTGGTACTGGCATTTTGTTGATGTAGTGTGGTTATTCTTATTTGCTGCAATTTATATTTGGGGAAGTTAATATTTATCCTTGAAGAATAAATTACTATTTTCTGTTTTTGTTTATTTTATTATTTTGACTCTTCTCTCCCTAGGGTTTTGGCAAATTTATAGATTAAATTGGAAATTAGAGTTAATTGAGCAAATAGAAAATTCTTTAAAAAACGACCCAGTGGAATTATCCAATATTGAAAAAAAAAACTATCTTAGAATAAAAACAAGTGGAGATATTGATTTTGATAAACAAATTTACTTGTACAATTTAAATGATGAAGGGAAACCTGGATTTGAGGTAATTAATCCAATAAAAATTGGTGATGAAAATTATTTAATGAATAGGGGATGGATACCTTTTGAAAAAAAAGACCTACCTGAAATAAATTTAGTTGATCAAAACCAAATAGTCGGCACTCTTATGCTACAAACTAAACCAAGTACATTCAAGCCAGAAAACGATATTGAGAAAAATTATTGGTTTACTTTGAATAGAGAAGATATTTCAAAATTTACTGGAAGAAATTTTTCTGAGTATGTAATTTATTTAAACGGTGATTATAAAATTCCAAAACCAAGAGTGATTACTGCTAAAATTTCAAATAATCATAAGAAGTATGCAATTACTTGGTTTTCTATGGCGATTTCAATTCTTTTAATATATTTATATTTTAGGAAAAAAAATTATTAAATGAAATACGTAAGTACAAGAGACACATCAAAAACCTTTGAATTTAAAGACGTTTTTATAAAAGGTCTTGCTGATGATGGAGGCTTATTTATTCCAGAAAAATTAACGAAATATAATGAAAATGAAGTTAAAGATTTTAAAAAACTAAGTTACTCAGAGTTAGCTAAAAAGATTGTTTATCCATTTATAGGTAATTTCATGTCGCAAGCTGAATTGAGTGGAATTATTGATAAGTCTTACTCGGCATTTAGACGAGATAATGTTGTAGATTTTATAAAGCTTGGAGACAGAACTGTGTTAGAGCTGTTTCATGGTCCGACTTTAGCTTTCAAAGATATTGCTATGCAACTTTTAGGTAACTTTTACGAGTATTACTTAAATAATGAAAATCAAAAGATTAATATTGTTGTTGCTACATCTGGAGACACTGGTGCCGCAGCAATTGATGCAATTAAAGGTAAAACAAATGTTAATATTTTTGTGCTTCATCCAGATAATCGTGTTTCACCAGTTCAAAGAAAATTAATGACAACAGGTAAAGACGAAAACGTATTTAACATAGCCATAAAGGGAAATTTTGATGATTGTCAAAACTTGGTTAAATCCATGTTTGCAGATAAGAAATTTTCAGCCGACATTAAAATGTCAGGGGTAAACTCTATTAACTGGGCGAGGATTATTGCTCAAAGTGTTTATTACTTTTATAGTTATTTATTAGTTGAAAATGCAAGTGAACCAACAAATTTTTCAGTGCCGACAGGAAATTTTGGAGATGTATATGCAGGGTATTTAGCCAAAAAAATGGGCTTGCCGATAGATAAATTGATTGTTGCAACTAATCAAAATGATATTTTACATAGAGCAATCTCGAAAGGTAGTTATGAAGCAGAAAAAGTTTCAGAAACTATCTCTCCAAGTATGGACATACAAATAGCCAGTAATTTTGAAAGACTTATATTTGATCTTAATAATGGAGACGATCAACAGACTTCTCTAGATATGAAAAATATTAAAGAGAAGGGACAGTATTTAATTAACGAGGATAAATTAAATAAAATTAACGAAAACTTTTTATCAGCTAGAATGAGTGAGAATGAGACTTTAGAGGTAATTAAGAATGTATACAAAAAATTTGCTGTAGTTTTAGATCCACACACAGCTATTGGGTATGGAGCATTTGATAAACATAACTTAAAAGGAAACAATATCGTACTTGCAACAGCGCATCCCTGCAAGTTTCCAGGCGCAATTGAAAGTGCAATTAATGTGAAAGCAGAATTGCCCAATGAATTAACTTTTATTTTAGATCAAAAAGAAAATTATGATATTGTTGAAAATGATATTGAAAAAGTAAAACAACATATTAAAGATAGAACACAATGAAAATAAAGGAAAACGATTTACTGCCCAACTCAGAAGTATTTGTTTTAGAAAATGGTGAACCAACTAAAAAAAAAATTGAAGTTTTTTTCAAAAATAAAAAAGTAGTTTTATTTGGATTACCAGGTGCTTATACATCAGTGTGTTCTACTAAACATTTACCTGGGTATGTTAACTTACATGATAAGTACAAAGAAAAAGGTATTGATCATATTATTTGCATATCTGTAAATGATCCTTTTGTTATGAATGCTTGGGGAAAAGAAAATAACGTAGGCGATAAAATTATTATGATGGGAGACCCTTTTTTAAACTTTACTAAAGATATTGGTGCTGATGTCGATAAAAGTGGGAGAGGATTAGGTATTAGATCAAATAGATATACGATGTATGTTGAAGATATGAAGATTGTTAAGCTACAGGAAGAAAAAGAAACTGGATCATGCGAAATTTCAGCAGCAGAAAATTTTTTAAATTTAGTCTAAATTTGCAGCTTTTTTAGCTAATAAGTCTACTTCTTCATTCATAGGATTTCCATCATGAGCCTTTACCCAATTCCATTGAACATTAAGTGATTTATTTAAATTATATAATTTAATCCACAAATCTTTATTTTTAACATCTTCTTTTTTTGATGTTTTCCAATTATTAGCTAACCAAGTATTAATCCATTCGGTTATTCCATTTTTTACATATTGAGAGTCGGTATATATTTTTATTTCAACACCAGGTTTCATATTCTTCAGTGCATTAATCGGAGCAATTAGCTCCATTCTATTATTTGTAGTGTTTTTTTCACTACCACTAATTTTTCTTATTTCTTTTTCATCATTTATAATGGCAGCCCATCCACCATTACCTGGATTTGTTAAACAAGAACCGTCTGTATAAATTGTAATCATTAATTTAAATAGTCTTTAAATGAACTTAAATTATTGTGAGAAAGCAATTTTTGATAATATTCATTAGGGTCTTTAATTTTAATCAATGCTGTTTTTGGTGTATTTGAGTAGTCATACAATCTTGTTAACAAATATCTTAATGCTGCACCTCTACATAAAATATTTATAGATTTCTTTTCCTTTATTGAAATTTTTTTAACGCTTTCATACCCTTTGATTAAATTTTTAATTTTCTTATGATTCATTTGGAATTGTCTCTTTTTATGGTCAAAACAAAGAGCATTTATACATATAGCAATTTCATACATAAAATAATCATTAGCAGCAAAATAGAAATCAATAATTCCCGAAAGTTTATTTTTTTTGAAGAATATATTATCTATAAACAAGTCACCATGAATAATACCTTTGGGTAATTGTTTAGGCCAATTTTTATTAATATCTTTTAGATTATTTTTTAAGAATACTTTTAAATTTGAAAACTTTTTTTGACTTGAATTTGATACTCTCCAACAAAGGTTTTAAATTACTAATACCCATCGAATTTTTTCTGTTAAGCTTCAATTTATTTGTGACTACATGCATTTGAGCAATTGTTTTACCAATTGCATAACAATCATTTATATTTAATATCTTTTTATCTTTACCCTCTAAGAATGATACAATGCATGCGGTTTTATCTTTTAATTTAATAAGATATTTATTATTTGTAGTTTTCAGTGGTTTAGGACAATTTATTTTTGAACTGTTTAAATTATCCATTAATTTCATAAAAAAAGGTATTTCTTTTTGTAAAACTCTTTTTTCAAAAATAGTTAAAATATATTTTTTCTTTTTTGATTTCAGTAAATAGTTTGTGTTTTCTATTCCTTGCTTAATACCTTTAAAACTTTTTATTTTATCAATATTAAAATTTTCATTAATAATATTAATTTCCTTTTGATTTATTTTTGTATAGACAGCCATTTTAATTTAATTTTTTAGGAACTTTAAATACTACATCTTCTTTAATTATTTCAACTTCATCGATACTTATAGAAAATTTATTTTTTAAATCATTAAGAAAATTTTCAACTAATATTTCTGGTGCAGATGCACCTGAAGATATACCTATAGTATTGCAATTTTCAATTTGGTCAAATGGTATAGTGCTTTCCGAGTGAATAAGTTGTGAATTTTCACAGCCTGATTTCTTTGCCACCTCAACAAGCCTAACAGAATTTGAAGAGTTTCTACTTCCAATAACAAAAAACATATCACAATTTTTTGCAATATTTTTTACTGCCATTTGACGGTTAGTAGTTGCATAACAAATATCCTCTCTCAATGGCTCTTTTATATTAGGAAAATTATTTTTCAAAATTTTGATTATTTCTTTGGTATCATCAACTGACAAAGTAGTCTGAGTAATATATGCTAATTTTTTGTCTAGTTTATTTTGATAGTTTGCAGCCTCTTCTTCATTTTGGATTAGATCTATAGAACCTTCTTTTAATTGACCCATAGTCCCAATTACTTCAGGATGATTTTCATGACCAATTAAAATTATATGGTAACCCGCTTTACTAAGATTTTCTGCTTCTCTATGAACTTTAGAAACAAGTGGACATGTGGCATCCACATAAGTCATTTTATAATTTTTCGCATCCTCAGGTATTTTTTTTGGAACACCATGTGCTGAAAAAATTACTGGTCTTGATTTATCTTTTATCTCCTCGAGCTCTTCAACAAATATTGCCCCTTTATTTTTTAAATCATCTACAACATACTTGTTATGGACTATTTCATGACGCACATAAACTGGAGCTCCAAATTTTTGGATAGATTTTTCAACTATTTCAATTGCTCTTTCTACTCCGGCACAAAATCCACGGGGCGCAGATAATAATATTTTTAATTCTTTATTTTTCATTTTTTTCTAGAAAATATTCCAGCAATATATGTGGAAAGGTTAAAGACGCCAAACCTATAAATATTATTTTTAAAATTGCACTATCGAAACTGTATGAATTTACTAGCAGATATAAAGCAATAAAAGAAAAAATAGTTGTCAAAATTGTTAATGGTAAAGCTTTTTTTAACAAACAATCTAAATCCATTAACTAAACTATTTGGATCAAGATCAATAGCTAGTGAAATTGAATGTCTAATCGAGTGTAAAAAACAGAAATAAAAAGTAAAAGCTATTAGTGGAGATAAATAGTAATTTAATATTAAAATTGAAAAATAATCTAAAAAAACTACAAATTTTTTAATTTCAAAATTCTTTAAGAAAAGAAAAATACTAGACAGGGTGCTACTGAATATTCCTATTTGAATTACATTATTTGTCTCAATAAAATTTAAACTTGAATAAAATGCCTCATTATCAATTAATAATAATTTAAAAATCGCTATTGTTTCCTGAAAATGAAAATATAAAGGAGCAAGTATAATTAAAAATCCCTTAAAAAAATAATGTATTTGAGTGAAATAAGATCTATCATTAATCAAAAATTGTGTATCCTCTTTTCCAAAGTGATAGGAAGCGATCATTAAAAAAACAATTAAAGTTATTGATGGCAATATTATCCAAGTTAGTATTACTATTGCTACAATTAAAATATACGTGATATAGAATATATAAGTTGATTTTATATTAAATAATCTTAGCAGTTTTTTTCCTTTTATATGATCTAAAGAGCCATGGGAAACACCTATAATTAAAATTAAAAGTAAACACAAAATTGATGATATATTTAAATTATTAAACTTAAATAGCAAAATACAAAAAAAATTTACAACAAAGAAAAAAATAAATGAATGATTTAGATTTATTTTTTTTATTTTATTGATCATCTTAAATTAATTCTTTTAAAAATTTCCACTTTGGCATTTTTAGAATTACTTCTAAATCTTCAAAAAAATTGCTTTTATTTGATAAAAAATTGATAGCTGTTTCAGGTTTTGAATTGAAAACTTTGAAAAATATATTTCCCATTTCATTGGAATTGTTTTTAAGAACTCTCAATAAGATTTTATCTAAAAAATCATATTTTGAATTAATTTTAAATAGATTTACATTTTTTATATTTTTTATGTTTTCTCTTATATATCTGCTTTGTTCTTGAATATTTAGGAAAGTATAGCCCGTACTTAATCTAGTCATTCCTCCTGCTGAGCCTATATAAATTTCATTTAATTTATTTACATTTTTTTGTCTAAAAAGTGGGATTGCTCCAGTTTCTTTGAAATTAATTTTACAGTTTCTAATATTTAGGTGTTTACTTAAATAATTATCAATTTGTTCATCATAATCTTTTAGTTTTTCATTATTGAGTTCAGATATCCAAGTAGTTTCAACTAAGGCGTTTCTTTTTGTAAATGGTAGCGTATAAAAAAAATGAACTTTATTTCTCTGATCACAAGCAAAGTCCATCAAATTGAATATCTCTTCATCAAAAAAGTCTTTATCTGTTTCTATTTCAACTCCACAAAAGTGTTGCCATAACTCACTCTGTTTATTCTCAAAACTAGGTACACTATTAAATACAACTGAATTTGATTTATCTATTTGATCAATACTTTTAAAAAACTGAATATTTTTATTTAATTTTAGTTTTGAAATTATTTTTTCATAGAACATACCACTATCAATCGTTTGATATGGTGTAGGTTTGCAATGTACATATTTTGTATTATTGGGTGTATTTATTGTAAAATTATTCCAACTTTTTTTGACACAGTCATCGAAGTTATGTGAAAAAACCTTCCAAAATGACCAGGTTTTATCTCTTTTATAATCTTCTCTTGGTTCAATTATTGCTAAAGTTTTATCTTTTAATTTATCATAAAACTCTAGCTCATATGCTAGTGAAAGACCAGCACAACCTCCACCTATAATTATGTAATCAAATTCTCTCATTTAAATTTATTTCTTCATTAATTAAATTATGATCATGATTAATATTATCATCGTTTTTACTTATAAGTGATAACTTAATTAAGTCAAAAATAGACAAAAAAGTTTCAATAATTTTTTCAATATTTGAAACATAAATTTTTCCTGACTTTTTATAATTTTCTATGTTTTGTTTATTTAAAATTTTATATCCTATTTTTCTATAAACCCTTCTTGCAACTAAAATAGAAAATCTGAAACTTAATGGTATTTCTTTTATTGAGTAAAATGAGTTTTCATAAAGCTTTTCTGAAAGCTTGATTGTAGTCTTTATGTCTTCAAAACTTTCATTGATATAAAATCTATTATTTTTTTTATCCTCTATAACATCTCTAGAAATATTTGTTAATTGCATAGCAATCCCAAGATCAATAGCTGATTTCAAAGATTGTTCTTTTTGAACGTTCAATATTTTAGCCATCATCAATCCAACTGTTCCAGCCACCCTGTAGGAATATATTAATAATTCTTTTTTTGAATTAAGTTTAACATTTTCTTTTATATCAGAATTAATACCCTCAAATAAATCGTCAATAATTTTAGTAGAAATATTAAATTCATTAATAAGATCCCACATGTTTTTTATTACTGGATCATCATAATTTTTATTTACAAAATTATTTCTAAATTTAATAAAATTATCTTTTTTTACTTCAATCTTATTTTCATCATCAGCAATATTATCTGCTTCTCTGCAAAAATCATAAAGCGCAGAGCATTTTTCATAGGTTTTTTTTGGCAAAAAAAAACCTGCCCAATTAAAAGATTTTGCGTAAATGGCTAAATAATTCTTTGTTAACATTAAAATAATTTATCTAAAACTTTTGCTGAAGAGAGAACACCAGGAACCCCAGCCCCCGGATGTGTGCCTGCACCAACAAAGTATAAACCATCATATATTTCTGATTTATTATGAAATCTAAAGTATGCGGATTGTGTAAATTTAGGTTGAATTGAAAATCCTGATCCAAATTTTGTATTTAATTCCTTTTCAAAGTAATCAGGCGTTAGATAAAAATCCTCAACTATATTTTTCTTAAGATCCGGCATTAAGTCTTTTTCCATTTTTTCAATTACAAGATTTTTCATTTTCTCACCTTCAGTTTCCCAATTTATTTTTGACTGATTATTAGGAACAGGCACTAACACATAAAAACAATCATTTCCTTCTGGGGCCATAGTTTTATCGGTCGCTGTAGGTCTATGAAGATAATAGCTAATATCATTATTTAATTTTTTCTTATCAAATATATCATCAAGATGTTCTTTATATTTGTTTCCAAACTTAATTGTATGATGTTCAACATTCTCATATATTTTTTTTGTACCAAAATAGTAAACAAATAAACCCATGGAATATTCCATTCGTTTTTTTTTCCAATTAAACAACATAGAACTTTCGTTGCTTTTGCTTAACATTTTTTCATAAAATGCAGGTGGATCTGCATTACAAATAACATTATCTGCGCTAATTTCATTTTCATTATTTAATTTTACACCACTTATTGTATTATTTTTTGTTATAATTTCAGTTACTTCACTGTTTTTTATTATTTCTATACCAACCTCATTCATTAACTTTTCAAAACCTTTAATTATATTTCCTGTTCCTCCAACGGAATAGTGTATTCCCCATTTTTTTTCTAAATAAAGAATTAATCCATAAATGGAAGTTGTAGTAAAAGGGTTTCCCCCAACTAGTAAAGGATGCATGCTAAGCATTCTTCTTAATTTTTCATTTTTTATATAAGATGAAACAAGTGAGTAAACTGATTTATAACTTTTAAGTTTTAATAGAGCAGGTAATTGTTGCATCATTACAAAAGGCTTATCAAATGGTACATCTGCGAGTTCTAAAAAACCTTTATCAAATATCTTTTTTGTGAAATTAACTAATTTTTCATATCCATTCACATCTTCTTTGCTAAGTTTCTCAATTTGGTCTTTCATTTCAATTTCGTCACCTGAATAGTTAAATTTAGTTTTGTCTTCAAAAATAAATTGATACCAAATTTTAAGCGGGGTTAGTTCTATATAATTCTTAGGATCTTTATTAAATAACTCAAACAATTCATTAATTAAATAGGGCGCAGTAATTACTGTTGGTCCTGCATCATATATAAATCCATTTTTTTTAAAAACTCTAGCTCTACCACCTAGGTCTGGATGTTTTTCTATTAATTTTACTTTATGTCCCTTTGCCTTAAGTCTTAGTGCTGCTGCGATTCCACCAAATCCTGATCCAATGACTATAGAGTTCATTTTAATAATTTATAGCTTTTTTGGAAAATTGTAAGTGTATTATGAGTTAATTTTTTTTAACTCTTCTTTAGTTTCATCTAAATTTTTTTGAAACACAGCGTCTAATTTTGACTTGTCTACAGATGTAGTTATGATTTTTTTAACTGAGTCCACCGCAATCTTTATTGATGCGTCCTTAATTTCTTTTAAAGCAGCCTCTTTCATTTGACTTATTTTATTTTCAGCTAAATTTTTCTTAATTTCTGATGATTTATGAAACTTATCATTCATTTCAATTATTAATCTATCAGCATCTTTTTTGGCGTTCTCAAGAATTTCGTTGCTAACAGACTGAGCTGTGTCTAATTTTTTTTGTGAGTTATCTAATAGTGTTTTCGCTTCGGTTCTTAATTTTTCACTCTCATCAATTTCATTTTTAATATCAGAAATCATTTTATCTAACATTTCTGAAACTTTTTGAGGAATCTTAAGGTAAATTAACACTCCAAAAAAAATAATAAATGATACGGCCACCCAAAAAGTTCCATCAATTGCCATAGTATTTATCTCCATTTCTTTTTGATAGATCGTCAACAATTGCAGATATGCTGCTGTTATTTACTTCAGTTCCGATAAGTTTTTGTAATAACTCAGATGAAGTCTCAATAGCTATTTTGTTTATTTTATCTGGTGCATTCTTTCTTAATATATCTATTTCTTTTTCAGCCTCTGAAATTTCATTATCAATTTGCTTATCAAGAACTTCTCTTTTTGCACCAATGTCTTTTAGTGCTTTTTCTCTTGCTTGATTGAAAATACTATTAGCCTCAAGTTTGCTTTTAGATATAATTTCATCGTATTCTTTTAGTTTTGTATCACTATCTTCTCTTTGTTTCTCAGCAGCCTCAATATTTTCTAATATTTGGGATTTTCTCGATTCTAAGTTGTTACTAATTTTTGGTAGTATTAGTTTAGATAAAACTAAATACATAATACCAAAAGTAAGTATTAGCCAAAAAATTTGAGAAACCCAAAACTCTGGATTTAATTGAGGCATACCCCCGCTTTCAGCTGCAAAAGCTTCTTTAATAAAAAAGAAGCTAAAAAATATTGACTGAAAATATATTTTTTTAACCATCAATTTAAAACGCAAAGAGAATGATTAACGCAACTACCAATCCGAATAATCCTGTAGCTTCTGCAAGTGCGAACCCTAAAAGCAAGTTAGGAAATTGTTTTTGTGCTGCAGATGGATTTCTCATTGCACCAGACAAATAATTTCCAAAAATTATTCCGATACCAACACCGGCTCCAGCTAAAGCAATTGCTGCTAAACCTGCTCCGATCATTTTTGCTGCTTCTAATTCCATTATATCCTCCTATGTTATTAATGGTGTAAATTTAATGCATCATTTAAATAGATGCAGGTTAAAATTGCAAAAACATAAGCTTGAAGAAAAGCAACTAAGATCTCCAAACCAGTTAACGCAACCGAAAAACTTAGTGGAAGCCATCCACCAACTATTCCAAGGCTTATTACAAAGCCTCCGAAAACTTTCATCATTGTATGACCAGCCATCATATTGGCAAACAATCTTACTGATAAACTTATAGGTCTACTTAAATAAGAAATAATTTCTATAACAACAATTAAAGGGAGTAATACTGCAGGTACTCCACTTGGAACAAATAATTTTAAATAGCCAAATCCATGTTTAATAAAGCCAATTACAGTCACTCCAATAAATATAAATGCTGCGAGCACAAATGTTACAATGATATGACTAGTTACAGTAAAAGTATAAGGTATCATTCCAAACATGTTACAAAATAAAACAAACATGAATAGAGAAAATATAAATGCAAAGTATGGTTTAGCTTTCGATCCAGCTGTGTCGCTAATCATTTTGGATACAAACGTATAGCTAAGTTCTGCTAATAATTGAATTTTATTTGGTAGTATAGAATTTTTTTTTGATCCTAAATTAAAGACTAATAAAATAGATACAGTACTTAAAATCATAAACAAACTAGCGTTTGTAAACGATATATCGAATGCTCCAACTTTAATTTCTGGTCCAATTCTATAAACGTCGAATTGAGACATAGGATTTGCTGCCATAATACTTATTTATTTTTGCATTTTTTTTGCAGATCTAATCACATTGGTTATTCCAGCAATTACACCAACAAAAAAAAATATTAATATAAACCAGGGTTTAGTACCAAAGGTCTTGTCAAAAATAAACCCAATAATTGTCCCCACAGCCACTGCAGAAACAAGTTCTGTGCTCAATTTGAATGCAGTTCCTATAGGTGAAGGTTCATTCTTCTTATTGTAGAGATTTTTCTTTGAAATCTTGCTTTTTGCAATCTCTAAGCGAGTTTTGAAAGGGTCTTTTGGCATTTATATAGTTTAAGCAAC
>CACDLV010000025.1 GCA_902553675.1 uncultured Pelagibacteraceae bacterium
CGCCTCTGAGGTGGTAGCAGATACAAAAGTGAGACAACAATTAAAAGATTTTGAGGAAAAGGGTTATGGCAATTTACCTGTTTGTATTGCAAAAACTCAATATAGTTTTTCAACAGATCCAAATCTAAAAGGTGCACCCACAGGTCATGTTTTACCTGTAAGAGAGGTAAGACTTTCTTCTGGTGCTGAGTTTATAGTTGTTGTGTGTGGAGAAATTATGACAATGCCAGGGTTACCTAGAGTTCCTGCTGCTGACTCCATTAAGTTGAATGACAAAGGCGAAATTGAAGGTTTATTCTAAATTAAGATAATCTAACCAATTTTCTAATTCTCTCATTCTTGAAATTTTATCTAGTTTTTGATTTTCTATTTCAATTTGTTCAATATGGTTATCAATCTCCTCTTGATCTTTAAAAGCACCTCTTGCTAGTAATTTTTCTTTTCTAAAAATAATTAAATTAATCATTTTATTGTAAGTAATTTCAGGGTGATATTGAAGTCCCCAAATATTACAATCTCCAACTTTAAAATTTATCCCTTGAACATTGTTTATTGAGTTCGAGGCCAATAAAGTTGAATTTTCTGGCATCGTTACAACTTCGTCAAAATTAAATGCTGGCGTATTAAAAGTTTTATCCTTATTTTTATAAAGTGGATGATTTAAACCATTTTCATTAATTTCTATATTTAGAGCAATTCCTCTATGAGATCCTTTATTACCTTTTTTTACCTCTCCTCCAGCTGCAGTTACTGCAACTTGCATTCCCCAGCAAATTGCTAGAATTTTTTTAATTTTTTTTTGGCACTCTTTCATAAAATCAATTTGTCTTATTATTTCTGGAGTATTGTTATAAATATTTAAACTACTACCACCCCAAATAAGACCATCGTAACTTTCGAGTGCATCAATATTTTTATCGATATTTTCATCTGAAGAT
The DNA here is from genome assembly GCA_902553675.1 of uncultured Pelagibacteraceae bacterium. GTDB lineage: Bacteria > Pseudomonadota > Alphaproteobacteria > Pelagibacterales > Pelagibacteraceae > Pelagibacter. The sequence goes on from CACDLV010000025.1 coordinate 939, forward strand.
GGATTAACCACGTGGGTTTCTAACTTATCAGTGAAATAAGCCAAACTATCTTTAAGACTTTCTGTATGTGTTTGAATTCCAGCCTCAGAAAAACTTTGATTTTCTTCTCGCAAGTTTCCTTCTACTATCAATATTTTTTTCATTAAAATAATTCTCCAGAAATGCTTTTTATATACATTTCTTTTAGATCATTTTGACTTAATTTTTTGGGATTTCCTCCTGTAGATGGATCTTCAAATGCCATTAAGGAAAGTTCATCTAAATCAATATTATTACAATCCATCACATCTGATAATTTGTGTGGAATATTTAATTTTTTTCTTAATTCCAAAATCCAATTTAAAAAACTATCAAAATTTTTATTTAAATTAAGATAATCACAAATCGATATTATTTTATTTTCAATTGAAGGTTTATTAAATGTTAAAACATAAGGCATAAATATTGCATTAGATAAACCATGATGAACATTAAATTTGCCGTTTACAGGGTGGCTCAATGAGTGGATTGCTCCCAGACCCTTCTGAAATGCAGTCGAGCCCATTGAAGCCGCTGAAAGTAAATCCATTCTAGCGTTAACATCTTTTCCATTTGTAAATGCTTTAATTAAAGAATTTTTAATTAACTTCATTCCTTCTATTGCCATACCATCAGCCATTGGATGATAACCTGGTGCACAAAACGCCTCTAAATTATGAGCTAGTGCATCCATTCCTGTTGCTGCTGTTAATCTTGGAGATAAATCTAATGTAAGTAAAGGATCTAAAATAACAATCGAAGGTAACATTTTTGGGTGAAAAATAATTTTTTTTGCACCTGTTTCTTTATTTATAATTGCAGATGCTCTACCTGTTTCGGATCCTGTTCCAGCAGTGGTTGGAACTGCAATAATTTTTGGAATTTTTGAACTATCAGCTCTTGTCCAGTAATCACCAATATCTTCAAAATCCCATAACGGTCGAGATTGATTGCACATGAATGCTATAGCTTTTCCAACATCTAAACCACTCCCACCTCCTAAAGCTATTACACCGTCACAGTCCAAGGTATTATAAACTTTAACACCTTCTTCTACATTTTCTCCAATTGGATTTCCCGTAAAATTAGAAAAGGTAGCTAAATTTTTAAAATTTTTTTTTAATCTTAATATTGTGTTTTTTATTAAATCTAAGTTAATTAAATCCTTGTCTGTTACAAATAATGGGTTTGAAATATTTAACTCTTTACAAGCCAAGGATAAATCTTCAATTCTATTTTCTCCTATCCACATAGTGGTTGGATAATTCCAATTAATACCCATAACAAAATATAATTTTATTTTTTTAAAAATTGTTAGTAAGATATATTTATAAATTTATTAATGATAGGAAAAATTCTATGTCAAAAGTAGCAATCATAGGCGCTGGTCCATGTGGACTTTCAATTTTAAGAGCATTTGAGCATTTAGAAAAAAAAGGAGAAAAAATTCCTGAAATAGTTTGCTTTGAAAAACAAGAAAGTTGGGGTGGTTTATGGAACTACAACTGGAGAACTGGTTCAGATCAATATGGAGATCCTGTGCCTAACAGTATGTACAGATACTTATGGTCTAATGGACCTAAAGAGTGTTTAGAATTTTCTGATTATTCTTTTGATGAACATTTTGGAAAGCCAATTCCCTCTTTCCCTCCAAGAGAAGTGCTGCAAGATTATATTTTAGGAAGAGTGAGCAAAGGAAATATAAAAAATAAGATTAAATTTAATACAAGAGTTACAAATACTGTTTATAAAAATGATAAGTTTGAAATTAGCTACCAAGATAAAGTTAATAATAAAATTTTAAATGATACGTTTGATTATGTTGTAGTCTCCACAGGTCATTTTTCTGTGCCTTTTATTCCTGAATACGAAGGAATGAATTCTTTTCCAGGAAGAATAATGCACTCACATGATTTTAGAGATGCTGAAGAATTCAGAGGGAAAGATGTAATTGTTTTAGGAAGCAGTTATTCTGCTGAAGATGTAGCTCTACAATGTAATAAGTATGGCGCTAAAAGTGTAACAATCGGTTACAGGCATAACCCAATGGGTTTCAAATGGCCAAAAGGTATGAAAGAAGTTCATTATTTAGACAGGTTAGAAGGAAAAAAAGCCATCTTTAAAGATGGAACAGAACAAGATGCTGATGTAGTTATTTTATGTACAGGATATCTGCATCATTTTCCATTTTTAGATGAAAGCTTAAAATTAAAAACACATAACAGATTATATCCACCAAAACTTTACAAAGGTGTTGTGTGGCAAGATAATCATAAACTTTTATACTTAGGTATGCAGGATCAATTTCATACATTTAATATGTTTGATTGTCAGGGGTGGTACGCAAGAGATGTAATTATGGGAAAAATCAAAATGCCAAGTGATGACGAAATAGATAAAGACATTAATAAATGGGTTTCAATGGAAGAAAAATTAGAAAACCCTGATCAAATGATTGATTTTCAAACAGAATATACCAAAGAACTTCATGATATGTCGGATTACCCTAAAATTGATTTTGAATTAATTAGAAAACATTTCAAAGAATGGGAGCATCATAAAGTAGAGGATATTCTTACATATAGAAATAAATCATTCTCGTCTCCTGTAACTGGATCAGTTGCGCCGGTACACCATACTCCATGGGAAAAAGCGATGGATGATTCAATGAAAACTTTTTTAAATAAGTAAAATTAATAATTTATATTTAATTTTTTGTTTTTGGTAATTGCATTTAATAAAGCGATCATCAATGGAATTTTTTTCTTATTAATTTTATTTAAAATATAAGGTGCAATTTCATGAGCTAAATCAGCTCCTTCAACAGTATCATTTGTCATAAATCTATTTTTAGCATTTTTAAAAGAAAACCCTTTACCCAAGTATTCACCCATTTTACTATTTCTGCCTCCCACAGCACTAACATACAAATCTCCTAAACCTGCTAAGCCTCTTACAGTTTCTTTTTTACCTTTAAAATGTTGAATTAAATATTCCATTTCATCAAAAGATTTTCTAAATAATGCTGAAGAGGTATTGTTTCCTTCACCCGATCCTATAACCATAGAATAAATATTTTTAATTGCAGATGAGAATTCTATTCCTCGAACATCTGATGAGTATTCAGTTTTATAATATTTTGCTGAAACTAGTTTTCCTATTTGTTGTGCTATCCTGATATTTTTATTTGCAATAACTGTATAGCTCTTTATTTTTCTTGCCAATTCTTTTGCCAAACAAGGTCCTTTTAATACAGAGATATTTAATTTTTTATTTCTTAAATCTAATTGTTCAGACATTGTAATTATTTTTTTTATTTTACGATCATATTTAAGTCCTTTAGTTAAAATCAGTAAATAAGTTTTTTTATTTAAGTTTTTTAAATATTTTTTTACCAAATCTATTCCGACAGAACTTACAGCTACTACGATTAAATCCCATTTTTCAAATAGTAATTGAGATGAAAATCTTTTAATTATTAATTTTTTTGGCAAAGTAATTTTTAAACTTGGATGAAATTTCTTTTTCTTAAGAAGTTTATTTAAAAGTTTTGCATTATACGGCTCAGTTAAAGTTACTTTATTGTTATTGTCTAACAATGGAAAAGCAAAAGCTGCCCCCATTGCTCCAGCTCCAATAATTAAAACTTTTTTCATACCTAAAGCTACGCCAAAGTTTTTTTAATTGCTAGTTTCCATCCTTGTAATAATTGATTTCTCAACGAATTCTTAATTTTTGGTGAAAAAGCTTTATCTTTTTGCCAAATATTTTTAATTTGATTTAATGATTTAAACTCACCAACTTGATATCCAGCAAAAAGCGCAACTCCTAATGCGGTAGTTTCCAATACTTTTGGTCTAATTACTTTTAAATTTATTGTGTCTGACAAGAATTGTGAAAACCAATTGTTTGCAACCATACCACCATCAATTTTTACTATTCTAGGTTTTAAACCATCTTTATTCATAGCGTTAAAAAGATCATAACTTTGATAAGCAACTGACTCTACTGTTGCTCTTACTAAACTTTGCCAATTACTATCCCGAGTTAAACCTGTAATTAAACCTCTTGCATCTGGTCTCCAATAAGGTGCACCCATGCCGCTAAAAGCGGGAACGACAAAGATACCATCATTTATATTTGATGATCTTGCTATTTTTTCTGTTTCTGGTGCTTTTTTTATCAATTTCATTTTATCTCTTAACCATTGTATGCCAGCGCCAGCTATGAAAATTGATCCCTCTAAAGCATAAGTGGTCTTATTATTCAATCGATAACATATTGTTGTTAACAATTTATTTTTGGAATTTATTTTCTTGGAGCCTGTATTCATAATTACAAAAGCCCCTGTTCCATAAGTGCTTTTGATTGAACCTTTATCAAAACAAGTTTGACCAACCGCAGCAGCCTGTTGATCACCCAAAACAGCAGATATTGGTATCTCTTTTCCAATAATTTTTTTATCAGTTTTGCCAAAGTCATCAGCTGAATTTTTTACTTCGGGTAGAATACTCTTTGGAATATTTAATTTTTTTAAAATCTCATGATCCCATTTATTGTTATTAATATTAAACAACATTGTCCTACTTGCGTTTGTAGCTTCGGTTAAATGTTGTTTTCCTTTAGTTAATTTCCAAATTAAAAAAGTATCAACTGTCCCAAATAATAAATTGTTTGACTTTAATAATTTTTTAGACTGCTTAACATTATCTAAAATCCACCTTACTTTTGTTGCTGAAAAATAAGGATCAATAAATAATCCTGTTTTTTTTCTGAAATCATTTTCATATTTTTTGTTTTTAAGTTTTTTACAATATTCTTGAGTTCTTCGATCTTGCCAAACTATTGCATTATAGATTGGCTTTCCTGTTTTCTTATTCCATAAAATTGTTGTTTCCCTTTGATTGGTAATTCCGATACTAATAATATGGCCTCTGATTTTATTGGCCTTATTAATAACATTCTTAAGTGCTTTAAGGGTTGTTGACCAAATCTCATTTGGGTTATGTTCTACCCACCCATTTTTTGGGAAATATTGTTTAAATTCATACTGTGAAACAAATTCAATTCTTCCTTTGGTGTTAAAAAGAATTACTCTTGAAGAAGTGGTGCCTTGATCAATAGAAATTATAAATTTTTTCAACGAACTACGCTATGCCTAAGTGTTTTTTTCTTTTTTCTACCCAAGTTCTAATCAAGTTATCAAAAATCAATCCTATAAACGCAACACAGATACCAAGTGTTAAACCAATTCCTGCGCCATTTTTATCTGATAGGGCTTTTAAAATATATTGTCCAAGATCTTCTGTTCCAATAAATGCTCCAATTATCACCATAAATAAAGCAAAAACAATTGTTTGATTTATACCAAGCATCATGTGTGGAAATGCTAATGGAAACTCAATTTTTGTTAATCTTTGAAGTTTATTTACACCAGACATTGTTGCGGCTTCATGCAAGCCCACCGGAACACTTCTTAAACCTTCAATTGTGTACCTTGTTGCAGGAATTGTTGCATAAACAATTACTGCAATTAATACAGAAGTATCTGTAATTCCAAAAAGCATCATTACTGGAATTAGATATACAAATGATGGGAATGTTTGGAATATATCACAAACACCAAGCATAAACGCTGCTGATTTTTTATTTTGAAAACATAATGTTCCAACTGTAAATCCTATTAAACAAGAAATAACTACTCCAAAAGTTGCCATATATAATGTAACTAGCGCCCTATCCCACCATGGACTTAGTGCTATAAATAAAGTCAAAGCAGCAACAACTAATGCTGAACGAATTCCTCCAATTAAATATCCCGCTCCAACTGCTAGCACTAATGTAGCTACTGCGGGCATTCTTAAATATAAAGCTCTCATCGGCTGAAGCACATCTTGAATTAACCATGTATTGAATGCTTTAATATACACGAAGAAAGTATCAAAAATCCAATCAACTCCTTTATTCCAAAAATCTGCTGTTGATATTCCTTTATTATGGGGAATTTCAAACAAGTAATTAAAACTACCTTTGAAAATAAATGTCCCAATATATGCAAGAATTATTCCAATTACGAATGAAGCTGCAAAAAATATTACGTTTTTATTTCTTTGGAAAAATGTCAGGTTACCAAAATAATCTGTTTGTTTGTTTGCCCAAGCTAAAGACATTTTATCAAGAAGGATTGCAATTAGACTAATACACAATCCTGCTTCCAATGCTAATCCAATATTAAGTTGGTTCAAAGCTAATAATAAATTAAATCCTAAACCTTTGGCACCAATGAAAGCAGATATGACTGCCATTGAAAAACAAACCATAATAACTTGGTTAACTCCAATTAAAATATCTCTTCTTGCTGTTGGAATTAGTACCTTGAACATTAATTGCCAATTGGTACAACCACTCATTCTTCCAGCTTCAATAACTTCTGGGGGTATGGCTCTTAAACCTAATATTGTTAATAATATCATTGGTGGAACCGCAACAACCATAGTAATAATTACAGCAGCGTGATCACCTACTCCAAATAAAACAAGTGCAGGAACTAATACAGCGTATTGAGGCATTGTCTGCATTACTAGAAGAATTGGGTACAAAGCTTTTTCAACACGTTTACTTTTGTATGCTGCAATACCCAGGCCTAAACCAAAAATAAATGAAAGTGGAGCTGCAACAAGTATAAATGAAAGTGTTTGCATTGAAGGTTTCCACTGACCAAATATAGAAATATAGATCATTGTTAACCCTGCAAACAAAGCTAATCCTTTTCCGCTAAGTTTATAAGAAAGTATAGCTGCTCCAGCAGCAACAATAGTCCAAGGTAAACCGGGCAACTCTAACCATGGATAAGCATCAATAAAATCCCAACTTGTAAATGCAACAATAGTTTCTAAACCTCCAAGTAAAATCTCCCTAATTAATTCAATTAAAAAAGTCATAAATGAAGTTAAATTTCTACTTATCTCTAATAATAATGGTCGAGTTTTAAATTCTTGAGTATCTTCGTTCCAAAACTCCATTGGCATCCACTCATTCATTAAGAAAAATAAGGAGTCGTTTATCCAAATAGGCAGCCATCCTAGAAGTGGAGGCAATCTCCAAAATACATCAAAGGCATAATACCTAACCTCTTTGCCTAAAAAAAAGTAAACACTTTGGTTTGGATCTTTAACAAATTCAGCCTGGCCTCTTATAAATTTATAAGTTTCAGGAACATCAATTGCAAAACATAAAGCAAAAAATACAATTAATAAAAATAACCACTGAAATAATTTTGGATATTTTTTTAAATACTCCATATTTTAACTACCGTTTTTTCTTCCTCCAAAAACCGTATCTATTATTTTTGAAGGTTTAATTGATCCAACAATATTATTTTCAGAATCAACTACTGCTACTATTTTTTCTTGAGTAAGAATTTTTTCTGCTACATTTTCAATAATCTCATCTTTTGAAACCTTTAAATCTCCCAAATTATCATTGTTCGATGTATCCATTACATCCTCGATTACCAAAACTTTCTCTCTTGGCACTTCTTCGGTAAACTTTCTTACATACTCAGTTGCTGGATTTAACACAATGTTAGCAGGTGTATCTAATTGCTCAATTATACCATCTTTCATAATTGCTATACGATCAGCTAACTTTAATGCCTCATCAAAATCATGAGTAATGAACATTATTGTTTTTTGTAATTTCTCTTGAAGTCTTAGAAACTCATCTTGCATTTCTTTTCTTATTAATGGATCCAATGCAGAAAAAGGTTCATCCAAAAACCATATATCAGGTTCTACAGCTAATGATCTTGCAATTCCTACTCTTTGTTGTTGTCCGCCAGAAAGTTCTCTAGGAAAGTAGTTTTCTCTTCCATCAAGCCCAACCAATTTTACCATCTCCATTGCTCTATTAATACTTTCTTCAGTATTGGTGCCTTTAATCTGCAAAGGAAAGGCAATATTTTCAACTACAGTTTTATGGGGTAGTAAAGCAAAACTTTGAAACACCATTCCCATTTTGTTTCTTCTAAGTTCAATTAATTCTTTATTATTTAATTCTAGTAAATCTTGACCTTCTATGAAAATTTTTCCACCAGTTGCATCTGTTAGTCTTGATATACATCGAAGCAAAGTTGATTTACCCGAACCAGATAATCCCATCACTACTAGCATTTCCCCTTTTGCAACTTCAAAAGAAGCATTATTAACTCCAACTATACATCCTTTTTCCTGAAAGGTTTTTGCGTCTACATTGCCATTAGACTCTTCGAGCATCTTTTTGGCATTTTGTCCAAAAAATTTTATAAACCGACTCGCATTTGATTACAGTCTCAGACATAAATTAATTTAAAGTTATATTAAATTCTATAAAATTAAAATGTTAATAATTGTTGCCTTTCCTTGTTAAAAATTTTTGATAAAATAAACTCTTGTATCAATTCCAGTACTTAAAAAACTCAAAGCCTCTCCACTTATAGTAATACTTTCATCAACACCTACATTATTTCCACTAACTGTAAAACCCGCAAAACATTTGCCTTTTTCTTCATCCCATTTAACAAAAGTTTCATCAATTTTATTTCCATTAATTGTATATAGCTCATGTGCTCTAAAATTTAAGAAATTAGCTCCCATAATCGCTCTTTGAGGAATTAGTTTTGTAGCTTTACATACCTGCTCATATACTTCATCTGTTAATTTGTAGTGATCAGTTCCATCAAATGAGACCAATATTCCTGAGGGTAGTTTAGATATTAACTCACTTAGTTTTTTTTCTTCAGCAATTCTTTCTTCTTCTAACTTCATTCTTTTTACTAAATCATCACCTTGTCCAAAAATTCCATTTAAAATACTAAAAGATAAAATTACTATTAGAGTAATAAATATAAGACCAATAAATTGTCTCAAAGACTCAGGTAAATCTTTTATTTTATTAATATAATTTTCTTTAGACATTATTCTTGTAACTTACCGTTCTTCCAAATACCTGTTTTTTGTTTTCCATCAGACCAAGTAAATGTTCCTTGACCATTCATAAAACCATTCGCCCACTCTCCTTCGTAAGTAGAACCATCAGGAAATGTTAATGTACCTATTCCGCTCCAGACACTATTTTTGAATTCTCCTTTATAAATATATCCATTTGGCCAAGTCTCTACACCTTGTCCTTGCTTTTTTGTTGAAACCCATTCTCCTTCATAAGTTGTTTTATCGGTATAAACCCACTTACCATATCCATTATCACAATTACCTTCTTTGCAGCCTGTACTTCTTGCAAAGACTGATGAACAAACTAGAAAGCTTAAAAGAAAAACAAGAATAGATCTTTTCATAAACATATTTTACACAAAATTATTTAAAAAAAAATCCCCCCCCCAACAATGTTGGGGGAGATTTAAAATTTAAACTTTTATCCTTATTTAGTAAAAGCTTGCCAAACTGACTTGTTATCAGCTAACCATTTTTTAGCTGCATCTTCGTGAGTCATTTTGTCAACGTCAACTAAAGCTGCCATTGCACCAATTTGACTTGTAGAGAATGACATTTTCTTAAACGCTGCTGCTGCATCAGGATGAGTTTTTGGGAAATCCTCATGAACTGCTTTTTTCAAGTATCCATCAGGAGAACCACATTTACCATCTCCACCATCTTCTGGTCTACAACCAGCTGTGTATGGAGGGAAGTCAATAAATGTAAAACCAGCACCATCTGTAAAGTTAGGCGTCCAGTTGAAGATAATTGTTCCTCTTCCTTCTTTTTCAGCTGCAGCTAATTCTGCCCAAAGTGCATCAGCACTTCCAGCAAATTTAACCCACCATAAGTCACCTAAACCTAGTGCATCAACCCTTTGTGGAATTAAGTCACCATGCCAAGTTTGTGGACCTTCCAACATTCTTCCTTTTCCATCTGGTGAATCTGGTGTTGTAAAGTTCTTAGCACAATCTGGATTTTTTAAAGCTGTCCAGTCTGGTAAACCTGGGCATAATCCTTTTTCAGCAACCCAGTTTGGATATCCCATATCCTCAAGAGTTCTTGCTTCATGATCACCCCAATCTAATAAACCACCTTTATCTAAAGCAGTAGTAAAAGATTTACCAAATGCAGATTCCCATACCTCGTGAGATATAGTTACATCTCCAATTCTAATTGACTCATAAACTGCTTGTGAGTCTGCGTTAACGTATTTAACGTTATTGCCCATACTTTCGAAAATTCCACCAATAACATAGGCCATTACAATTTGACTTGACCAGTTATGAGTTGGGATAACGATAGGCTTCTTGCTATCAGCGTTAGAAATTCCTGCAAAACTTACTACAGAAATAACTAGAGCAGATAGTAATGATATTATTTTTTTCATTTATACCCCTCTATTAATATTAATATTCATTAGTCTATGACAAAACGAATAGGTAGGTAAAGAATTATTAGTTCTAAAAAATATATATATATTTAAACAATAAAAATGATGATAAAAAATATAACAATATTTAAAAATTAAAATGATAGGAACAAGTAAAGATATTAAATATCCTGGTTTAAATATTTTACCACCTGGAGTTGAAAGACACGTTGTTAATGGTGGTGCTCTTACTGCTTTTCAGATTTTTCCTGACGATGAATTAGAAATTATTAATAATGAGGGTAATCAAATTTGTGAAATAATTTGTTTTAATAAAGATGGTAAATCTGATGTTGGAATTTTAAATTTAAAATCAAACAATGAAAAAAATTTCATTAGAAATATTCTTAATGGTAAAGATGAAACGATATTAGCAACAAATTATCAATTAAAAAAAAGAAACTTAAGTATTTCAGATTC
>CACDLV010000026.1 GCA_902553675.1 uncultured Pelagibacteraceae bacterium
TGCAATTTTATTTAATTCAGACATTTTGATTTAATGCGGTTATACCAGGAAGGTTTTTACCTTCAAGATATTCTAAAAAAGCTCCACCTGCAGTTGAAACAAAATTAAATTCACTAACAGCATTTAAATTATTTAATAAAGAAACTGTTTCACCACCACCAGCAACTGAAAAAATTTTGTTTGCTTTATTATTTTCAATTATTTTTTTTGCTATTTGAATACTTCCATAAGCAAAATTTGGATTTTCAAAATATCCTGCGGGTCCATTCCAAAGTATAGTTTTACTATTATCAATAATTTTTGTTATTTTATCTATAGTTTTTGGACCAATATCTAATATCATTTCATCAGATAATATCTCGTTCAATTCCTTATTTTGAGGAGATCCAATTAAACTTTTAGATACAATCACATCTTCTGGATATATTATTTCACATTTTTCTTTTTTTGAAAGAGAGATAATTTCTTCAACTGTTTTATCGCAATTTTTTTCTTTAATAGATTTTCCAACATTATTTCCAAAATATTCTATAAAATTATTAGCCATACCCCCAACAATTATAATATTATCAAATTTAGCAATTAAATTTTTAATAACATTAATTTTAGTTGAAATTTTTGAGCCCCCAATAATACAAGTAATTGGTCTTGTAATTTCAGAAGTTATTTTGTTAAGAGCATTCACCTCTAGATCTAGCTGCAACCCAGAAAACGAGGGTAAGAATTTTGGAATTTCACAAATTGAGGCATGAGCTCTATGAGAACAAGAGAAAGCTTCATTGACATATATATCTCCTAGATTTGATAGCAGTTCAGCAAACTTATTGTCATTTTGCTCTTCCTCAGAATAAAATCTAATATTTTCTAATATAAAAATATCTTCATTATAGTTATTGAAGAAATTTTTATTTTTTATTTCTTTAATATTTTCACTAATAAGTTTTACTTTTTTTCTTAATTTATTTTGTAATTCTTCACAAATTGGTTTTAGGGAGAGCCCTTTAACAATTTTTCCTTTTGGTCTTCCAACATGAGATAAAATTACAATTTTAGCATTTTCTTTAATCAAAAAATTTAATGTAGGAAGAATTTTATCAATTCTTGTTGTGTCTGTTATCTTGTCTCTTTCCAATGGAACATTTAAATCTAGTCTTAATAATATTTTTTTATTATTTAGATTTTTTTCGTTTATTATACTCCTCATTAAGAGATTTTATGCAAAGTTTCAGCGATATCACACATCCTATTAGAAAAGCCCCATTCATTATCATACCAGGCTGATATTTTGCCCATATTACTTCCAACTACATTTGTTAAAGAAGCATCTACTATTGCAGAAGCAGGATGATGATTAAAATCTATCGATACTAATTTTTCATGAGTAACTTTTAAGATATTTTTTAATTTATTTTTTGACGCTTTTTCGAATGCATTATTAATTTTTTTTATACTAATATCTTTTTTTGTACAAAAAACTAATTCAACAAGAGAAACATTAGGAGTAGGCACTCTCATAGCAACACCTTCTAGTTTCCCTTTGAGGTTTGGTATTATTTCTCCTATTGCTTTCGAAGCTCCTGTTGAGGTAGGAACTATTGATTGACTTGCAGATCTCGCTCTTCTTGGATCTTTATGAGAGTTATCTAAAATTCTCTGATCGCTAGTAAATGCATGAATTGTGGTCATAAAACCCTTTTCAATTTCAAAATTTTGATCAAGAACACTGGTTACTGGTGCTAGACAATTGGTGGTGCATGACGCCGCAGATATTATTTTATCCTTTTTAGTAATTATATTTTCATTAACACCGAATACTATTGTTTTATCAGCATTTTTACATGGAGCAGAAACTATCACTTTTTTTGCACCATTTTCAATATGAGCAATAAGTTTTTCTTTTGAATTAAATTTTCCAGTACATTCAAAAACATAATCAACATTATGTTTTTTCCAATTAATGTCTTCAATTTTTGTTTCTTGAGAAAATGTAATTTTGTTTTTGTTAATTATTAAATGATTTGGATCAAAATCTAAATCAGCATTTAATTTTCCATGTATAGAATCGTATTTGATTAATTTAGATGTAGTTTCTGAATTTGACCTATTGTTTATATGATTAATTTTTAAATTTTTATTTTTACTTTCGACAATTGATCTAACAACCATACGACCAATCCGCCCCATTCCATTAATTCCAATTTTAATTGTCATTTTATTTTTTTACTAATTTTTTAGTAATATTTTTAATATTTGCACTCTCTAGTCCAAAATATTTATAAATATCTTTATAGGGTGCACTTTTGCCGAATTCATCAATTCCAAAAGTAATTCCATTATCACCTACATATTTTTTCCAACAATCACTTGATCCAGCTTCAATCGATATTTTAAATTTTGTTTCTTTTAGTATTTTATTTTTATAAGTTTTAGATTGTAATTCGAAAAGATCCATACAAGGCATTGATATCACTTTGGAGTATATTTTATCTTTGGCCAATTTATGGCTAACCTCTATTGCTAGATTAACTTCAGATCCACTTGCTAATATTGTTAGATTAATTTTTTTATTTGTTCTTAAAACCTCGTAAGCGCCCAATGAGCATAAGTTTTTATTTGAGTATGTTTTTCTTACTGGATTTAAATTTTGTCTTGTCAAAGATAGCACACTAGGTGTTTTTGAACTTTTTAAGGCGTGCTCCCAACATTCGATAGTTTCAATTCTGTCTGCAGGCCTAAATACATTTAAGTTAGGTATAGCGCGTAAGCCTGAAAGCTGTTCTATAGGTTGATGAGTAGGGCCATCTTCTCCGAGGCCAATAGAATCATGAGTCATTACATATATAACTCTTTTTTTCATTAATGCTGACAATCTAATCGAAGGTTTGCAATAATCAGAAAATATTAAAAAAGTACCCCCATAAGGAATTAGATTGCTGTGAAGTGCAATACCATTCATAATTCCACTCATTGCGTGTTCCCTCACTCCATAGTGAATGTAGTCTCCAGTAAAATCTCCAGACTTAATTATTTTATGGTTTTTAGTTTTTGTATTATTTGATCCTGCTAAATCAGCAGAGCCACCAATTAAATTATTTTTTTCTTTTGTTAATGCACTCAATGTCATTTCTGAACATTTTCTAGTAGCTAAACTTTTTGGTTCTTTTATTGCATCTTCTTTTTCTTTCTTAAGTGCTGTATTAAAGTTATTTTTTAATGTTTGATTAAATTTTATTTTTTTTCTTTTTAATATTTTGTTCCATTTTTTTTCTAAAATTTCACCTCTTTGGCCAATTTTTTTCCAATCTTTTAAAATTTTATATGGGATATCAAAAGGTTTACTTTTCCAATTTAAGACTTTTCTTACAAGTTTGATCTCATCTGCTCCTAATGGACTTCCATGGGATGATGCCTTTCCTGATTTATTCGGTGAACCATATCCAATTTTAGTTTTACAAGAAATCACAGAAGGTTTTTTAGCGTTCTGAACCTTTTTTAGTGCTTTAAAAATTTCTTTTTCATTATGACCGTTTATTGAAATATAATCCCAACCATATCCTTCAAATCTTTTTTTAAAATTATCTGAAACCGCAAGATTTGTTGGACCATCAATTGAAATTGAATTATTATCAAATAGCATAACTAAATTTTTAAGTTTCAAATGTCCCGCTAAACTCATCGCTTCATGACTTATTCCTTCCATTAAGCATCCATCACCAGCTAAAACATAAGTTTTGTGATTAATTAAATCTTTACCTAATTTATTTTTTAAAATTTCCTCAGCGATTGCAAAACCAACGGCATTAGATATACCTTGTCCAAGAGGACCTGTTGTAGTTTCAATACCTGTTTTCGGATGATATTCAGGATGTCCAGCACAAATAGAATTTAGCTGCCTAAATTTTTTAATATTATTTATCGATACGCTTTTATACCCAGTTAGGTAAAGCAAAGAATACAGAAGCATAGAACCATGACCAGCAGACAAAACAAATCTATCTCTATTTAACCAATCTGGATTCTTTGGATTAAATCTCAAAAAATTTTTAAATAGTACCGTTGCAACATCTGCCATACCCATAGGCATTCCCGGGTGACCTGAATTTGCCTTTTGAACAGCATCAATTGATAAAAATCTGATACAATTAGCTAAATCGTTGTGTAGTTTGCTCAAAATTATCCTGACTAGACTAAGAAGAATCTATTTAATAATATAAATATATATATATGAATTCTATAGACGAAAAAGAAAAAAAATTAAACATTGCATTAGAAGAATTAAAAAATTTAGATCTAACAAACCCTGAATTGCAAAAAAATATTGAAAACTTAAGCACTAAACAAAATCAATTAGAAATTGAAAAAACAAAAATTGAAGAAAAATATAAAACTTTGCTCGAGGAACATGAAAATCTTTCAAAAAAACTTGAGGATTTAAAAAGTAAAGAAAAGCTAGAAGAAAGAAAACAAATTGAATTTTCTGAAAAAATTGATGAACTTAATCAAGAAACGGACACACTATTGGATGAAATAGATAAATGGCAAATGTAAGTATAAAATTTAACAATAAAGAGTTTTTGCTTGCATGTGAAGATGGACAAGAGGAGCACTTAGAAGAATTGTTAATTCAGATTAACAAAAAGTTTAATAATTTAAAAAATGATTTAGGAAATTTAGGTGAAAATAAACTTTTATTAATTACAGCTGTAAAAATAATGGATGAATATTATGAAACTAAGAAAAAAGTAGATCAAAAAAAAGATGAATTAAAAGATCTATCAAACAAATTTAAAGAACTAAAATCTCTAATTTACGATTACAGGGACTTAAAAGAATCTGAAATTGAAAAACTAAATCTAGATCATGAAAATTTAAAAAAAGAAATTGACGATAATCAAAAAAAATACGAAAATTTAATTGATGAAGCCGCTGATCAAATATCAAATTTTGTAAAAAAAGCAAAATTAGAAAACATATCAAAGTAGGTCTGTGAGTAAATCTAAGCTAAGAAGTAAAATTTTAAATCTTAGAAAAAAAAATTCTTATAAAAAATTTAGTCTCTATCCTGACAGAATTTATAGATTTTTAAAAAAAAATAAATTTAATTTCAAAAATGTAGGAGGGTATTATCCTTGTAATCATGAGATTGATGATTTAGGTATGCTTAATTTTTTAAGAAACAAAAGAGTGAATATTTCCTTACCAGCAATTAGAGAAAATAACCAAATGGATTTTTTCGAATGGACAAACAAAGATCCTTTAAAAATTAATAAGTATGGAATTGCCGAGCCAACTTTAGGAAAGAAAATTTACCCAGATGTAATATTTGTTCCTTTAGTAGCTTATGATGATGATTTGAACAGATTAGGCTATGGTGGAGGATTTTATGATCGTTATTTAGAAAAGACAACAAAATTTAAAAAAATTTTAAAAATTGGATTAGGATTTTCATACCAAAAATTAAAAAAAATACCTATCAATAACTTTGATAAGAAGCTTGATTTAATAATGACAGAAAAAAAAATTATACAATGAGAATTTTATTTTTAGGTGATGTTGTTGGAATTTCTGGATGTTCTAAATTAACTAGTAATTTATTAAATGAAATTAAAAGAAAAAATATCGATTTTGTAATTGTAAATGGTGAAAATGCAGCTGCTCAAGGAGTTGGTTTAACTAAAGAAATATGTGAGGATTTTTTTAATTGCGGTGTTGATGTTATTACAACTGGTAATCACGTTTGGGATCAAAAAGAAATAATGGAATTTATTGATAAGGAGGAAAGATTATTAAGACCTAAAAATTTATTTGAACCAGCACCAGGAAAAGGTTTTCAGATTTATGATACAAAGAATGATATTAAAATTGGAGTTCTAAATTTGATGGGAAATGTTTTTATGAAAAAGTGTGAAGATGTTTTTGAAGCATCTCAAAAATTTTTAAAAGAAAATGAAATCAAAAAGGATTTTGATTTACTGGTAGTTGATTTTCATGGAGAAATTACTAGCGAAAAAAATGCTATAGGACATCTATTTGATGGAAAGGCGACCCTCGTGGTAGGGACTCACACTCATATTCCAACAAATGATGCCAGAATACTTAATAATGGAACAGGATATCAAACAGACGCAGGTATGTGTGGAGATTACGATTCAGTGATTGGTATGAATAAAGATAATTCTTTAAATAGATTTTTGAAAAAGAATTCAGTGAAACACTTTCCTGCTACTGGAGATGCTACTTTATGTGGTGTTATAGTAGATTGTGATATAAAAACAGGATTAGCACTAGATATCAAAAGCTACGTATACGGAGATCAACTAAAAAATATTTAAACATCATGGCAGGACATTCACACTGGGCCGGAATAAAACATAAAAAAGGTAAAGCCGATAAACAAAGATCAAAGATATTTTCAAAATTATCCAAAGAGATTACTGTTGCTGCAAAACTTGGCGACAAAGATCCAACAATGAACCCCAGACTAAGATCAGCGGTACAAGCTGCTAGATCTGCAAATATGCCCAAAGATAATATTGAAAGAGCAATCGATAAATCTTGTGCAGCTACAGGAGCCAATTTTGAAAATTTAAGATATGAGGGATTTGGACCAGAAAAGATTGCTGTTATAGTTGAAACTTTAACAGACAACAAAAATAGGACTGCATCAAATATTAGAACTATTTTTCAAAAAAGTGGTGGAAGCTTGGGAACGCAAGGTTCTGCCTCTCATAATTTTCAACAATTAGGTATAATCAAAATTGATAAAAAAGAGATATCTGATGAAAAAATTCTAGATTTAGCGATTGAGTCTGGAGCCGATGAATGTTTGTCTTTTGATGATTATCATGAAGTTCAGTGTCAAATGAGTGAAATATATAATGTTAAAAAAAATTTAGAGAAAATTATTGTAAATTTTATTTCTACAGAAATTG
This sequence comes from uncultured Pelagibacteraceae bacterium, assembly GCA_902553675.1. Taxonomy (GTDB): domain Bacteria; phylum Pseudomonadota; class Alphaproteobacteria; order Pelagibacterales; family Pelagibacteraceae; genus Pelagibacter. The sequence goes on from CACDLV010000026.1 coordinate 6,933, forward strand.
AATGGGTTCCATTAAATAGTGTTGAGGTAAATAATGAGAACAAAGATAGCGTAGTAGATTTTTTAGAAACTCTTGAGGAAGATGATGATGTTCAAAACGTTTATTCAAACGTAAATTTAGGTGGTATTTGATGTTGATTATTGGAATTGATCCAGGAATCTCAGGATCAATCTGTTTTTTCAAGGATGGTATAATAAAAGACGTTATTGAAATGCCAACCATGACAGACGGTAAGAAAAATAAGAGACAAGTAAATGGTGCTCAAATATTTAATGAAATTAGTGAAAGAATAAATAAGATTGATAAAAAAAATATTAAGGTTGTAATTGAACAGGTTTCTGCAATGCCAGGTCAAGGCGTTACCAGTATGTTTAATTTTGGTCAATCTTTTGGTATTTTAAAAGGCATATGCAGCGCAATGCATTTACCTGTTTATTATGTAAGGCCAGCTAAATGGAAAAAATATTTTAACCTTATTAATTCAGAAAAAGATGCGAGCAGAACAAGAGCTATTGAAATTTTTCCATATTTTTCAGCACAATTGTCAAAAAAGAAAGATAATAACAAAGCAGATGCTATCTTAATAGCTAGCTTTTTCTTCGAAACTTATCAAAAAGAGGAATAATCAATTTAAATTAATAGACAAAATCATGACACATTTACGTGTGATGAGTAACCATGGAAGCAGATATAGCAGCAAAAGCAGTTGAATTAGGAACAAATACTGATTTTTCATTATTAAGTTTATTTTTAAGAGCGGACATAATTGTTAAGTCTGTAATGATTATACTAATATTGTGTTCGATATATTCTTGGGCTGTAATTATTGAAAAGTTTCGTTTATTTAAAAAAATAAAAAAATCTTCTGAAGAATTTGAAGAAAAATTCTGGAACTCTAAATCTGCTGAAACTTTTTACAACAGTTTACCTAGTAAACTTGAAGATCCAATGTCACTTGTATTTCAAGATGCTATGGAGGGATTGCTTAAAAAAAAATCTAGAACAAATATAAGTGAGAGAATGAGTGCATCTCTTGAAGCTGGAATTGAAAAACAAATGACAAAAATTGAAAAAGGATTTACTTTTTTAGCGACCGTTGGTTCAACAGCACCTTTTATTGGATTGTTCGGAACTGTCTGGGGAATTATGAACTCTTTTCAATCTATAGCCATATCAAGAAATACAAGTCTTGCTATAGTTGCACCAGGAATAGCAGAGGCTTTATTTGCTACTGCTCTTGGTTTATTAGCTGCGATACCAGCAGTAGTAGCTTATAATAAATTTAATAATGATGCTAAAAAATATTCTGAAAAGTTAGAAAATTTTTCTAAAAGATTTTTAACAATTATATAAATGGCATTTAAATTTAATCGCTCCTCAAAAGACCCAATGAGTGAAATAAATGTTACTCCTTTTGTCGATGTAATGCTTGTTTTGCTTATTATTTTTATGGTTACTGCACCATTGTTAACTGTGGGGGTTCAAGTTGATTTACCAGAAAGTTCAGCAGATTCTTTGCCTGAAGAGACAGAACCATTAACATTATCAATTAACGCAAAAGGTGAAATTTTTATTCAAGAAGCAAAAGTTGAATACGATAATATTATTGCCAAGGTTTTAGCAGTTTCAAAAAATAGAACTGATACAAGAATTTATGTTAGAGGTGATAAAACAATAAATTATGGAAGAGTTTTAGAAATAATGGGTTTATTATCAGGATCTGGGTTTACTAAAGTAGCGTTGATTTCAGAACCTTACAAACAAAGGTAATTTAAGTGAATAGAAGTATAATTATTTCTTCTGTTTTACATGCTTTATTAATTTTTATTACAGCTTTGAGTTTACCTTTTTTAGCAAAAAAACCACTTGATATTCCACCAATTGTATCTGTTGAGCTAATTCAAATTGCAGAGAAAACCAATATTCCATTCGCACCTAAAGCAAAAAAAATTATTGAAAAAGTAAAAGAGAAAGAGAAAAAACTTGTTTCAGAACAAGCACCACCAAAAAAGGTGGAAAAAACTAAAACAAAAACCATTTTATCTCCTGAAAAGAATAATTTAAAAATAGAAAAGGAAACTCCTGAGGCAATTCCTCTTCCTGAAAAAACTGTAAAAAAAGTTGAAACTAAAGAGGAAAAAAAACAAAATCCCGAGAAAGTTGATAATAAGGTAAAACAAGTATCAGAATTTGAAAAAAAAGATTTATTTGATCCAAATAATATTGCTGCTTTAATTGATAAATCTAAAGAAGAGAGTGCAGAAATTTTAAAGACAAATAATGATACTACGCAAGATCAAGAGAGAAATGTTGAAAACACTGGCCTTACACTTAGTGAGGAAGATGCGCTCAAGGCACAAATATTCGGATGTTGGAGTATTCCGTTAGGTTTACCATATAATGAAAATTTGTTGGTTAGAATAAAATTAAAATTAAAACCAGATGGAACGGTCTCAAAAACTGAGATTCTAGATCATGCTAGAATGAACAAACCAGGACAGGGATTTTATAAAGTGTTGGCAGAAAGCGCTCTTCGTGCTGTAAAGTTGTGTCAACCACTAAGAGTTCCAACGACAGGTTATGAACGATGGAAGGAATTACAGTTAAATTTTGATGCAAGAGAGATGTTAGAGGGTTAATATATGAAAATGTTTAAAAAATTTTTAAGTTTATTTTTGATCTTAATTCCTATTAATGCCTTTGCTTTAATTGAAGTCGATATTACAAGAGGAAATTTAAACCCCCTACCATTAGCTGTATCTCCTTTATCAATAGATGAAAATTCAAGAAAAAGTTTTGAAAAAATATTAAAAAAAGAGAACATAGGCTCAGAAATTTCAATCATAGTTGAAAATAACTTAAAAACCTCAGGGTTGTTTAACCCTTTAGATAAAAAAGCTTTTCTCCAAGCTCCTGATATAGCTAATCTAAAACCAAGGTTTGAGGATTGGAATTTAATTAAAGCTCAAGCACTTATAACTGGCAAAGTAAATTATATTGAAGACAAATTAAGAGTAGAGTTTAGGTTGTGGGACGTTTTGGCAGCTAAGGAAATGATGGCTTTAGCTTTTACTACAGTTCCTAATAATTGGAGGAGAGTAGGTCATATTATTTCAGATAAGGTTTATGAAAGGCTTACAGGAGAAAAAGGATATTTTGATACAAGGATAATTTATGTCTCAGAAGAGGGACCTAAAACTCTAAGAATAAAAAAATTAGCAATCATGGATCAAGATGGTGAAAATAATAAATTTTTAACTTTAGGTAATGAATTAGTATTAACTCCTAGATTTAATCCAACTAGTCAAATGGTAACTTACCTGTCATATTTTAAAAACATGCCTAGAGTTTATCTTTTAGATATTGAAACGGGCACTCAGGAAGTAGTTGGGGATTTCCCAGGAATGACTTTTGCACCAAGATTTTCACCTGATGGAAAAAAAATTATTATGAGTTTTGCTAAAGATGGCAAGTCTGATATTTATACAATGGATTTAGAAAATAGAATAGTACAAAGAATTACTAACCATCCATCTATTGATACATCACCATCATATTCTCCAGATGGTAAATATATTACATTTAATTCTGATAGAAGTGGTTATCAGCAAATTTATATAATGAAAGATGATGGCACTGATGTAAAAAGAATTTCTTTTGGAAATGGTCTTTATGGAACACCTGTTTGGTCACCTAGAGGTGATCTAATTGCATTTACAAAATTGCATAAAGGTAAATTTTATATTGGTGTGATGAGAACTGATGGTAGCGGAGAAAGACTTTTAACAGAAAACTATTACCAAGAAGCTCCGTCTTGGTCTCCAAATGGTAGAGTGCTTATTTTTTATAGAGAAACTAAAACTAACGCTAAAGGTGAAGGCTTCTCAGCAAAATTGTGGTCAATTGATTTAACAGGTTACAATGAACGTCAAATTAAGACCCCTACTGATGCATCTGACCCATCATGGTCATCATTATTAAGTAATTAGTAGACTAATTATTTTAAATTTCTTGATTTTTAGACTTGAAACCTCTATTTACTTGTGAAAAAGTTAAGAAATTGAAATTAGCAGCAAGGAGCAATTTAATGAGATTAATCAAAATTTTTAAAAACACACTTTTAGTATTAACAGCTTGTCTAGTTTTATCTGCTTGTGCAACTAAAAAAGAAGTAGCAACAGATATCCAAGGTCAAATGCAAGGTGATGTTTACACAGGAACGGACACAGTTGAATATTTAGCTGATGGTGTTCCAGACAGAGTTTTCTTTGCAACAAATGAGTCTATTTTAACAACTGCATCCAGAGAAACTTTAAGAGCTCAAGCAGCATGGTTAAGAAAAAATCCAGGCATAAATGTAGTGCTTGAAGGTCATGCTGATGAAAGAGGAACAAGAGAATACAACTTAGCGCTTGGTGAAAGAAGAGCTAACGCAGCTAAAGATTATTTAATGACTTATGGAATTTCGTCGGATAGGATTACTGTTTTAAGTTATGGTAAAGAGAGACCGGTTGATTCAGGTTCAAATCCATTAGCCTGGTCAAAAAATAGAAGATCAGTAACTGTTAAAGCAAATTAATTATTTAAAATTAAAG
>CACDLV010000027.1 GCA_902553675.1 uncultured Pelagibacteraceae bacterium
TACTAAAGGTAACCAATTAAAAAATAAAAAAAAATCAGAAAGTTATCAAAAACTTTTAAATAGAAGGGCTGTAATGATAGTCGGATCAGGAAGCAATGAGCCTGTTGAAGATACATCCCAAGATAAACATTCTATGTTTGGTTTTAGTTTTATACAGTCATTAAAAAATAATAATACAGCCATTAGAATGAGAGATGTAGTTGAAAATATTATTTTAGCTCATTCTGGAATGCAACAACAACCTTATGGTATAGGAATAGGTGCATGGGGACATGGTGGTGGTGACTTTATATTTATAGCAAGAAAATAATATGAGATTAATTTATTATTTTTATATTTTTTTTTTTCTTATATTCACTGTTAAAACGCAAGCTTTTGATATTAGGAAAGTAAATAACGCTAAAATAATGTCTAAAGCCTCATATGCTGTAAATGATACTAATTTAGTAGATGAGGAGAATGCTGAAATTCTTTTAAAAAATGTAACTGATTTAAACGAAGCTTTAAAAGAGAAAGAAAGTGAAATTATTAAAGATAATAAAAATAGAAGTCAGCCTAAATTTAAAGGTGCAGAAGATATCTACAATGATTTCTCTTCAAGTGTTGTTTTTATAGGAAATAGAAAAAATAACAGAATTACGGGCGTAGGATCAGGGTTTGTAATTAACAACAAAGGTAAACTTCAAATAATTACTAATTGGCATGTAATCAATGGAGCAGACCAATTAAGTGTTTGGATAAAACCAAATAGTATGGTCGATGAAAATTATTTAATTTCAAAAGTTCCATCACATAATGCAAAACTTATAAAAGTTAATAAAATTAAAGATCTTGCAATGCTTGAAGTTGAAAATTTACCAGTAAAATTAAAGCCAGTGGTTTATGGAAAATTTGATAGAATACGACCAGGACAAACTTCATTTGCCATTGGGCATCCAGAAGGACTTCTGTGGACATTTACTTCAGGTATGATCAGCCAAGTTAGGCCTAACTACAATTGGAGATACGAGGGTTCGCGTCATGCAGCGAATGTTATTCAAACTGAAGCTGCCATTAACCCTGGAAACTCGGGTGGTCCCCTTTTTAATAAATATAAAGAATTAATTGGTTTAAATACATTTACATCCGAGGGTGAAAATCTAAATTTTGCGATAGCAATTAATGATGTAATTGATTTTATCAATGAAAAACCAAAAAAGATTGAAAAGAAGAAAAGCAAATATATTCAAAAAAAAGAAAAAGGTAACACTTGGATAAAAAAGAAAAAGAAGAAAAAATCTGAAAAAGGTTCAATTGACCTTTCTGAAGCAAAAGAAGTAGACATAAATAAAAATGGTATAATAGATGCTTGGCTTGTTGATGAAAATAACAATGGTATTTACGAAATTGCTTACGGTGATGAAAATGAAGATGGTATCATTGAAATTGTAGCTATAGATAAAAATGAAGATAAAAATTTTGAAGTTATTTTATTTGATACTAATAAAAACGGTAATCCTGATGAAGCTGAAATTGACGAAAATGAAGATGGTGTTACTGATGTTATTGCTTATGATTATAACGAAGATGGAGAGTGGGATAAATTTGAAAACGTTTAATTACTTTTGATCTACTGTAATTTTTATTTTCATAATTTTGTCTTCTAAATTTTTAATAGCTTCAATTATTTTCTTTTTTTCTAATTTAGATATTTCTTTTCCTTCATCGCTTTTTGGATCTTCAGCTAGTTTAACAACTTCTGTAAGCTTTCCATGAAGAATTGTAGACTTGACCAACATTCCATCAATATCATTAAGTTTATGAGATTCTAAATTATCAGCTACATTTGAAACTATATACTCATGCGCTCTTAGCAATGGAGGAGCTTTTCCTTTTTTAATACAAGCAATATCAAGTTTAATAGAGTCATTGTGATCTATATGTCTATCTGGATCATTGGGATTGCTACATTTTCTTAAATATGAAGATGTTTTTCCAATAGCTGCTTGAATTTCCTCATCGTTCAAAATCTTTAAAACTCTCATTATTCCGTTTTCTATGGATGCTGTTTTTCTAATTGTAGCCATAATATAAATTCTTTAATTTACATACATATTATAAATAATTAAATTAAATTTGTGATAATTAAAAACATTAAAAATACGATAATTTTATTAACAGTATTGGTTAATTTATCTTTTTTTCCATCAATTTCATCTGCTGAAAATAAACTTTGTGGTAATGAAGTTATTCATCATATTATAAATGATGAGGCTAAAAACAATAAAAGAAATTTTGAGTATAATGAGAAAAGAAATGATGCTGGCATACATTTTGATTATCATTGGGATTACAATAACAAAAAAATTATAATCAAAAGAGATAAGAATAATTTTCCTGTAGTAAGATATTCTTTATTTGATCACAAAAATTTTGTTTCAAATAAGACAGTAATAAAAAAAATAGATAACTTTGATCTATCCAAATTAAGCGATAAAGATTTAAAAAAACTGACTTACCTGAGAGGAAAGATTAATTTTGAATTAGGTGATGGTAAAAAAATTTTAATTTCATCTAAACCTTATAAGTTTAATAATTTTAAATTATCTAATTTTGAAATTAAAAGTATCCAAAACATTGATACAACTTTAGGTATTTTAGAAATGTCATTTACATCTCAATTAACTAACATTAGAAATGATTTAGCTAAAACTTTGAAAGGTACAGATTTGTTTAGTAATAATAGAATTAATATCTGTCCAGAGGCAAGACTTTTGGATGATTGGCCTTTACAAAGTGTTACATTTGATGAATTTAGATATGATGCGGACGTCAGAGAAGGTCTTAAAAATAAAGAATTTCTAGCTAACCCAGTTTTTCAGATTACTATTGATGAAAATATATTAAGAACCTTAAGAACTGAAAAAGGAGTTGGTTTTTTTAGGCAATCCTTTGATTTTAGAAAATTCCCTTTTGATACTCAAAAACTTTTAATCAGAATTGAAACAGGTGTTGGTAATTATCCAAATATCAATATGGAAGACAATAGTGAAAGTGGTACATTAACATTCATTACTCCAGAGGCTGGGGTCTTTTTAAATTTAGAAAAATTTTTAGATCCTGAAATTAATAAACTTAAAGCATGGAAAATAAGTGATGATAGTATTAATGTTAAAAGCAAAATCCTTTCTGAAAACACATATGATATCTATAGCCAAATAGTGCTCCCTCGAACAGAAAATGTTCTTGATATAGAAATAAACATTGAAAGAAATTTTCAGCATTATTTATTAAAGATAATGTTACCAGTATTTTTAATACTCTGTGTTGCTTGGTATGTTTTATGGATACCAACAGAAAAATATGAAGCTAGACTTAACACATCAATAATAGCCCTGTTAGCATTAATTGCTTATAACTTTGTATTCCAAGATGATATTCCTAAATTAGAATATTTAACTGATCTCGATTGGTTTATTTTATTATCCTATATATTTTGTCTGATACCTGTATTTCTAAGTATTGGTTTCAGTAAATTTATTGCGACAAATCAAAAGAAGATTATGAAAATAAATAAATTAATTAAAATTTGGGGTGGATTACTTTATTTGATTTTGACACTACAAATCTTTTATCCAGTAATCTAATTTTTATTAGATTTTCGATAATCCCACGGCATTTCAAATTTTCCTTGCCATATCCCCTTCTTATCTTGTTTAGCAAGTATTTCCTCAGGTACATATTTTTTAGAGTATTTTCGAAAAGCAACTGCATAGCCATTTGATACTAGCCATGCATTTAAATTAGTTTTTCTTTTATAACATTCGCCTATGAGTCTTTTGAAGTAGTCGATATCAGTAATTTTACATGTAATTTTTTGGTTGTTTATTTTCTTGATTAGTGCTTCTGTTGATTTTTGACCACAAGAATAATCTTCATAAAATGTAAACATAAAAATTGTAAAATAGGGTCTTTTACATTTTTGTTTCTTTTCAGGTGCGTCTATACCATCAAGCCTTATTTTAAATGTATCTATTTTTATAGTATCTCCATCTGTAACTTTAGCATAACCAGTGACAGATGTGATTTCTGATGATTTAACATCCTGATAGGTTAAAAATAAAAATATTAAACATATTATAAACAATAAGATCGCTTTTCTTTTTGTAAAAAACATTTTCAAATAATTCTAAATAATAGCTAGTTTATGTTTTATATAATATTTAACATAAAATAGTAATATCAATGATATCAACCATTGAAAAATAGCCCAAATATAAAAGAAAGTTTTAAAATCTGCATTTAAATATTTTGCAATGTAAAACGATAAAATTGGAACTATTACGTTTCTAACAATATTGTTTAACATTGCTTTTTCTGACTTTTTAAGAGCCATAAAAAAACCATTAGATAGAAAAAATATTGGATAAGCTGGTAAAATAAAGGCTGAAATCTTAAGATACATGGATCCATGCATAATGACTTCAGTATTAGATGAAAAGAATTTTGGAACAATATCTGCACTGATAAAAATAACTACACCTGCAATTAACATTATAAACAAACCATATTTTATTGATGTAAAATATGATTGCTCAACTCTATCGTAATATTTTGCGCCAATATTTTGAGCTATGATAGATATTATTGCTGTGTTAATCCCTAAAACTGGCAACAAAAGAACTTGCTCTATTCTTGTAGCAGATCCATACCCGGCTACTGCATATTCGCCAAATAAACCCACATAAGTAAATACAATAGTAGCAGCTACTGAATAACCTAATATAGCTATAGTAATTGGCATTGATTGAAAAAAAATATTTTTTAAGAAAAAAATTTTTGCCTTGAAATGATATAAGGTTATTTGCTTAATTCTCTGATTATTTAATATTTTTATAAAAATAATTAATAAAGATACAAATTGTGCAATTAAAGTTGCTATTCCAATACCAGTTATTCCTAATGGTGGGATAAATAAAAATCCAAAAATTAAAATTGGATTTAAAATTATATTTAAGAAAAAAGAAAATATTAAAACATTTCTGTATGTTTTGGTATCCCCTTCAGCATGTAAAAACGAATTTAAAGCTACTACTAAAATAAATAATACCGTACCTAAAAAAATTACATTAATATATTCAAGTCCAAGAGTAGTTACCGTATAAGAAGAATTCATTAATTGAAATATATTTTCACCAAAAGAAAAACCTAAAAATGATACAACGACTGAAATTATAATGGCATAAATGATTACATTTCCAAAATAACTTAAAACGTTTTTTTCGTTTTTTTCTCCAATACTACTTCCTATTAATGAGGTTCCGGCTACAGTAACTCCAATAGATGTAGCGATAATAATAAAATATATTGGAAAAGACTTACTCAAAGCAGATAAGGCTTCTGGGGATATTTTTCCTGCAAAAAAAGTGTCTACGATTGTGTAAAGCGTTTGAAATAAAGTTCCTATACTTGCTGGTACAGCAAGTTTTCTTACTAACAACGAAACTTCATCTTTTAATAAATTCATTAATTTTAGATTTGTTAATACTCTTTTTGAAAGATATGTCTTTTTCCAGCTTCTTTAGCAAGATTAATTTGTTTTTGTCTCATTCTAAATCTTGATTTTTGATGATCTGTTAGATTATCGTGACAATTTGGACATGAAACGCCCTCTTCATATTTTTTTGATTTTTTATCCTTAGAAGATATAGGTTTCCTACAACCACTGCACATTGAATAAGAGCCAATTTTTAGACCATGTTTTAAACTAATTCTATTATCAAAAACAAAACATTCACCTTTCCATAAACTTTTTTTCTTATTTGTTTTTTTAAGATAATTTAAAATTCCACCTTTTAACTGATAAATGTTATTAAAACCTTTATTCTCCAAATATACAGACGCCTTTTCACAACGAATTCCACCAGTACAAAACATAGCTATAGGTTGATTTTTTTTTAATTTTTTTAAATATTTTGGAAAATCTCTAAAATTATCAACTTCGGGGTTCATTGCTCCTTTAAATGTTCCAACATCATGCTCAAATGGTTTTCTAGCATCTATAAGGACAGTATCCTTTTCTTTTATTAGCTTATTCCATTTGTTTGGATCTACATGGCTATCTTTTTTCTTTATTCTTTTATTTAAAGTTAAATTCATAGGAACAACTTCATTTTTAATTTTTACTTTAGGTTTGTGAAATGGTTGAAATAAGCTTTTAGAGACATTGCTGCTGTTAAATTCTTTAAATTTAAGAGTTTTTTTTAAATTATTAATAGTGAATTTAATGTCTGCAGCTTTACCAGAAATAGTTCCATTTACCCCTTCTTTGGAGATAATTATCGTACCTCTAATTTTTTTCTTATTTAAAGTTTCAAATAAAACTTTTTGATTTTTCTTTAGATAAGAAATTTTAACAAATTTATAAAAACCAACTACTTCAAACATTATAATTTTCTACAAACGGTCATTCCATCTCCAAGAGGAATTATTAATTTTTCAACCCTAGCATCTTTTGAAATATGATCATTAAATTCTTTAATATTTATAGTTAATTTATCAGTATTATATTCATTAACTACTTCACCATACCATAAAACATTATCAATTATTATTAGACCATTTTTGTTCAATAATTCTAAAGAACGTTCATAGTATTCAATATAATTCATTTTATCAGCATCAATAAAAACTAAATCAAACTTTTCATTTTTAATTTCATCTAAACTTTCTAAAGCTGATTTAATGAATGTTTTTATTTTATGTTCTTGATTAGCTTTTTTAAAAAAATCTATTGCAACTTTATTAGTTTCTTTATTTTTGTCTAAAGCAATTATTTTACCATCCTCTGGTAATGCCAAGGCCATGGATAGCGTGCTTAATCCTGTAAATGTACCTATCTCTAAAACATCTTTGATATTTGAAATTTTTATAATTAAATGCAGAAATTGACTTTGTGAAATTGATATTTGCATTCTTTTGATATCACCAAGAGAAGTGTTATAATCAATTATTTCTTTTTGAACTGGATGTAAATTAAATCCATGACTTAAAATATACTCTTGGAGTTCTTTAGTTATATTTAGGTCTGAACCCATAAATTCTAAAGTTTTTTCTTTAAAATCTCATTAACTAATTGAGGATTTGCTTTTCCACCGGAAACTTTCATTACTTGACCTACAAAGAAACCAAATAGTTTAACTTTACCTGATTTATATTCGGTAGCTTTGTCTCTATTATCATCAATAACTTTGTCTATCAGTGCCTCAAGTGCTTTGGGGTCGCTCTCTTGTTTTAAACCCTTTTCTTCAACAATTTTCTGAGGATCTTTGTCACCTTCCATCATTTGTTCGAAAACTGTTTTTGCAATTTTTCCAGAAATGGTTCCGTCTTTAATTAAATTAATTAATTTTGATAAATTACCAGCGCTTATAGGGCTTTCAATTATTTCTAAGTTCTTTTCATTTAAGGCAGCAAATAATTCTCCAATTATCCAATTTGTTGCAAGTTTTACATCAGATTTCTTGATCACATTTTCAAAATAATTTGATGTTTCAATATCCGAAACTAAAATATTAGCTTCGTAGGGTGATAATTTGAATTTTTCTATAAATCTTTTTTTCTTTTCATCTGGTAGTTCTGGAATTTCTGATTTTAAATTTTCAATAAAATCATCTGAAACTTCTAATGGCAATAAGTCTGGATCTGGAAAATATCTATAATCATGAGCATCTTCTTTTGATCTCATTGATCTAGTTTCATTTTTTTTAGTATCAAAAAGTCTTGTTTCTTGATCAATTGTTTGACCATCCTCAATTAAATCAACTTGTCTATTGGCCTCGTATTCAATTGCCATCTGCATGAATTTTATTGAGTTAACATTTTTAATCTCACATCTGGTTCCAAACTCTTTTGAACCTTTTTTTCTAACAGATACATTTACATCGGCTCTTAAAGATCCTTCCTGCATGTTTCCATCACAGGTGCCTAAATATCTCATTATAGATCTTAATTTTTTAATATATGCATTGACCTCATCTGGAGATCTTAGATCAGGCTTACTTACAATTTCCATCAAAGCTACACCTGATCTATTTAAATCTACAAAAGTGTTTTTAGGATCTAGATCATGAATACTTTTACCCGCATCTTGCTCTAAGTGTAATCTTTCTATACCTACCTCTTTTTGACCATCTGGCATATCAAGTATTACCTTGCCCTCACCTACAATTGGATCTTTGAATTGTGAGATTTGATACCCCTGAGGTAAGTCAGCGTAAAAATAATTTTTTCTATCAAAGACAGATCTCTTATTTATTTTAGCTTTTAAACCAATTCCTGTTTTGATAGCTTGTTTTACACAATATTCGTTTATTACCGGCAACATTCCTGGAAATGCTGCATCAACTAAACTTACTTGAGTATTTGGCTCAGCTCCAAATTTAGTCGCTGATGTTGAGAATAATTTAGACTCCGATGTAACTTGTGCATGAACTTCTAAACCAATGACAACTTCATATTGATTATCATGTCTATTAATTAAATATTCAGATTTGTTATTACTCACTTAATCCACCAATCAGTAATATTGTTTTTAAAATTAATTTTTTCTTCCATAGCATATGCAATGTTTAAAATATTTTGTTCATCAAAAGCTTTACCAATTATCTGTAATCCTAATGGATAACCTTTAGCATCATGACCTGCAGGTATAGAAATTCCAGGTAAACCTGCTAAATTTACAGGAACAGTAAAAATATCATTTAAATACATTGAAACTGGATCATTTGTTTTTTCACCAATTTTAAAAGCTGAACTTGGAGTGGATGGGGTTAGAATTGCATCCACTTTTTCATAAGCATCATCAAAATCATTTTTAATAAGTTTTCTTACCTTTTGAGCTTTAAGATAATAAGCATCATAATATCCTGAAGATAAAACATAAGTTCCAATCATTATTCTTCTTTGAACTTCAGCACCAAATCCTTCAGATCTTGTTTTTTCATACATATCAATAAGATTTTCCCCTTCTGCCCTAAAACCATATTTAACACCGTCGTATCTGGCCAAATTAGATGAAGCCTCTGCTGGTGCCACTATGTAATAAGTTGGTAGTGCATAATTAGTATGAGGTAGAGATATATCAATAATCTCAGCACCACAATCTTTTGCATATTCAATTCCTTTTTTCCATAGACCTTCTATTTCTTTAGGCATGCCATCTACTCTATATTCTTTGGGTATTCCTATTTTTTTACCTTTAATATCTTTTGTTAATTCTTTGCTGTACTCGTTTCTTTTGAAGTCTATTGATGTAGAATCTTTTTCATCATAAGAACTAATAACTTCCTGTAACAATGCACAATCTTTAACATTTTGCGCCATTGGCCCAGCCTGATCTAGAGAAGATGCAAATGCTACAATTCCATATCGAGAGCAACTACCATAAGTAGGTTTTAATCCAACAGTTCCTGTAAATGAAGCAGGCTGTCTTATAGATCCACCTGTATCTGTTCCAATAGTTATTGGTGTTAATTGAGCTGCTACAGCAGAAGACGATCCACCAGAAGATCCTCCTGGAACTAAATTCTTATCAATTGGGTTTTGCACATTACCAAAAAAACTAGTTTCATTAGATGAGCCCATTGCAAATTCATCACAATTTAATTTCCCCATTAGGATAGCTCCTTCATTCCAAATGTTTTGTGTGACTGTTGACTCGTAAGTTGGAACAAAGTTATTTAAAATCTTACTACCTGCCGTAGTTCTTAAATCTTTTGTACAAAATAAATCTTTTACAGCCATAGGAATGCCAGACAATTTCAAATCAAGATTAGGTTTTTCATCAAACTTTTTTGCTTTATTTAAAGCATTTGCATAATCTTCAGTTATATATGCATTTAATTCTTTTGATTTTTCTGATCTTTCAACAAATGCTTTAGTAACTTCACTTGAGGAAAGTTTTTTACTTTTTATATTTTCAACTAACTCAGATAATGATTGTTTAGTTATATCTGACATTATTCAATTACCTTTGGTACTACAAAATAATCTTCATTTTCCTTAGGAGAATTTTTTATTACTTGATCTCTTAAGTTTTTACTTTTTACTTCATCTGATCTTAGTTTTAGAGTTGTTTCAACAACAGAAGTTAATGGTTCAACATTGTCAGTTTTTAATTCGTTAAGTTTTTCAATAAAATCGAAAATTGAATTTAAATCTCCTGCAAGTTTCTCTGCTTTTTTCTCATCTACAGAAATTCTTGATAATTTAGATATGTGCTTTATTGTTTTAAGATCGATGCTCATATGGTATTTAAATATGTCGCAAACTATCACTTAAGTTTAAAATATACAATATGATCACTATTGAAGAATTCAAAAAAAAACAGTCTGAAACCTCTAGATTGATTGGTTTAGATCTTGGTTCAAAAAGAATCGGTGTATCAATTTGTGATGAAAAACAGTCAATAGCCACACCCTTTAAAACAATCAATAAGACCAATAATAATGATCTAATCAACGAATTAAAAAAAATAATAGAGGAAAACAATATTAAAGGAATTATCATTGGATATCCAATTAACATGGATGGTTCATTAGGTCCTTCTACTCAATCAGTAAGTGATGTATCTAAAAATATTGACCAAAATGTTGATGTAGATGTTTGCTTATGGGATGAAAGACTTTCAACTGTTGGCGCTTTTAATCTATCCAGTCAGCTTGATATTAATGTTTCTAAGCGTGAAAAAAACATAGATCAAAATGCAGCTGCATTTATTCTTCAAGGAGCTATAGATTATTTAAATAATTAATCCTTGCCATTTAGAGGCTTTATAGCTATAGAGTTAATTTTAATGGCAATTAAAACCAATAAAGCTATTAAAATCTCACAAAAACATCTGTTAGGTATCCAAGATTTATCAGTTAATGACATTAATTATATCCTGGATGAGTCAGAAGCTTTTATAAAATTAAATCAGAGTAAAAATAAAAAAATTGATGTGTTAAGAGGTAAAACACAAATAAACTTATTCTTTGAGCCATCAACTAGAACTCAAAGC
>CACDLV010000028.1 GCA_902553675.1 uncultured Pelagibacteraceae bacterium
TCTTTAATAAATCTGATTTAACAAGACAAGACGCAGATAAAATAGTATCTGAAACATTAAATAATTGTGACGATGGTGAGCTTTATTTAGAGGAGTCTAAATCAGAGTCAATTTTGTTAGATGACAATAAAATAAAAAGCTCAAACTATAGTTCTGATTTAGGATTTGGTTTCAGAGCTATTTCAAACGAGGTTGTTGCCTATTCATATTCAAATGAAATATCAAAAGATTCACTAAAAAATTCCTCAGAAAATCTTAAATCAACTCTTAAATCAATTAAAGGAACATATAATCATGAAATTCCAAAATCTAATAAAAAATTTTATGAGGATATTAATCCAATTGAAGAAAAAACTTTAGACTCTAAATTAGAAGTTTTAAATAAAGTAAATGATTTTTTAAGAAAAAAAGATGGATCAGTAAAACAAGTGACTGCTAGTTTTGCTGGTGAGCAAAAATCAATTGAAATTATTCGATCAGGTGGAGAAGCGCTCACCGATGTACGTCCATTAATTAGATTTAATGTCTCCGTAATGTTAGAAAAAAATGGAAGAAAAGAAACGGGAGTATATGGAATTGGTGGTAGACAATCTTATGACGATTATTTAAAAAATGATAATTGGAAAAATGTTTGTGAAGAGGCTTTTAGAATTGCATCAGTAAATTTAGAAAGTAAACCAGCACCTGCTGGTGAGATGAAAGTAGTCTTAGGACCTGGTTGGCCTGCTATTTTAATTCATGAAGCAATTGGTCATGGTCTAGAAGGTGATTTTAATAGAAAAAAAACATCAGCATTTCACGATCTTATGGGAGAAAAAGTTGCAAATGAGGGAGTAACAATTGTTGATGATGGTACGATAGATAATAGAAGAGGTAGTTTAACTATTGATGATGAGGGAACGCCAACTGAGCGAACAGTTTTAATTGAAAATGGTATTCTTAAAAATTTTATGCAAGACAGGCACAATGCAAGATTAATGAATACAAGATCTACTGGATCTGGAAGAAGAGAAAATTACAGACATATTGTTTTGCCAAGAATGAGAAATACAATGATGTTAAGTGGCAATCAAACTCAAGATGAAATGATCAAATCTGTTGATAAAGGAATTTTTGCAGTAAGTTTTGGAGGTGGCCAGGTAGATATTACATCTGGAAAATTTGTATTTAATTGTACTGAAGCTTACGAAATAAATAATGGTAAAATTGGATCTCCAATTAAAGGTGCAACACTTATTGGTGATGGACCATCAATACTTAAAGAAGTATCGATGGTAGGAAACGATATGATGCTGGATCCAGGCATAGGAACTTGTGGAAAAGCAGGACAAGGAGTTCCTGTGGGAGTCGCTCAACCTTCAATTTTGATCGATAAAATGACGGTTGGTGGAACAAAACTTTAAAGTATTATGGTTAAGGATCAAGAATTTCTAAAATCTAAAGCTTCATATTGTTTAGATTTGGCAAAAAAAATGGGAGCAACTGATGCAAGTGTTACAGTTGGTCACTCAATTTCAGAAACAGTTAATTTTAGAAATAAATCCCTAGAAGCTTCAGATAGATCAGATGGATTAGCATTAAGTATAGAAACTTATTTAGGTAAAAGAAGATCATCAATTTCATCATCAAATTTACTAGATGAAAATATAAAAACTTTAATTGAAAAGTGCTTTGAAACTACAAAAATTACACCAGAGGATGAATTTAATTCTTTGCCTGATAAAAATTTATTAGCCAAACAAGTTAGTAACCTTAATTTGTATGATGAAACAAGATTCGAAAACGATAAAAAAATAAAATATTTAAAAGATTTAGAGGAATCTGCCTCATCAGACAATCAAATCATAAATACAGAATCTAGTTTCACTGAAAATAAATCAAATTTTATATTAGCTAATAGTGACGGTTTTTGTGACGGTTATAAAACTTCTTCTTTTGCTGCTTCTTGTGTAGCAGTTGCAAAAGATGAAAATAGCATGGAAAGAGACTATGAATTTTCTAGTAAACGTCATTTGTCTGATATAAAGCAAGCAACAGATCTCGGAAATAAAGCTGCTATACAAACTATCAGAAAATTAAGCCCTAAAAAAATTGGAAGTGAGAAGATCAGCATAATTTTTGATAAAAGAATTTCAAAGGGAATGTTAAGTGCTTTTGCAAGGGCAATATCTGCTTCTGCAATTGCAAGAGGCACTTCATTTTTAAGGGATAAAATTGATCAACAGGTTTTTGCAAATTTAATAAATGTAATTGATAAACCAGATATAATTAAAGGAATGGGTTCTCAAAATTTTGATTCAGAGGGTGTAAATTCAAATACATTACAACTTGTAGAGAATGGAATACTTAAAAATTATCTTGTCGACACTTACAATGGAAAAAAATTAAATTTAAAATCAAATGGAAGAAGTGGTGGAACTACCAATTTATATTTTGAAAAAGGAAATATAAGCTACGAAGATCTTATGAAAAAAAATTCAAGAAGTCTTTATATTACTGAAACTATTGGTCATGGATCTAACCTCGTAACAGGAGATTATTCAGTAGGTGCCACTGGTTTTTTAGTTGAAGATGGAGAATTCAAATATCCTGTTAATGAAATAACAATTGCTGGTAATTTTAAAGATATGTTCAAAAATATAACTTTAGCTAATGATTTAGAATTCGAATATTCAGTCAACTCACCAACTATGATGATAGAAGGTATGACTGTTGCAGGAAAATGAGCAGTTATTGTGTAATTGGCTCTGGAATTTCAGGAGCAACAATAGCTAATTTGTTAAGTAAAAAAAATTCTGTACACATTTATGATAAAGCTCGAGGTCCAGGTGGCAGATCATCTTTTAAAAGATTTAATAAGTCAAAAGGATTTGACCACGGGGCACAATATATTTCTCCAAAAACAATTCAATTTAAAAAATTTATTACAAATTTACGTAAAAAAAAAATTCTAAAAAAATGGGGTGGCAAACATGTTTTTTTACATAAGTTAAAATAATTGGCTGTAAAGGCAATAATGATATTAGCAAACATTTAATTAAGAATATTAATTGTAATTTTCAAAGTGAGTTAGACAAGATTAAATTTGTAAACAAAAAATGGAAGCTAGTCTTTAAGAACAATAAAATAAAATATTATGATAAATTAGTATTAACTTGCCCATTCCCACAATTAAAAAAATTATCAAAAAAATTTATAAAAGATCCGTTCATGAAACAAAATATTAAAATGGATGCAAATATTACAGTTATGATTGAAATTAAGAAAACTAATAAAAACGTTTCAAGTTATTTATTTAACGATAAAATTTTAGGTTGGGCGGCTAAAGAAAATAGCAAAAAAAGATTTAAAAGTAAAAATGATTTGTGGACCTTACAAAGCACAAACTTATGGGCAAATAAAAAAATAAATAAAAACAAAGAAAATAATGAAAAAAACTCAAAGATTTTGATTGATCGATTTTTTAAACTTACAGGAATTAAAAAAACAAAAATATTAACCATATTAAATCATGGTTGGAAATATTCCTCTAATTCCAGACCTCTAAAAACTAAAAGTTATTGGAACACTAAATTGAATTTAGGTGTATGTGCAGACTGGTTTGTAGGACCTAGAGTAGAGGCAGGATGGATAAGTGCAAACGATCTTTTTAAAAAAATAAATAATTAAAATAATTCAAAATTTTTTAAACGATATTCCCAATTTCCCATTCTCTCATAGGTAACTTTGACAATCACTGAATTTTTTTTATCAAGCCAAATGTCAAAATTTAATTTTTTATTTTCAGGAAGAGAGGTATCTTTAGATGTAAGTTTGAAATGATCTGTTTCGTATTGTTTGCCATTAATCGAAATATTTTCCTTGCCAATGAAAGTAACTATTTGTTCTTTTATACTTCCAGAAATAGGACTTATCTGGCTTTCTGCTTGTAAAATTCCATGACTCCACCAATTTCCAATAATATTTTTTACAGAAGCTTCACCTGAATATGAGGATCCTTTAATATTAAATTTATTACTATTTTTATCTAATTTTAAATTTACAAATTTTTCTTTTTTATTTTGTATTGTCTTCGATTGAAAAGATATTAAATTATTTTTTAAATAAATTTCTTCCCCATATCCCTCTACTTTAAATATTGTTGCTGATAGTAATTTTACCTCAAATTTATACTGATTTTTTACTATTGTTTTTTCACCATCTCTCTTAAAAAAATAATTGTTATAACCAATTACTTCGTCATTTCTTAAGATCTCCATTTCTATTTTGTCAAATTTGTTATAATGACCTATATGAGCTAAAGAAACTGATGAGAAAAATACAATAAGTAAAATAACTGCAAAGTTTTTCATTTACTGGTTATAATATTAGAATTTTTCGTTAATAGATATAGCTTATTACAATTATGTTTTTAAAAATAAAAAAAATTCCAAAAGTAAAATGGAGCTCAGAAAAACCATTTAATTTTAAACCAAAGTTTTCAACATTTTTTTTCTTATGTTTTGGTTTATCATTATTTGGATTAGGCGAAGGATTATTAATTGTTTCATTCACAGGGGCTTCTCCTTGGAGTGTTTTAGCCCAAGGTATTTCCTTAAATGTTAATTTAAGTATTGGAACTATTACACTATTAATAAGTGTTGCTGTTTTAATTTTATGGGTACCCCTTGGACAAAAACCAGGGATGGGTACAATATTTAATGCAATCATAATTGCAATTATGATTGATCTTTGTATTAAGTATGTTCCAACACCATCAAATTATATTCATCAATTAATTTTGGCAGTCATTTCTGTAATAATGGTTGGGATAGGTGGGGGCATTTATTTGGTGTCAAATTTAGGAGCCGGTCCTAGAGATGGACTTATGATAGGATTACAAAAAATAACTAACTTTCCTATCGCTGTTGTAAGAGCAACATTGGAAATTTCAGTTGTTAGCATTGGATGGTATTTAGGAGGAACAGTTGGGGTTGGAACCTTACTGTTTGCATTTGGCATAGGTCCTTGCGTTGCATTGGGACTTTATTTAGTTGATAAAACTTTTGATTAAGCAGCAGCTACAGCTTTTTCGCTTTTCTTTCTTTCATGGGGATCTAAAATAGCTTTACGTAATCTGCACGAATCT
Organism: uncultured Pelagibacteraceae bacterium; assembly: GCA_902553675.1. GTDB lineage: Bacteria > Pseudomonadota > Alphaproteobacteria > Pelagibacterales > Pelagibacteraceae > Pelagibacter. The sequence continues at coordinate 5,129 of CACDLV010000028.1, forward strand.
GGAGTAATTTCTAATGCCTCATCAGTATTAAGTATACTTAATTGTTCAGCAATAGACATTGTTCTAATGGGTGTAAGCACAACATTTTCATCAGTACCTTGAGTTCTCATATTTGTTAGCTTTTTCCCTTTCATAACATTGATTATCATGTCACCTGGTTTAGGTGAAAGACCAACTATCATTCCAGGATACACAGCATCATTATGAGTAACAAACATTTCCCCTCTTGCTTGAAGGTTAAATATAGCGAATGCAACAGCTTTTCCTTGTTCCATAGAGATTAAAGCTCCATTTCTTCGACCTTCCATTTCTCCTTCAAAAGGACCATAACTATGGAATATTCTATTTATAACACCATTTCCTTTAGTAAGCGTAAGAAATCTGCTTGTGTAGCCCATTAAACCTCTAGTCGGTGCATGAAAAATTAATCTTTTTTTATTGGTTCCTGTATCTTTTAATTCTATCAGTTTACCTTTTCTTCTATTCATTGAATCAATTACTTTTGATGAATATTCTTCATCAAGATCCATTGTAATTTCTTCAATCGGCTCAAGTTTATTTCCATCTTCATCATTTTTGTATAAAACTTTTGGAGGGCTTACTGTCATTTCAAAACCTTCTCTTCTCATTTGAGTTAAAAGAATTTCTAACATTAACTCACCTCTACCACTTACGACAAAAGAGTCTTTTCCCTCATTTTCAGAAAATGTAATTCCAACATTATTTTGAGCTTCTTGAAGTAATCTATTTCTTATTTGTGTACTAGTTAGTTTTTTACCTTCGGTTCCAGCCAAAGGTGAAGTATTTACAGTTATTGTTATCGACATTGTTGGTGGATCTATCGGAGTAGCAGGGATCGGCTTATTTATCTCTAGGTCACATATTGTATCAGCAACGTTTGCTTTTTCTAATCCAGCAACAACTACAATATCTCCAGCTTCGCCAACATCTATTGGAACTTTTTTAGTACCTTCATATCTAAAAATTTTAGTTAATTTTCCTTCATCAACTTTTTCACCATTTAAATTAATTGCTTTTATATATTGATTAGCTTTAGCAGTTCCTTGTGTAATTCTCCCAACTAAACTTCTACCTAAAAAACTATCTGCATAAAGTAAAGTGGACAACATTGCAAAAGGTTTAGTTTTATCAAGTTTAGCAGGTTTTACATGGTCAATAATTAAATCTAATAAAGGATTTAAATTTTTTCTTGGACCATCAACCTCATGATCTGCCCAACCTGATCTTCCGCTTGCATATAGAACTGGAAAATCTAATTGTTCTTCATTTGCATCTAAGCTTACAAATAAATCAAATGTTTCATCTAAAACTTCATTAGCTCTTTGATCAGCTTTATCTAATTTGTTAATAACAACAATTGGTTTTAATCCTTGTTTAAGTGCTTTAGATAATACAAATTTTGTTTGAGGCATAACACCTTCTGAAGAATCAATTAATAACAATGCTCCATCTGCCATACTTAGTACTCTTTCAACTTCAGCAGCAAAATCTCTGTGACCAGGAGTATCGATAATGTTTATTCTTGAATTATTCCAATTAATAGAAGCAGGTTTTGCTAAAATTGTAATCCCTCTCTCTTTTTCAAGCTCACCTGAATCCATTAACCTTTCATTAACAACTTCATTATCTCTAAACGAACCACTTTGTTTCATTAAATTGTCAATTAAAGTCGTCTTGCCATGATCAACATGAGCTATGATTGTGATATTTCTAATATTGTTTTCCATAAATTTTGGCTCTTATACATATTTAAAAAGATATTAAAACTTAAAAAAACTCATAGCAGGCTTGAATACTTCTCAAAATTTAGGAATAATTTCTCTTTTTTTGCTTATCTTTTTTAATTTTTCTTTTTTCTTTTAAATTCAATTTAGGTTTTTTTTTAACACTAGAATCTTTAAAGGATTTTCCACTATATCTTTTTGACATTAAAATATTTTAATTACAAATTTTTTTGTGTCTTCCATAAGAAACAGAGGTTTCTGGATCGTATTTTTTATCTTCTTCAGAATCAGGATCAATAAAATGTGTTAAAATTTTACCTTTTCCATTGTAGTCATCGTATATAGACATTAGAATTAATTGATACCCCATATCATCACAATCTATTCTATTAAATACAATGACTGACTTAACTTCTTTATTATCTCCGGGATCATATTTTAAATAATTTGCAAGCGTCCAATAATAAACATAATTACCAATTTTTTTAATTGAGTTTTTATCAATATAAAATTCAGTATATCCATCTGTTGTTTTGACTTTATCACTCCAATTAAAATTTTTTGCATTAACATTATAAATGGAAAATAAAAAAATAATGATAATAAAAATGAATTTTTGCATTTTAATAATTTAAAAAGTTTATTTAAATATTTAAAATTTACTACTTTTTTAATCTTATACAAATACCATTTTGATTTTTGTTTGAGATTAATGGGGATTACATTCGCATTCTTAGCAGCTAATTCTCACTTATTTAAGAAGTTCATTGCAGAATCAGACTAAACAAAGGGAAGAAAAAGAATGAAATAAATTAAACGAGACTGTATATTATATTATTGTTTATATTATTTGGAACAAAAGGTAGAGCGATTGAAACTGATAGTGGACAATTTCATTGTCCTAATTGCAATATTAAAGAAGAATATGGGAAAAAATATGTTCAAGATTGGTTTACATTGTTTTTTATTCCAATTTTTCCAATAAGTGGCAAAAAAAATAATCATATAGAATGCAGAAAATGTGAAAGCATTTATCATACAGATGTAATTGAATATAAACCAGCACTTAACGAAGAGGAAATTGAGTCTGAATATGAAAAGGCACTTAAAAATGTTCTATGTTTAATGATTTTAGCGGACAAAAAAGTTGAAGGAGGAGAAATTTCAACTGTTTCGAATATTTATAACAAACTTACAAACGACAAAAAATTTTCAAAAAATCAAATTGATAAAAGTATAGTTAAACTAAAGAAAGACAAAAAAACTGTAAATCAATATTTAAAAAAAATAAAACCTTATTTAAATTCTGGACATAGAGAATTAATTATTAAGGCAATGTATTTGGTTGCTTCATCTGATGGTCATTTAGATAAAAAAGAAGGCGAATTATTAATGAAAACCGCAAATGTTCTGGAGATGACATCTGCTCATGTAAAAGGAGTTCTGTCTGAACTAGATAAAAAAAATAACAATTAAATTTTTTTTATTGAATTTTACAAACTTCCTGAATAACCATACCTAAAGAAGTTTCTTCACTATAATAATTCCAATCAAAATAATTTATATCTTCATCAGGAATAATAATTTCAGTATTTATACTGCCTTTGCCTCTATTTGAGTCAAAACTAGCATATGTAACAGTTTTTATCTCACTTGTTTTACAATTCAAAATGTTAGATGTTATTACTGAATTTACGCTTGGATCATCATCTTTTTCATGTTTTAGATAATTTGCCATCAACCAATAAAAGTGTAATTTTCCAACTTTTTTTATAGATTTTTTTTCAATATAAAATTCTGTGGCTTTGTCTACAGTTGTAACAATTTTAGTCCACTGGAAATCTGCAGCATGAAGAGTGTTTGAAGAAATTATAAAAATAAAAAATAAATAAAGTATTTTTTTCATCTATTAATTTTAACATTAACAAATTTAATGACGACCAAAAAAAAGGGCAGTCAAAACTGCCCTTTTTGAATTTTTGTTTGAGTATAATGGGGATTACATTCCCATTCCACCCATACCACCCATGCCGCCCATACCACCAGGCATACCACCAGGCATTCCTCCAGCTGTATCTTTTTCCTCTGGTTTGTCAGCGATCATTGCTTCTGTAGTTACCAATAATCCAGCAATTGAAGCAGCATCTTGTAGGGCAGTTCTCACAACTTTAACTGGGTCTATGATACCTTTTGCAAACATATCGCAATACTCTTCGTTTTGAGCATCATAGCCATTTGTTTTTTTCTTCTGCTCTAATAATTTTCCAACTACTACTGAACCATCTACACCAGCATTTTTAGTAATTTGTCTAATTGGAGATTCTAATGCTTTTCTAACTAGATCAACCCCAGCTTTTTGATCATCACCTTTTGCCTTAACTTTATCAAGGTCTTGCGCAGCATAAAGAAGGGCACAACCTCCACCAGTTACAATTCCTTCTTCAACAGCAGCTCTAGTTGCATTCAAAGCATCTTCCACTCTATCTTTCCTCTCTTTAACTTCAACTTCAGTTGCACCACCAACTTTGATAACCGCAACTCCACCAGCTAACTTAGCTAATCTCTCTTGAAGTTTTTCTCTGTCATAATCAGAAGTAGTTTCTTCAACTTGTTGTTTGATAGATGCACATCTTGCTTCAATGTCAGACTTTTTACCACTTCCATTTACAATAGTACTATTATCTTTATCAACTTTTATTTTTTTACAAGATCCAAGGTCGTCAAGTTTAACATTTTCAAGTTTAATACCTAAGTCCTCAGAGATTACCTGACCACCTGTTAAAATTGCAATGTCTTCAAGCATAGCTTTTCTTCTATCACCAAATCCTGGAGCTTTAACAGCCACAACTTTTAAACCTCCTCTTAGTTTGTTTACTACTAAAGTAGCTAAAGCTTCACCCTCAACATCTTCAGAAATAATCATTAGTGGTCTACCAGCTTGCACAACAGCTTCCAATAGAGGAACCATTGGTTGTAAGTTAGTTAATTTTTTTTCATGTAAAAGAATAAAAGGATTATCTAACTCTGTAGTCATTTTGTCACTGTTTGTGATAAAATAAGGTGATAGATATCCTCTATCAAATTGCATCCCTTCAACAACATCTAATTCTGTTTCAATACCTTTATTTTCTTCAACAGTAATTACTCCTTCATTTCCAACTTTTTGCATTGCTTTTGCAATCATAGTTCCAATTTCTTTATCTCCATTTGCAGAAATTGTACCAACTTGAGCAATTTCATCACTGTCTTTGACTTTTTTTGCAGATGCAACAAGACTTTCTTTTACTGTTTCTACAGCAGCATCAATTCCTCTTTTTACATCCATTGGGTTCATGCCAGCTGTAACATACTTCACACCTTCTTTAACAATAGCTTGTGCAAGTATAGTTGCAGTAGTTGTTCCATCACCAGCTTCGTCGTTTGTCTTACTGGCAACCTCTTTAACCATTTGCGCACCCATATTTTCAAATTTATCTTCAAGGTCTATTTCTTTAGCAACAGATACTCCATCTTTAGTAATTCTAGGTGCCCCGTAAGATTTATCCATTACAACATTTCTTCCTTTAGGTCCTAAAGTTACTTTAACAGTATCAGCTAAGATGTTTACACCTCTAATCATTGCTGCTCTTGCTTCAGCATCAAATTTAACAACTTTTGCCATTATATTTCTCCTTTAAATTAAATTACTTACTTGAAATACCCATAATGTCTGACTCTTTCATTATGCTGTATTCTTTACCATTAATTTTGACTTCAGTTCCTGACCATTTGCCAAATAAAACTTTATCACCAACTTTAACATCCATTGGAATTATTTTTCCATCTTCTGTTTTTGCTCCACCACCTACAGCAACAACTTTACCTTCCTGAGGCTTTTCTTGTGCTGTGTCTGGGATAATTAT
>CACDLV010000029.1 GCA_902553675.1 uncultured Pelagibacteraceae bacterium
ATACCTAAAAGTATAAACAAATTAACTATCAATGTTACATTGGTTATTAATCCAAAAATTTTATATTTTACAAACATAAAAATTATCACCAACATAAAACCTATCGCTAAAGCAATCATTCCTGCATTAATTGAGTCTTGTCCAAGATCTGGTCCTACAGTTCTTTCCTCAATTATTTCTAATGGAGCTGGTAATGCTCCTGATCTTAACAACAAAGCTAAATCAGTTGCTGTTTGAAAAGTAAAGCCACCGCTTATCTGACCAGATCCACTGGCTATCGTATCTCTAACTACAGGTGCACTAATAATTTTACCATCTAAAACAATTGCCAATTGCTTTCCAATACCAGTTGAAGTTGCCTTACCAAATCTCTTTGCACCTACTCTATCTAATGTAAATGAAACAATTGTTTGGTTAGTCTGAGTATCCATTTTTGGTTGAGCATCGAGTAAATTTTCACCACTTATTATAATTCTTTTACTAACCGTGGCCTCTTCTAGACCATTTTCAAATTTCAATTTTTCAACACCAAAACGATCATTTTCGTTATTTGTTACAAATCGAAAAGTTAGGTTTGCGGTTTTGCCAAGTAATGATTTAATTCTCATTGGATCATCTAATCCAGGAAGCTCAACTAAAATTCGGTTATTCCCTCTTTTAAGTATGTTTGGCTCATTAGTTCCAACCTCATCTACTCTTCTTCTGACTATTTCTATCGCTTGATCTTGAGAAGAAGTTTTAAGTTTAATTAAACCCTGTCTTGAAAAATTAACTTTAAAATTTAATCCTGTATCTTCAATTTCTAACTGATGAGATTTAAATCTTGGGTAATAAGGATTAAGATCACTATTTTCATCTTGAAAAACACCTAGGACAGATTGCTTATCATTATCAGTTACATTAAAAAAAATATTTTGATTTTCTATCTTTATATTGTTGATTTTAATATTTTTTTCTTTGAAATAATTTCTGATAGTTGATGTTAAGTTTTGCAGTTTCTGTTCAATTACAGGTTCATTATCAATTTCAAGTAAAAGATATGATCCACCTTGAAGGTCTAATCCTAGATTAATTTTTTTATTAAAAAAATTATCATCAAATTTAAAAAGATTTGATGACGCAATTAAAATAAATAAAACTGAAAAAAGAGTTATAAATAAAATTCTTAACTTAGAGAAATAAAGCACTTAACTAAAAATAATTATTTTTTAACTTCTTGAGTATTTGTATTAACAAGACTTTGAATACCAGTTGATTTAACTATCTCAACCTTAACGTTTTCAGCAATTTCTACTTCAACCTTATCGTTGTCTATAAGTCTCTCCACTGTACCCGTAATTCCACCAGAAGTGACAACCTTGTCACCTCTTTTAAGACTTTCGACCATTGCTTTATGCTCCTTAACTTTTTTTTGCTGTGGTCTGATTAAGAAAAAATAAAAAATAACAAAAATTAAAATTAACGGTATAAATTGTCCTATTCCTGAACCTTCCATAAATCTCCTTATAAATTATGTGAATACTTATACTATCTATGTAATTAAAACAACTTTATTTAGCTGAAATCAATTCCAAATTATTCATATACGGTCGCAGTACCTTAGGAACAATAATCGAACCATCTTTTTGTTGATAGTTTTCTAGTACAGCAATTAAAGTTCTACCCACAGCTAAACCACTTCCATTTAATGTTCCAACAAAAACGGTTTCCTTGTTTTTATTTTTATATCTTGATTTCATTCTTTGTGCCTGAAATGTTGAACAAGAAGAACATGATGATATTTCACGATACTTGCTTTCTGACGGTAACCACACTTCAATATCATAAGTTTTTTCTGCACTAAAACCCATATCACCTGAACATAAAATTACTTTTCTATAAGGTAATTCTAACTTATCAAGAATATCTGTTGCACAGTTCGTCATTCGCTCTAATTCATCTAAACAATTTTCTTTCTCTACAATGCTGACCATCTCAACTTTATAAAATTGATGTTGTCTAATCATTCCTTTTGTATCTTTTCCATAGCTACCAGCTTCTTTTCTAAAACATGGTGTTGATGCAACAAATCTCATCGGTAATTCTTTTTGATCAACAATTTTATCTTTAACAATATTAGTCAGTATAACCTCAGCAGTTGGAATTAAAAACTTTCTATCAGATCCTTGATCAAATTTTATTTCAAATTGATCGTTTTCAAATTTTGGTAATTGGCCAGTTCCATACATTGTATTATCAGAAGCTATCAATGGAGGTGAGATTTCATGATAGTCATTTTGAACAATATGGGTATCTAACATAAAGTTAGATAATGCTCGTTCTAGTAATGCTAACTCTTTTTTAACAAATACAAACCTAGACCCGGTTGTTTTTGTTGCAAGATCAAAATCAAGCATACCTAAATTTTCACCAAGTTCGTAATGAGATTTAGGTTTAAAATCAAACTCTGGAACTTTTCCGGCTTTTAAAACTTCTACATTATCATTTTCATCTTTACCATTTGGAACATCTTGATGAGGTATATTTGGTATACTTGATAAAATATTATCTAATTCATTTTTAGTATTTTTTTGTTGCTCAGTAATCTTTTCTAATTCTGTAGATATTTCTTTAGATTTTTTGAATAAACTTTCATCTTTAGATTTTGAAATATCTTTTTTTTCTTTTTCTAAGTTTTCTTTCTTTTGAATTAAATCTCTATTTAACTCATCAAGTTTTTTTAAATTATTAAAATCAATTTTAACTGAACGTTTTTCGAGATCTTTCTCAAATTTTGAAAAATCTTTTCTTATTTCTTTTAAATTATGCATCAGTTTTTTCTAAATTTTTGTTTTCGATAAATTTTACTGAAAATATTGATAATTCATATAAAATTAATAATGGAATTGCTAAACCTATTTGAGTAATTGGATCTGGCGGTGTAAGTAATGCTGCAGCAGCAAATATAATTACTACGACATACTTTCTTCTTTCTTTTAAAAATTGACTGTCAACAACACCTATTCTTGCTAATAAACTTAAGACTATAGGTAGTTGGAAACTTATTCCAAATGCAAAAATTAACTTCATAACAAGTGACAAGTATTCATTTACTTTGGCTTCTAATTGAATTGGTAGACTTGTAGACATCCCTGTACTTTCAAATGATAAAAAAAATTTAATAGCTAGGGGCATTATCAAATAGTAAACAAGCATACCTCCCAAAAAGAAAAGGATGGGTGTTAATACAAGATACGGGAGTATCGCAACTTTTTCATGTTTATATAAACCTGGTGCTATAAATTTCCATATTTGCATTAGAATAAATGGACAAGTTACAAAAAAAGCAGTGAAAAAGGATACTTTAATATATGTTAAAAAAGTTTCTTGTAGGGCTGTAAAAATAAGTCTTCTGTCAGATCCATCATCTTTTACAGCTTGAGCAAATGGATCAACTAAAAAGCCATAAATGTGCTCTGCAAATATATAACAAATAACAAAAAAGATTATTAGAAATATAAAACTATTTATTAATCTTTTTCTTAGTTCTGTTAGATGGCTAATAAATCCACCTTCATTTTCTTCATTGCTCATCTTTTTTAGTTTCTTTTTTTATTTCTTTATCAATTTTTTCTTCATCAATTTCTAAATTGGAAACTTCATTTTGAATATTGCTTACATATCTTTTAGCAGTTCCTATCCAAGAACCAGCTTTCTTTAACATGATTGGAAAATCTTTTGGCCCAAGAACAACAATTGCAATACCAACAACAATTAATATCTCAAACCAACCAATAGTAGGCATGTGATTTAATCTTTGTTTTCTGAGTCTTTATTTTCGTCGGAAATATTTTTTGGCTCTGTATCGTCAGTAACGTCTGACGCCATTCCTTTTTTGAAACTTTTAATTCCCTTAGCTACGTCACCCATCAGACTAGAAATTTTACCTCGTCCAAATAATAAGACTACTAATATAACTACGATTGCTATTTGCCAAATTCCTATGCTCATAAAAACTTATAACCTTTTTATGATTAATTTAAAAGTTACTTTTTTGTTAATCTTTCTCTTCTGTATCAAGAGTGCTATTTAACATCTCGTCAATATTAGAATAAATATCCTCTTTTTTTTCTTCTTGTTTTTCTTTGTAGAATTTTCCTGTTCCAAAAATTGAGTTATCAATGCTAGAACTATCAATTAAACCAGCTGCACCTAATTCATCAATTGTTGGTAAATCAGATAATTTTTGGAGATTAAAATGACTTAAAAATTCGTCAGTTGTTACGTATTGAATTGGTCTACCTGGTACATCTTTACGACCACCTGGCTTAACCCAATTAAGCTCCATCAATATTTCAAGAGTATTTGTACCAAAGGCAACACCTCTTATTTCTTCAATCTCAGCTCTAGTAACTGGTTGGTGATAAACAATTATAGCTAACGTCTCAACTGCAGCTCTAGAAAGTTTTTTTTCAACCGTTCTTTCTTGTGACATGATGTTTGACAAGTTAGGAGAAGTTCTGAAGGACCACTTTTCTTTTATACAAACCAGATTAATTCCACGTTTAGAGTATTCTTGCTGCAACTTTTCTAATGATTTAGAGACGCTACCTTTTTTAGTAACTTTACTTTCAATTGTATCAACATCTAATGGTTCAGCAGCGGCAAAAATAACTGCTTCAATTTCTTTTTCTAAATCAGATAACTTAGATGGAAATTTAACAATATTATCTTTTGTAATTTTTTCTTTTTTAATCATTATTTTCCTTCACATAAATATCATCAAACAACTTATCCTGTTTCATGGTTAGATTTCCCTCTTTAACCAATTCTAAAGAACCAGCAAATATTCCTGCTTTTCCAGTACGTTTATATTTTGAACCACTTTTAAAATTTTTAGGTATTAAATCATCTAGTTTTTTCCAATCAATCAATTTACCAAAAAATTCTCTTATTGTTTTAATTCCATCCTCAGCAGTAAATACAGGTAATTTTGGAATATTCATTTTTTGGAAGTCCTTTGTCATAATAATCGTTGAATATGACTTGAGAAGCTCAAATAAACTTAAATTATACTCAGTACTATAAATAGATCTTATATTTCCCTTCATTCCTCTTGATCGAATTTCTCTTCCTAATCTTTTTCTTTTAAGCATTTGTTCTGAAAGCAATCTAATTAACTCTAACTTTTTTAGTTGTAATTTTAATTTTTCAGCGACTTCTTGAACTTTAAATTCTTCTTCTGGTGTTCCTGGAAGTAATAATTTAGATTTTAAATATGCTAACCAAGTTGCCATTAATAAATATTCAGAAGCAATTTCTAAATTTAAATCTTTTTCTTTTGTAATATAGTCGTGAAACTGATCTGCTAGCTTTGTTATTGATATCTCTTCAAGATCAACTTTTTGAGCTTTAGCTAAATCCAAAAGTACATCTAAAGGTCCATTATAATTATTTATATCAACATTAAATAATGCAGAATCAGAAACAGTCATTTAAAGATATTAACTTAAAATTTTATAAAATAACGATGTTTTTTTTATAATAAAATTACTAACCTTTGGTGAATTATCACCTACAATCTTCATTTCAGACATTTTGCCATTGCAATGAAGAGCAATATTACAACCTGCACTAAATGTTTTAATCGTATTAGTTTTTAAATTATCTTTTAAACTTTTCATTGATAAATCATCTGAAATCAGAATATTTTTAAAGCCAATTTTCCTTCTAATTAAATTTATAATTTTTTTAGAGTGTGTAGCTGTATTTAACTTATCAATACTTCGATATATTACATGTGCTGTCATTGCAAAATAACTCTGTTTTTTCTTGAATGGAAAAAAATCATTTTTATTCAAATAATTAAAGTTTTTTGAAACTACAGGAGTAAATTTATGACTATCTACCTTAGCTAATCCATGTCCTGGTATATGTTTCATCACAGTTCCAATAGAATTTTCATGAAAATAATTGATACAAATATCTCCAATTTTAGAGATATTTTTTTTATTTTTTGAAAAAGACCTATCACCAATAATGTTGCTAGCTCCTTTAATTCGAAGGTCTAAAACGGGCACGGTATTTATATTAACACCAATGGATTTAAGTAAATAAGAAGTCTTATCGATAAATAATTTATAAATAATATTAAATTTTTTCTTATCTTTTAAGAATAAATTACCAAAATATTCAGAAGTCAAATTATCAAATGAAATAATTTTACTTAATCGATTTACTCGTCCACCTTCTTGATCAATTAATATTGGATATTTTTTATCTTTAAATATCTTTTTAATTCTATCAGTTAATTTTTTAGTTTGTTCAATTGAACTTATATTTCTTGAAAATAAAATAATACCCCATGGTTTATATTTCTTTAAAAAAATTATTTCTTTATTTGATAGTGTTGATGATTTTAAACCAACAATAAAAGCTCTTCTATTCTTAATCATTCTCTAAAAGTTTCCAAAAATTAAACTTTTTTTTCTTTTTTTTATTTGTTTGCTTAACGTACTCTATTACATTTTGTGTGTCGTTTTCCAAAACAGGTAAGTTTTTTGAATATAATTTAATTTTTTCATCATTATTTTTATAAGATCTGTATGATTTCTTTTTATTTTCATCTGAAAAATAATATCTACCAGTCAAAAAAATAAATAAAGCAATTACAACAATAAAGATTAAATACTTAATTTCTTTTAGCATTACATTTTATCTGGTGTATCTACACCAACTATATTCATTCCTGATTTTATAACGTTAGATATTGCTTTTAAAAAAATTAATTTATCTGGTGAAACTTTTTTTTGATCATTAATAAATCTTTTTCCCGGGTTTTGTTTACCAAGATTCCAATATGAATGAAATTCTGAAGCTAGATCATATAAATAAATAGGTATTCTGTGTGGTTCTAATTTTGAACTAGCTGCATCTATACATTTAGGCCATTCTGAAATCTTTTTTAAAATTTTGATCTCATCATTTGAATATTCAAAACTATAATCATCTAATTCAATATTTGAATTTAAATCTTTATCAATATGTCTAAAGACAGATGAAATTCTGGCATAACAATATTGAACGTAATATAACGGATTATCTTTTGATTTTTCTTTTACAGCATCAAAATCAAAATCTAATTCTACATTACTACTTCTGTTAAGCATAATAAATCTAGTTGCATCTTTTCCAACTTCTTCAATTAAATCATCAACGGTTATGTAATCACCCTTTCTTTTAGACATCTTAAATGGTTTGTTATCTTTAATTAATTTTACAAGCTGACTAATTTTACAAATCAATTTATCTTTTTTTCCTGATAAAGCTTCAACTGAGGATGAAATTCTTTTGATATAACCAGCATGATCTGCTCCAAGGATATTTATTAAATAATCAAATTTACGATCTACTTTATTTTTGTGATAAGCAACATCACTTGCAAAATAAGTCCAAGCTCCATCTGATTTTTGCAACGCTCTATCTTTATCATCACCAAAATCAGTAGATTTAAATAGTAACTGTTCTCGTTCTACCCAGTTTTCATCATCCTCTCCAGCTGGAGCTTTAATTTTTCCTTTATATACAAATTTATTTTTTTCTAAAAATTTTATTACACTTTCTACTTCTTTGTTTAAAACAATACTTTTTTCACTAACAAAATTATCGTGGTTAATTCCTAAGCTCTTAAGGTTTTTTTTAATTAAAAGCAGAGCCTGTTCTATAGATAAGGCTGTTAACTTATCGCTTATTTCCTCATAATCATTAAAATTCAGTTCTAAATTATCTGAGACTATATTTTTTGCAAAATCAATAAGGTAATCTCCTGGATATAGATCAGGATTGTCTTGAGGGAATGTTTCGTTAAATTTTACCTCCCTAATTCTAAAGTATACAGATTTTGTAAAATTTATAATCTGATTACCATAATCATTTACATAATACTCTTTTGTAACCTTGTGTTTATTAAATATTAATACATTTGATATAACATCACCTAAAATAGCTCCTCTACAGTGACCAACATGTAAGGGTCCTGTAGGATTAGCTGATACAAATTCAACCAGATAATTATTTTTTTTCTCTTTCTCATTAATTCCAAATTTTTCAGCGTTATCTATAATTTCTTTAATAAAGTTTGACCAAAAAGATGGCTTAAATTTAATGTTTATAAAACCAGGTTTAGCAACAGATATGGACTCGATTTGATCATCATTATTTTTAATTTTAGGCGCAAGTTTTTCAGCTAATTCTATTGGAGAGGTTTTATTTAGTTTAGATAAAACCATTGCAACATTAGTTGAAATATCACAATCAAATTTTGGAGGTGGTATCTCCGCATTAATGCCATTAAAACTTTCTGGAACTATAAGTTGATTTTTTTTACTAAGCTCAACAATAATGGATTTAATTTTATCTAGGTATAATTCAAAAATATTCATTTATTATCGTTATAAAGGTTAATAGCATATCTATCTGTCATACCAGATATAAAATCTGAAATAGCTCTATATTTGTCTTTAGTCAATTGCTCTTTGGTCAGAAATTTTCTAGGATTTGATTTAATTATTTTAAATAATTTCTCAATTATCCTTTTACCTCTTTGATTCTTATTAAGTACTGATTTATTGTCATACATTCTATGTCTTAAAAATGATCTGATTTCTTGCTCTGAATTCTCTATTTTACTTGAAAAAGAAACTATTAATTGATTTGATTTTGATACATCTTTTAATGACTTAATTTTTAATTTTTTAATATTCTTTTCAGTATTACTTAATAAATCTCTAATCATAATATCAATCGAGTCTCTGATAATTTGATAAATAGCAATTTTATAATTTTTTTTATTAATTTTGTTTTTATATTTTTGATAAATGTCTTTAAAAAAATCTAATTCAACTAATTCCTCAAGTTTAAATAGGTTTGCTTTAATTCCATCTTGAATATCATGATTATTATATGCAATGTCATCTGATATGGCTGATATTTGAGCTTCTAATGATGGATAAGTATTAAATTTAATTTTATTCTTGAAAAATTTTAAACCAATTAGTTTATTGATCATGCTTAGATCATTTACTGGTCCATTATGTTTTAAAAGTCCCTCTAAAGTTTCAAGAGTTAAATTTAGTCCTGCAAATTTGAAATATTTATTCTCTAAAAACATTACTATTCTGAGTGTCTGAAGATTATGATCAAAACCACCATAATTTTGCATGCATTCATCTAGAGCATCCTCTCCTGCATGACCAAATGGCGTATGCCCTAAATCATGCGCAAGACTTAAGGTTTCAGCTAAATCTTCATTTAATTTTAAATACTTGGCTATTGATCTTGCTATTTGAGCAACTTCAATTGAGTGTGTTATTCTGGTTCTGAAATGATCCCCTTCTGTATTAACAAATACTTGGGTTTTGTGCTTTAATCTTCTAAATGATGCGCTATGAATTATACGATCTCTGTCACGCTGAAAAGGAGATCTATATTTTGAATTAGCTTCTTTATTAAGTCTACCTTTACTTTTAAATACGCCTAACAAAGTGTCTTTTTTCATCCTTTAATTTAAATAATTAAGTATTATATTAGTAATATCAGTGTTGAGACATGATTAAAGAAATTAAATTTACGGATAAAGCGTTAAAACAAATAGATAATTTGTTATCAAAAAAAGACAAAGGATCATTCTTTAGAATCGCTATTAAAGGTGGAGGCTGCTCTGGTTTTCAATATGAATTTACTTTTGATAAATCAAAGCAAGATGATGATTTAAATTATCAAAATATTTTAATTGATAAAACTTCAGCTGATTTGCTTAAAGGATCTGAAGTTGATTATGTGTCTGAACTTATAGGTGAACAATTCAAAATTTCTAATCCACAAACCAAATCTTCATGTGGTTGTGGAGTGTCTTTCTCGCTTTAATGCTCATTTCATCTTGGAATGTAAACTCGGTAAGAGCAAGAATTGAAAATATCAAAAGCTATTTATTAAAATATAAACCTGATATTTTAATGATGCAGGAAATCAAAACTGAAGATGTTAATTTTCCATATGATGATTTTTCATCAATGGACTATGAAAGTCATGTATTTGGTCAAAAAAGTTATAATGGTGTAGCGATCATCTCAAAAAATAAATTAAAAAATGTCAAAACAGATTTAATTAAGGATAAGTTAAAACAATCAAGAATAATTTCAGCTGAATTTGAACATAAGAAAAAAAATATACAATTAATTAATATTTACACCCCTAATGGTAATCCTGTAGATACTGAAAAATATGATTATAAAAAAGATTGGCTTGATCAATTAATAAAGCAGTTAAAAACTTTATCTAAAAAAAATTCAAATATTATTTTAGCAGGTGATTTTAATATCATTCCATCAGCTGAAGATGTTTACAATGTTAAAAGTTTTGAGGATGATGCATTATACAGATTTGAAATAAGAAAAAAATTTAGAGAAATGATCAATCTTGGTTTTAATGACGTCTACAGACATTTTTATGAAGATAA
>CACDLV010000030.1 GCA_902553675.1 uncultured Pelagibacteraceae bacterium
AATTTGGAGTACCAACTTCAACAAATTTTGTTGTTAAATATCTTAATGAAATAATTCAAATTATTTTGAAAAAACAGAAAACACCAAAAATCCTTCATCTTGTCCCCAAAGGTTCTACAAACTGGTATGATTTTTCAATTAAAATTCAGAAATCAAAATTCTTAAATAATAAAAAAAAAAATTCATGTAAAATTATCCCATGTAAGTCTAATTTTAAGAATAAAGCCAAAAGACCTCTATTTTCAGTATTAAATTCAGAAAAGATTGAAAAAAAGTTAGGGAAAAAATTTAAACATTGGAATTATTATTTTAATAAAGATTATTTATAAAATGAAAAATTGTGCTTATTGTAATGGAAAACTAATAAACTTAATAAATCTAAAAGGTATACCCGTTGTAAATAGCTTAACTCAAAAAATAACTAAAAAAAAAATTAAAACCAAGTTATCTATTTGTGCCAAATGTAAATTGTTTCAACACGAAAATATTGTATCAAAAAGAAAATTATTTAATAAAAATTACCCATATATCTCATCAAGTTCAAAAGAATTAATTAAACATTTTAAATATATTAAAAATAAAATTAATTTTAATAAAAAAAATTTTTTTGAACTTAATAAAGCTTTTTCTCCTTTAGCTTTAGATTTTCCATATTGATTAATAGGGTTTGTGACTGAATTTTCTTTGTAAGGATTTTTATTTTTTCCATCAAAAACATAATCTGTTGAAAAATGTATTAAAAAAATATTATTTAAATCACAAAATTTTTTCAAATTTATTAAGGATAAATAGTTCATTTTATCAGAAATTGTTTTATTTTTTTCCGCTCCTTCTACATCATTGTAAGCTGCTGTATTAATCATTATTTTACAATTTTTTTTGTCAAATTTTTTAAAATCTTTTAATTTTGAAATATCTATTTTTTTCTTAGGATAACTTTTTATATTATAATTTTTTCCTAAATTAAAAATAATAGTTTTTGCTAATTGACCATCTCCACCAGTTAATAATATTTTATTTTTTGATCCCACTATCTTTTCTTGATGTAATAATTTTATTGGTTAATTTCTTAGGTAAATTAATTTTTAATTTTTCATCATTCCAATATAAAGTTTTTTCAAATTTTTTATTATAATTTTTTGAAATTTTATATGATATTATTGCTTTCTTTGACAAAACAAAAAAACCATGAGCAAAACCCTCTGGGATATAAATACATTTATTATTTTTATCACTTAAAATAATTTTTTTATTACTTAAATAAGATTTTGATTTTTTTCTGACATCGACAATAATATCAATAATTTTTCCTTCTAAAACATTTACAATTTTTGCCTGTTGATTTTTTGTCTGATAATGTAATCCTCTAAATACGTTTTTCTTATTAATTGAGACAGCATCAAAATTAAATTTTTTTTTAAAAAATCTTTGATTAAATGTTTCAAAAAATTCACCTCTTTTATCCTTAAATTTTTTAATTTCAAATATAATAACTTTATCAAAAAATTTATTTAAAATTTTCATTATTTTATCAATGTTTTAATATATTGATAATAGGTTGAATTTTTATAACTTTTAATGTTTCTTTTAAGAAATTTTTTTGTGACCCAGTTATTATTTAAAGAAATTTCTTCTAAACAAGCTACTTTGATTCCCTGCCTCTCTTCAATTGTTCTTATAAAGTTTGAGGCCGTTAGTAAATTTTCTGCGTTACCTGTATCGAGCCATGCTAAACCTCTACCAAATATTTTAAGATTTAATTTTTTTAATTTTAAATACTGATTTAATATATCCACAATCTCCAGTTCGTTTCTTTTAGATGGTTTTATATATTTTGCGAATTTTAATAAGTTCTGATCAAAAAAATATAATCCAGGTATCGCATAATTTGATATAAATTTAGATGGTTTCTCTATAATTTTATGTGGATTATTTTTTTTGTTTAATTTTATAACTCCATATTTATTTGGGTTTTTCATGAAGTAGCCAAATATAGTTGCTCCACTAAATAATTTTATTGAATTATTAATATTTTCTATAAGTGACTGACCATAAAAGATATTGTCTCCTAAAATTACACAAACATTTTCTTTATTTATAAATTTTTTACATAATTTTAAAGCATGTGCTATTCCTCTTGGTTTTTTTTGAATCTTATAAGTTAATTTTATTCCAAATTTTTTCCCGTTACCTAACAAATCTTTAAAAAATTTATTACTTTCAGCAGTAGTTACAATTTGAATCTGTCGAATTTTTAATAACATAACAATTGAAAGAGGATAATAAATCATTGGTTTGTCATAAACTGGTAATAATTGTTTGGAAATTTGATTTGTTATAGGACTCAACCTGGATCCTGATCCACCTGCGATTATAACAGCTTTCTTAATACTCATTTTTATTTTCTACATACCATTTTATAGTTTTTTTAATGGCTTTTTTAAAATCGGCTCTTTCCACCCAGCCTAATTTTTTTAATTTCTTTACATTTATACTATATTTTTTATCATGACCTGGCCGATCTCGAACATGTTTAATTAAACCTAAATTTCTTTGGTAAGTATAATTTTTATATTTGCTTAATTCATAACAAATTAATTTAACTAATTTAATATTTGAAAGTTCAGTTTTTGAGCCAATATTATAAGACTCACCAATAACACCTTTTTTAATAATTTTAAAAATAGCATTTACATTATCCTCAACAAAGATCCAGTTTCTTACTTGGTTTCCACTTGTAAAAATTGGAATTTTTTTCCCTTTTAAAATACTTAATATAGTTTTTGGGATTAACTTTTCTTTATTCTGATAATAACCAAAATTATTGCTTGAATTGGTAATTATTATTGGCAATTTAAAAGTTCTGCCCCAAGCCTTTACAAGCAAATCCGCGGAAGCCTTACTTGCAGAATAAGGAGAGCTTGGATTGTATGCAGTTTTTTCATTAAATTTTGATTTATCACTTAATTTTAAATCACCATATACTTCATCGGTAGAAATTTGAATGTACTTAAATTTTTTTTTTTTGGAAAATACTAATCTGGCAATTTCTAACAAATTATATGTTCCGAAAATATTTGAGTTAATAAATTTTTTTGGTGAATTTATTGAATTATCTACGTGACTTTCTGCAGCAAAATTAATTATTAAATCTGGTTTGATTTTAAGAACGTAGGATCTTAATAATTTAAAATTTACTATATCTAATTTTTTATGTTTAAAATTTTTATTTTTATTAAATATTTTTAGTAAATTCTTATTACTTGCATAACTTTCCTTATCAATATTGTAAATTTTATAATTTTTTTTTAATGCTTTGGAAATGAAATTTGATCCAATAAAGCCTAACCCCCCAGAAATGACAATTCTCATAACCAACCTCTTAATTTGTTATAAAAAAGTGCCATCATTTCATAAACAATTACTTTTACTTCCTTGTAATTATAACTCCATTTAATTTCATTTTTGGGATTATTTATGTTCTTAGTTATATAAATATTTATCTCATCATTATACTTATTCCATAACAATCTTGATCTTTTAGTATGATATGGTGATGTAAGAAAATTCGCTTCATTAATTCCTTTAGAAATAAGTATATTTTTAAGTTGTGATATATTTTCTTTTGAATTCCTAAATGTTTTATTAATTAAAAATATATTTTCCTTTTCAATTCCATCAAAAGTTAATAAAGACTTAAGAATTTCATTTTCTTCTATTTCTTGCTTTCTACCCATCAAAAAAATTTGATCAAAAGTATTTTTTTCTAAAAGAATTTTAGTATCCAAATATCTTCTTTGGTAACCTGTATTTATATAATCTGCACTGCCATTTCCTGATAATATTATAAGGTTTTTTGTTAATTTTGGATCATCATAAGTCACAAGATTATTTCCGATAAACCAAAATAAAGGAGAATGAAATATTGAAATATAAATAAATGACGCAATAAAAAATATATATAAAATATTTTTTTTTAAAGCATTTTCAGAAATTTTAATTAAGTTTTTTATACTTCTAATAATAATTCCAAATAAAAAAGGTTTAAATTGATTAAATATTTTTTTTTCTAAAAAAAATTTTAAAATACAGTAAGTATTACGCAATGATGCTTGAGTATAATTTATATTGAGGCTATTAGGCGTTCTCCTAATATACACAAGCGGGTCCTCTAAAAAATAAATATTTTTTCTTTTTAAATCAAAGAACAGTCTTAACCACAACTCTAAATCTTCAACTCCTACAACACTTTTTGTTTCATTAAATTTATATTTTAAAAATAATCTTCTTTGAATTAATATTGATGATAAAATTGCTGGGTTATAAGCAAACAATCCATTTAATCCGGATTTGAAAATTTTCTTCTGCAACCTTTTTCTAAAATAATCCTCAAATACATTTGAATATTTATTTCCATCATCTTTAACAAATTTGCAACCCGTAAATGAAACCAAGTGATTTTTTTTTAAAAAATTTAATTGAATTTTTAACTTGTCTTCATGCCAGATATCATCTGCGTCTAAAAAACAAATAAAGTCACCTTTTGCAATTTCTGCACCCTTATTTCTTGGGATTGATGCTGTGCCAGAATTTTTTTTTTGGAAAAAATATTTAATTCTTCTATCTTTTTTTAAAAATTCTTTAATAATTTTTCTACTTTTATCTGTAGATAAATCATCAACAATAATTAATTCAAAGTTTTTGTAAGATTGATCTAATACTGATTGTATTGAGTATTTTAAGAATTTTTCTGAATTATAAGATGTAATTATAATACTTATTTTCATATAAATTTAGCTACTAGTTTTTAGAGGCTGATATTTAATGAATCTAAATTAGTTTTATTTAGAAATAAATATGAAAAATGAGGAAATTTAGGTTCAACTTTATTTTGTAATTTATGTATATCTTTATTAACTTTCCACGTTTTAGAAGGATTTAACTGTATCATAATCTGCTTTCTACTATTACCATTTTTAGGTATACCAGCATAATGATAACATTGGTTTGGATTAAATATTAATACTTCATTAATATCCAAATTTGCATTTTGAAATTTATCTAGAATTTTACTTTCATAATTTAAAGAGTCTTTTTTATTCAAAATTTTCATTGATCCTTTTTGTTCAGATATTTTTTCCATTGGAATTATAAGTTTGTAAGTATTTTTACTAAAAGGTTTGTCTATATGTGGGTGATTTGCATACCATCCCTCTTGTTGGTCCTCAAAATTTATAGGGAAAGTTTCGTACGCAGTTATAAAATCAATACTAAAATTATAACCTGTGTCATTTGAAATTTTATTTGCAAGATCATTATCTAAAAATAAATTCTTTATAAATTTAAAAATTTTTTCCTCTGAAATTATATGTCTCTTATAATATTTGTTTACATCAACAATTGTGAAATCACTTTCAAAAAATAAATTTTTATAATTTATTTGAAATTTATGGAATCCATTAATTTCAACTTGACTATTTTTATTGTAATTTTTTTTTTTTAAAAAAGAAATTTCTAGCAGAAAACAAAAATTGCTATAAAGGAAACAAATCAAATTATAAATTTTTTTCATTTTTTTAAAATTATTTTATTCGTATTAAAAATATTTTTAAAATCATAAATTATTCCATTTTTTTTTAAAATTGATCTGATCTTATTTTTTTTTAAAATAAAACTTCTATGTTTTACTAATATCACTACAATATTATAATTATTATTTTTTAAATTTTTAATTGGTCGTATTTTATATTGTTGATAAACATCTTTGTGATTAACCATATTATCGTAACAATCTACTTTAACCTTTTGCTTTTTAAGATTATTAATTAAATCAAAACTTTTTGAATTTCTAATATCGGGTACATTTTCTTTAAATGATAGTCCCATTATTAATATTTTAGGATTATTAAAGTTATTTAATAATTTTAAAATTAATTTGCTTAAATAATATGACATTGAATCATTTAATTTTCTTCCAGCCAAAAGAATTTTGGGCTCATACCCTATAGATTTAGATTTAAAAGCTAGATAATATGGATCTACTCCTATGCAATGGCCTCCCACAAGACCTGGTTCAAATGGTAAAAAATTCCATTTAGTACTAGCTGCACTTAAGATATCAAAAAAATTTATATTTAATTTTTTAAATATTATTGAAAGTTCGTTAATTAAAGCAATATTTAGATCTCTCTGAGTATTTTCAATAATTTTTGCTCCCTCAGCAATTTTTATAGAATTGACTTTAATAACTTTGCTTTTAATTGATTTTCTATAAATCTGATAAACTTTGATTAGATAAATTTGATTTGATGCAGATACAAGTTTATTTATCTTATCAAGTTTCTTTTTCTTGTCACCAGGATTAATTCTTTCTGGAGAATAACCACATCCAAAATCCTCATTAATTTTTAATTTAGAATTTTTTTCTAGAATTGGAATACAAACTTCCTCAGTACATCCCGGATATGTAGTAGATTCATAAATTACAATTCCACCTTTTTTTAGATTTTTACCGACCAATTTAGTTGCAGATTTTAAAGACCGTAAATCTGGCAAATTTTTCTTATTTATTGGAGTAGGCACTGTTATTACAAATACATCGCAATCACGTAAAGAATTTTGGTTAGAAGTGAAAAAAATTTTTTTTGTTTTTTTTAAAATTTTAGAAGAAATTTCATAAGTAGTATCTATATTTTTTGTAAGTTCTTTAATTCTTTTTTTACTTAAATCATAACCAATAACTTCAAAATTTTTTTGAAAAGCAATAGCAAGTGGAAGACCTACATATCCTAAACCTATAACTGCAATTTTTTTAATTTTCATTATTTATAAAATATTTCATAATTTTACTTTTAATTTCTGTAATAGATATATTGTTTACTTTGTTAATTGAAAAATTATCATAATAAAAACCTTTACCAAAATGCATACCATTTTTTATTGCTACAAAAGAAACAAATTTTTTAATATTAATATTTTTATTATTATAAAAAATTTTATCAGAATTTAATATTTCATTGGGATATACAAAAGTTACGAACAGGTCATTTTCCCTATTTTCTATTTTAAATAAATTAATTTCATTTAGTTTTATATTAATTAGTTTTTCATGAGCAAAGTTTTTTTGTTCCTGGCTCTCAAAATTAATAATAAAATCTCTTGACATCAATTCTTGAATATTTTTACAATTAATATCCAATAAGGAAAAAAATTCAGGATGATTTTTAATTTTATAATAAAATTTGATTGTATCGTAAGGGATTTGAGTTAGGCCTGTCGCAATTACTATGGCATAATCTCTATTTTCAATATAACTTTTAAGAATATTATCATATAAAAAAAAAGCTTCTTTGATTGGGTCTTTTTTGTTGCCTACATACCATTTAGGATTTTCAATTTTCTTATTTTGATTAACTTCGGAAGAATTAAAAAAATAATGGTGTTGTATATGAGCTATACCATTAAAAAATATATTTGAAAAATGTGGGTTTTTTTTTTTTATTAAAGATAAATGAATATCATTTAAAAGGAGATCCAAAAATAAAGCTTTTCTCCATTTGTAAAAAAAACTTGTAAAGAAATAGTTTACGTATTGAAAATAATTTTTAACATTTGCGAATTTAAAAAAAATTAAAATTAATTTTGTAAAATCTAAAATGTTTATTTTATTTTCAGAATTTTTTATAACAATTTTTGATATTGTTTTAGAAACTAAATTTGTCCAAAAATTTTTATCTGGATTTGTTTTAGTCCATGGATCTGGAATAAAGTACAGAGGATTTTTAAAATTATTTTTCATATTCATTGGTGATACAGCACCAATTTTAAATCCTAAATTCTCTAAATCATTAAAGAAAGTGGAGCCTTTAAATTTTGTAATATCACCTAATCTAAAAATTTTATGGTCATCTGCTTTTAGTCCAGTATATACAGAAGGCC
The DNA here is from genome assembly GCA_902553675.1 of uncultured Pelagibacteraceae bacterium. Lineage (GTDB taxonomy): Bacteria > Pseudomonadota > Alphaproteobacteria > Pelagibacterales > Pelagibacteraceae > Pelagibacter. The sequence continues at coordinate 7,939 of CACDLV010000030.1, forward strand.
ACTGAATCCATGGCTCCAATTTTTCATACTCTTTTTCACTTTCTGTTTCAGCAATTCTATCTATTATTTTTTTGAAATTTTTTAAATTATATTTAGCTAGATATTTTTTTAAAATATCAAAATTAAGTTCATTTAATGAGATAAGTATCAATTTTTTTTTCATCAATTTTTCTCATATATATTATAAATTTTATTAGTTATATCTTTAATTGAAAAGTTTCTTCTAGCAAAATTAATTGCGTTTTTTGAAAAAATTTTTCTTTTTTTTGGATCTAATATTAATTTTTCTATTTTGTTTGCTAAACTAAGATAGCTTCCTGTTTTGCAAATATATCCATTATAATTATTTATAATTGACTCTCTACAACCTACAGCGTCGGAGGTAACAACTGGTACACCGGCTGCTAAAGCCTCTAAAGTAGCTTTTGGCATTCCCTCTCTATAAGATGGTAGACAAAAGATTTCTGAAGAACTTAAAATATTAATTATATTTTTTTTATAACCTAATAGCTTTATAATTTTATTTTTTACATAATAATTAATTATTTGATCATCTATTGTATCTGGACTCAAATAATCTTTAGTACCGATAAGAATAAACTTCCATTCTGGATATTTTTTTTTCAATAATTCTGCGGCCTTACAAAATTCAATAATTCCTTTATTTTTCAATATTCTTGAGACCATTATTATATTTTTACTTTTCTTTTTTTTAATTTTTTTATATTTTTCCAAGTAAATACCCGACCCTCCTTTAATCAATATGATATCTTTTACTTTAAGATTAAAGTTATTAATTAAAAATTTATAGTCATGTTTATTTTGGACAATTATTTTCTTTTTTTTTTTTAAAAAAATAAATTTTAATAAAAATTTAAATAAAATTTTTTTAAAGATTGTAATTATGTCTAATTTTTTTTGTGTAAAGAGATATCCCATACCAGAAAAAGAAATTACTAATAATATTTTTTTGAATAAAAAAGCAGAAATTCCTGCGTATATATTTGCTTTAGGGGATGCACTATGAACAATATTTGGGTTAAATTTTCTAATAAAAAAAATCACACTAAGTAATGAAACAAAATCATTTATTGAAAAATTATTATTTGAAAAAGTTAATCTACTAAATTTAATTTTTTTTTTTTTTATGTAAATTAAAGCATTTTTTTCCATTACTTTTGAAGCACCAGACCCAAAAATTAAGTAAAATTCATAGAATCTTTTTAATGCTTCCTCATACAAATTAATTCTATGTGAAACAAAAAAAGAAGCGTGATTTGATATGAATAAAATTTTTTTTTTCATCTTCTTTGAAGTTGTTTGGTTAAATAAATAAAAACAAAAAGGTATGGGATCATAAAAGAAATTTTATACCTTGAAATAGTACCATGATTAAAAATTGTCAAACCATACATTGATATAAACACTAAAAAACTTAATATCCAAAATAATGCTTTTTTATTATCTAGTTTAAATAATAATAAAATATATCTTACCATAAAAAATAAGACTAAAAGATTTTCACCTAATATTGAAATTTTAAAAATTGAGGAAACATCTGGCAAGGGTGATAATAAAAATAATACACTCCCTAAAATTGTTTTT
>CACDLV010000031.1 GCA_902553675.1 uncultured Pelagibacteraceae bacterium
TAAATTAGATATCGAAGATGCAAATTACTTTATTAAGACTCTTGAAAAATTTATTAATGTTTCAAAACAAAATAAAATAGAAAAAATAATATTAATTTCACATCCTCACAAGAATCATTTAAATCAAACATATTCAGTCAATGTTAAAAATCTTATTGATTTATATTTAAAACAAATCAAAGAAGATTTAGATATTAATCATTATTACATAAATAATTTTAAGTATTCAAAAAGTATATCTATTTTTAGGGAAAATGATCAAGCTTCACATTTAAACCAAGCTGGCTATGAAAATTTTATTGACCAAATAATCGATATTATCAACCTTGAAACGAAGTAATCTTTATTAAAATACATTATTTAATAACAATTTAGTTATTAAAATAGGATAATTTTGTCATTGAATATTAATTATATTCATAATTAAATTGTGTTTTTATAAATTGTTAACAATAAAGAGGAAGATAATGAGAAAACTATTTATCGCTGCATTTATGTTTGTTTCTATTTTTGGAACAAAGGTAATGGCAGATATTAAAATGGGGATCATCTTAGGATTCACTGGTCCTATTGAATCTCTAACTCCAGCTATGGCTGCATCTGCAGAGCTTGCATTTAAAGAAGCTTCTGACTCAGGTTCATTATTAGGTGGAAAAAAAATTGAGCCAGTAAGAGCAGACTCAACTTGTGTTGACTCAGCAGCCGCAACAGCTGCAGCTGAAGGATTAATTTCAGGTGGTGTAGCTGCAATTATGGGAGCAGACTGTTCAGGTGTAACTGGTGCTATTGCAACTAACGTTGCTGTACCAAATGGTGTAGTAATGATTTCACCTTCAGCTACTTCTCCAGGATTAACAACTCTAGACGACAAAGGGTATTTCTTTAGAACTGCTCCATCAGATGCTAGAGGTGGTCAAATTTTAGCTGATATAACTAAAGATAGAAAAGTAAAAAGTGTTGCAATCACTTATACTAACAATGACTATGGCAAAGGTTTAGCTGATGTTTATAAAGCAGCAGTTGAGGCTCATGGTATTAAAGTTACAACTGTAACTGCTCACGAAGATGGAAAAGCAGATTACTCGTCTGAAGTAGCAACTCTTGCTTCTGCTGGTGGTGATGCTGTAGCAGTCATCGGTTATCTTGACCAAGGAGGAAAAGGAATTATTCAAGCTTCTTTAGACTCTGGTGCATTTGATAAATTTATTTTATCAGATGGTATGATTGGTCAATCTTTAGTTGATGCATTCGGAAAAGATTTAAGCAAATCATTTGGATCATTACCAGGTTCTACTGGTAAAGGTGCGGGTATATTTGCTGATGTTGCAAAAGCTGGAGGTGTAGAAGCTTCTGGTCCTTACACAGGTGAATCTTACGACGCAGCTGCTTTAATCGTTCTTGCAATGCAAGCAGGTAACTCTGCTGACAGAGCATCTATTGCAAAACATGTAATGGATGTTGCTAATGCTCCTGGAACTAAAATTTATCCAGGTGAGCTTAAGAAAGGTTTAGATCTACTAGCAAAAGGTAAAAAGATTAATTACGAAGGTGCTACTGGAGTAACTTTTACTGACGTTGGTGAAGCTGAAGGTTCTTTCTTAGAGCAAGAAGTTAAAGGTGGAAAATTCAAAACTAAAAAACAAAGATAATTTTTATCTTAATTCAAAAACCCCAGTAATTTAATTACTGGGGTTTTTTTTTAAATCAGCTCTTATGGTAGAAAGAGCTATTATAATTAGAAAAATTAAACATATTAAATTCATAGTTTTCCAGCTAGTTAAGCTAAGAAATACTCCAGCAGACAAACTAGCTATTGCTTGTATAGAATAAACAATTAAATCGTTATACCCTTGAGCTCTAAATTTTTCTTCTTCTCTATAACACAGAACAAGTAAACTTGTTCCTGAAATGAATAAAAAATTCCACCCTAGCCCCAGAAAAACAAGTGCAACCATATAATTAATATAATTCTGTTCAAATAAACTAGTAATAATTGTGACTAAAAATAATAAAACTCCCATATACATAATTTTACTATGCCCAAACTTTTTAATTAAATTTCCAGTAACTAGTGAAGGTAAAAACATTGCTGCTATATGAAGCTGAATAACAAATCCAGTCTTGGATAAACTTATTTTCTCCATCAAATGCATACTTATAGGAGTTGCTGTCATTAAAAAAGTCATTACAGCATATGCAAAAGCTGAAGCTACGAGTGCCTGTAGAAATCTAGGTTGAGAGATAAGCTCAAAAAAACTTCTTCCAGTTTTATATTGATTGCTAGATGTCGTTTTTGGTTCCTGATAAAAAAACAAAAATATTGTTGATGAAATAGCTAATGTTGCAAGAGCAAAATAAGAACCTGCATACATATGATCTGAGATAAATCCTTTAGAAATATTTGCAATGTTTGGACCAATAAATGCTGAACCTATTCCTGCTAACAAAATTATAGAAATTGCTTTTGGTGCATAGTCCTTATCCACCACCTCGACTGCTGCAAAACGATATTGATGACTAAAAGCTATTCCTCCACCAATTAAAAAACATCCTAAATTATATAAGATAAAGCTTTCTATTATTATAGAGTATGCAGTTAAAAGAGATGCAAAGCATGTGCCAATTGATGCATAAATAAATCCCAATTTCCGTCCAATTATACTCATTAGCTTTGCAGCAAAAAAAGCAAATAACGCAATTCCAACAACTGATAAAGCCATTGGAAGAGTTGCTAAAGATTTTATTGGACTAAATTTCGAACCAATTATTCCACTTAAAAATACGGTGACTGGGGCAGCTGTAAAAGCAAAAATCTGGCTTAAAATGAGTAACGAAAGATTTTTATTCATTAAAAGAATAAATACTTGTCAGCCATATACAAAGCCCAAGCAGCAGCAGCACCTAAAATAATATATTTCATAAATAATAATAACTATTCATTAAATTAAATTAATATTTTTTGATTTTATAATAACATCAGATCATTAAGTATATTTTAATTTAATAAAAACAAGTTATTTAAAAAATTATTAAAAAATATAACTAATGTCCAAGCAAATAAAGAGATCAAAAGCCATTTGTCCATTAATACAGTATTTACAGGTGAAATAATTTTAGATTTAGACTTATATAGATTATAGATCATTCTATAAAAAATAAAAAATGTAATCGGTATTGTTAGAATCAAGTCAATATTTTTCACAAAAACATATAAAGTATAAATTAACAATGATAAGAAACAGTTTGAAAAAACAAGATATAAATATAGTTTTTTGTATTTATTTAAAACTGTCAGTCTGGAATGATCTTTCATAATAATTGCTTCACTATATCTTTTTGAAAATACGACAAATAAACTAACAAAAAAAACTAAAGTTACTAACCATATTGATGGACTAACTAAAATTATAGAACCACCAGCAAACAACCTTAGCAAGTATGAGAAAGAAATACTTATTGCATCTAGAATTATAATATTTTTGAAAATGTAAGAATATGAAATATTTAAGATTAGAAAAAATATACCGTATAAAAAAATACTTGAAAAATTTATAAGTAAAACCAGATCTAAAATTAATAAAGTACCAACAAGATACTTGGCTGTTTTTAAAGAAATTTTATTATTTGCAATTGGTTTTTCTTTTTTTTTTATGTCTGATTTAGAATCTTCTTTAAGATCACATATATCATTTATAATATAAATTGTTGAAGAAAGCAGACAAAAAATAAGAAAAACTTGAAATAATAAAACTAGGTTTTCTGTGTCATTAAATTTTCTTGCAAATATATAAGGAGTAAATATGATTAAATTTTTAATCCAATGTTTAAATCTAAATAAATAAAAATAATTTATTAACATATGATATGATTACTGGTTGGGGAAATTATATACAAAGAAATTATAAAGCAAATATTTATTATCCAAAAGAACTGGACTCTTTAAAAAATTTATTAAGTAAAAAAGGTTTGAAATCATTATCTATAAGAGGAAATGGCCGTAGTTACGGAGACAGTTCTATAAATAAAAATATTTTAAGTTTAAAAAAATTAAAAAAAATAATAAAAATAGATAAACAAAAATTAATTCTTTACTGTAGCTCTAATTGTACAATTGGTGAAATTAATAAAGAGCTACTTAAAAAAAATTTATTTTTTAAAGTATCGCCAGGAACAAAATTTGTAACTATCGGTGGTGCTATTGCAAGTGATATTCACGGAAAGAACCATCATCATGAAGGGTGTTTTTCTAATTCTGTTCAAGAAATTGAATTGATGACATCAAATGGAATAAAAATTAGATGCTCAAAAAATAAAAAAAAAACAGTGTTTAAAGCTACAGCAGGTGGTATGGGACTTACTGGAGTTATTTTATTTGCAAAAATAAAACTTAAAAAAATTAAATCTAATTATATTTTGGAAAAAAAAATAATTTCAAATAACTTGAAAGAAACATTAAATCACTACAAAAAATATAATAATTGGGAATATATAGTAAGTTGGATTGATATGACTGCTACAAAATCTGAATTAGGCAGAGGTATTACGTATTTAGGAAAACATATAAAAAGTAACAAAAAAAAAATTCAACAAATTGAAAATATGAAATTTTTTTTCCCTAGTTTTCTTTTAAATAATTTTTTTATTATAATTTATAATAAAATATTTTTTTATTTTTCTCAAATTAAGAAAAAAAAAATTGTTCATTTAAATCATTATTTTTATCCATTAGATAAGATTAAGAATTGGAATTTATTTTATGGTAACAAAGGATTTATTCAAATTCAAATTTTGTTAAAGGAAAAAAACATTTATAAAAATTTAATCGAATTAATCGAATTTTTTCAAAATAAAAAGATCTATTCATTTGTTACAACTTTAAAAAAATTAGGTAAAAGAAATAATAATTATTTATCCTTTCCAGACAATGGATATACAGTTACATTTGATATAAAGTTTAATAATCAGATTGAATTATTTTATAAAAAACTAGAGGAAAAGTTAATTGAAATGAATGCAAAAATTTATTTAACTAAAGACTCACTAATGAAAAGAAAACATTTCGAAAAATCATATTTTGAATTGAAAAAATTTAAAAAAATAAAAAATAAAATAGATAAAAAAAATATTTTTCAGTCATTTCAATCTAAAAGACTTTTTATTAGTGAGTAAATATTTAATAATTGGAGGAAACTCAGATATAGCAATTGAGTTTGCAAGAATTTTACTAAAAAAAAATAATGAAATTATACTTTCATCAAATGATCTAGAAAAATTATCCTTTAATGTAAAAAAGTTAGAAATTGAATTTAATACAAAAATAAAATTTTTACATTTAGATATTGAGAACCTAAATAGTTTTGATGAAATTATAAATCACCTAGACTCAGATATTAAAAATCTTTTTTTTTCTTCAGGTTATTTAGAAAAATATGAAACAAATATAAAAAAAATAGAATATGTTAATTATCTAGGACCAAAAATATTTATTGAAAAAATTTTAAGAACCAGAAACTTGAATAAAATTATTGCTATAACCTCAATATCTGCAGATCGAATTGACTACAATAAAAAAGTATATAGTCGTTCAAAAAAATTATTTACTGAATTTTTAAGATCATTAATTAGACTTGATAAAAATGATCTTAAAATCAAAATTATCAAACCTGGTTATGTTAAAACAAAAATGATTAAAAATTTAAATATTCCATCAATTTTAACAATTTCACCAAAAAAATTATCACAACAAATATTTAAAAAAATAGATACTGATCAGACAGAATTAGTTATTCCACATTATTGGAAAATGATAATTTTTATCTTTAATTTAATTTTTTTTTATAAAAAATAATGCTATTTAATTTCAATTATTATAAGCGTTCGCTATTAGACTTTGGCTATATTATTATTTTTGTAAGTCTAGTTTATTATTTTTGGAATTTTTTTACTTTTTATCCTATGGGTTTTATGGCGGATGACTCCTATTTTTATTCGCAGATTGCTTACAACATAGGTGTTAATAAATTTTCATCATGGGATGGCTTAAACTTAACAAGTGGTTACCACATTTTGTGGATGATAATTATTTCCTTATGTTCATTGATTTTATCTTTATTTACAGAAGTAAAGGAAACACATTTATTTGGTCATGTTGTTGTTTATTTTTTATTGATGTTTTTTTTCTTAAAAAAATATGCAGATCAAGTTTTGGAAATTTTTATTTTAACGGGGATTATTATCTCAGGATATATTTTAATGGAAAATTTAATTGTAATTTTTCTTTTATTCTTAATTTACAAAGAAATAATAAATTATCAAATTAATAAAAAGTTTTCTAATACTTTAGTTTTAGCCTTTTTTCTAATTCCATTGGCCAGAATTGATACTGTAGCATTAGTTGGATTTATCCCATTAATCTTACTGATAACAAGTAGAGATAAATTTTACTTCTATTTATTAATTGTATTATTTTTTGGTCTAATTTCTAATTTTTTGATTTACCATATCATATCAGGCGAATTCTATTCTGTATCCTCCTATGTAAAAATGAATCAAAATATCACAAATACAATGGAGCACAGAATTGTTAATAGCGCATTGTATTCAAATCTTGTTCCTCTTGGTTGGTTAACTTTAAAAATGAGGGGTTATATAATAATATTATTTTTTTTAATTTTTTTAATAAATATTTTTGTTTTTAAAAAAAAACAATCAAGTCTATTTTATGGTTTTTTTCTTGGTTTGTATTCATACTTTTTTATTCAACTGTTTTTAAATTATATTGATACATGGTATTATTCGGTAATGTTTGCCTGTTTATTTATTTTATTTAAATTATCAAATCATGAATTTTATTTAAGAAATTCTCAAATATTTATTTTTTATTTATTTATTATTTTATTATTTTTTGGCAAATTTTATAATTCTTATAAATATTATGATTATAGAGTTGAGTATATTAAAGAAATAAAACAAATCGAAAACTATTTACCAAAAAATTCAAAAATTTATCAGTATGATGTTTCGGGTCATTTGGGTTTCTATTCTAATATAAAAGTTATTAATGGAGATGGGAGAGTAAATAGTTTTAGTTATGCTGATGATCTTTTAAACAAAAATTTATATAATTACCTTAATAAAAATAAAATTTGTTATTTAACTGACCTTTTTACTCAAAAACTTGGAAATGAAAATGTTCTCTTAAATCAATCTGGGTTGGTTGTTAAATACTCTGATGTTGCTTTAATAAAGAAATTTAATAATTTTAGTATATTCAAATTATTAAGTTGTGAAAATTAGTAAAATCTTAATATGTTTGATCATAGTTAAAATATGGGTATAGAAAATCAGTACTTATAAAAAATAATACTATTTAATTTCTATTTTCTCTGGAATTATACCTTTGGGTCTGTACCTCATTATAAATAATAATCCTAATCCCATCAGTAAAAATCTGAAATAAGGAACACTTTCTATTAAGTGAGCTTTAAGTGCATTTGTTTCAGGAATTCCCGCAGTGAAAAAGTTTATTAAAAATAATGATATTGGTGCAGCTTCAATCCATAAGAACCAAACAACAAATCCTCCTAAAATTGCCCCAAAATTATTTCCACTTCCTCCAACAATTACCATCACCCAAATCAAAAAAGTATATCTCATAGGTCTATAACTTCCTGGAGTAAATAAACCATCTTGTGTAACAAGCATTGCGCCCGCAATTCCAACAATTGCTGAGCCTAAAATAAAAATTAGTAAATGTTGTTTAACAACATTTTTACCCATTGCATTTGCAGCTTCCTCATTGTCTCTAATTGCCCTCATCATTCTTCCCCACGGAGAATAAAGAGCCTTTTGAGTCAAAATTAAAAGAATGATTACTACTACTAAAAATAATCCTGAATAACACAGTTTTACAAATACTGAAGAGCCTTCAATAACAAGTTGATTTAAAGCAGCTTGTCTATCAGCTAAATTCTCAATTACACTTAATTTTCCTGAATTAAACTTTTCAACTAATTTAATAAACCAATCAGTTGTTTGAAGATCTACTTCATAAGGTGCAGGTCTTTTTAATCCAATAACATTTTTGACCCCTCTTGTAAGCCAATCCTCATGTTTAATAATTGCAATAACAATTTCAGAAATAAGAAGAGTAGCAATAGCTAAATAATCTGCTCTAAGACCAAGTGCAACTTTTCCAACTATAAATGCTAAACCCCCTGCAAAAAGAGCTCCAACTATCCAAGAAAAAATAATTGGTAATCCAAATCCTCCTAGGAAACCAGTTTTAGCAGGATCAACTGCTTCAATAGCTTCTATGCCTGGCTCTGCAGAAAATCTAATAAGTAAAATACCTGAAATTATTATTGCAGCTATGCTGTATGTTCTTATTTTTGATTTTTCAAATCTTTTTAAAATAAACCTTATAACTAATACCATTACTACTATGAGCCATAATGACATTAGAATGTCGAAACCTCCTGCCCTCCAGGCTTCTTGGACAGGATCTACAGATATTAATACTGCAGCTAAACCACCTA
>CACDLV010000032.1 GCA_902553675.1 uncultured Pelagibacteraceae bacterium
GAAAAAAATTACCATGTATACAGGTCCGTTATGTAATTATTGTGAGGCAGCAAAAAGATTATTAGCTAGAAATAATGCGCCTTATAATGAAATTGATATTTCAAAAGTTGATGGAGCGATGGATGAAATGATTAAAAAAGCTAATGGAAAAAGAACTATTCCACAAATTTTTTTTGATGACCAGCATATTGGTGGTTATGATGAAGTAAGAGCATTAGAAAAAGAAAATAAACTTCAAGATCTTTTAAATAATTAATTCCATTCTTCTAAAGCTAATTGTTTCTTAGCTAAAGAGCTTAAATCTTTTAGTTTAACTCTATCTTTATATTTAATTTCATAATCTTCAGCTGCAAAATCTGGTGGACTCTTTCCTTCTAAAAATTTTTTTGATTGTTTTACTGTATAATCCAGATTTTTTTTACAATAGGGTGTTGCACCAACGTAGACAACATTTGAATAATTATTTCCTGAATGTTTGTCTTCAACGGCATGAACAACGTCTGGATGCCACCAAACAGTATCACCTGGCTTCATTTTTGGAATTGAAACTAAACCTTTTAAAAGTAATGAATGATAATCTTTATTTACTGATAAAGCTCTACCAAGTTTTGATCCACACAATTCATTTTCTTCAACATCGTCTAGTAATGCTCTGGTTAAAACATAAGCAATTCCTTTAGCAATAGGTATTAATTGTAAAGTCCCATCACTTGGTCCTTGCTCTGTTAAAGCAGTCCAACCTTGAAATGTTCTAAATACATGTGCAACTGCAGGGGACTCAAACTCTATTGTTCTGTCTCTATACTTTGCTTCAAATGGATTATATTTTTCAAAGTTGTCAGAAAAAATATCTCTATATATTTTTTGATAATAACTGTCAGTCCATCTTTCAATAGATCCAGCATCACAATGAGGAGAAAGTCCCAAAGTATCATCCCCTGGTTCTCTTCTTCTTACTCTGTCTGCATAGGACAATTCTTTATTTGGATCAAAAACTTTATATTCAGAGTTTTCATATATCCAAAGATTATTAAGCCATTTTTTTACTTTAGCCATTTGCTCTGAGTGTCTAATTTCAATCTGTGCTCTGGACCAATAGAGACCATATATTTGAGGTTTTGCAGATTGCAAATCACTAAAATATTTATCTAAATTAGATTTTTTTTTTTGATCCTCGTGATAATTATTTTCATCGATATATTTCTCTAATTTCTCATTCAAATTTTTAATCATTTTATCATCAAAAACGTCTCGGATAATTACACAGCCCCTTTTTTTAATATTGTTTATTTCTTGAATATTTTCCTGATCTATCTGATTAAAACTTATTTCTGGAATTATAGATTTCTTCTTTTTTTTAAGAGTTAAAATTTCATCTATTTCAGCTTTTATAAATTTTTCAATTTTATTAAAATTTTTTATGTAATTTTTTGAAGAATTTCTTAATTCTTTTTTTATTGCCTTTATATCAATATCTTCAAACATTAAATTTAGCTCTTTGGTTTAAAAACTAAACATACTCCATTATTACAAAATCTCTTTCCAGTTGGTTTGGGACCATCCTCAAATATATGACCATGGTGACCACCACATTTTTTACAATGATATTCAGTTCTTGCGTAACCTAAGTAGTGATCTGTTTTTGTTTCAAACACATCTGGTAGAGACTCGTAAAAAGAAGGCCAACCTGATCCACTCTCATATTTTGTTTTAGAGTCAAATAATTTTTCTCCACAATTTGCACAATGAAAACTTCCTTCTCTTTTTTCATAATTTAGTTCACTCGAACCAGCAAGCTCAGTCCCTTCTTCGAATAAAATTAATTTTTGTTCTGCAGTTAAATTTGGATTTATTTTTTTTGTCATGATCTTATATATTTAGCACAAGATTGATGTAACATTGAATGTAATTCAACAAGTTTGTTAAAATCTTTATTATAACCACCGCCCAAAACTCCACAAAATGGTATCCGTCTAGAAAAAAAGTTTTCTACTACAAGCTCATCTCTTAGTTTTATACCCTCGTCAGAAATTTTTAATTTACCTAATCTATCGTTAAAATGAATATCAACACCTGCTATATAAAAAACAAAATCAAAATTTTCTTTATTTAATTCATTTAAATAATATTTAAGTGTTTTGATATAGTTATCATCCTCTAAATTATCTTCTAGTTCTACATCTAAATCACTATTCGATTTTTTAGCGGGATAATTTGTTTTAGAATGCATACTAAATGTAAAAACACTTCTATTATTTTTAAAGATTTCCGAATTTCCATTTCCTTGATGAACATCTAGATCAACAATCAAAATTTTATTTGCCAAACCTCTATTAAGTAAATAATGTGCAGCAACTGCTACATCGTTAAATACGCAATAACCTGCTCCACCATTATAACTTGCATGATGGCTACCTCCAGCCGTATTACATGAAATACCATAATTTATTGCGAGTTTAGATGCGAGAACAGTTCCGCCTGTAGCGACCAAAGATCTTTGCACAACACTATCTATAAGTGGAAATCCAATTTTTTTTACTCCTTCTTTACTTAAAGTTTTATTTTTAATATCTAAGATATAATTTTTTGAATGTGCGTAGCTTAATGTTTCAAATGAACAAGCTAAAGGTTTATGAAATTTATTTACTATTTTGTTTTGAGTTAAGTAGCTTGCTAATTCTCCAAATTTATTAATTGGAAATTTATGATCATCGCCAATTTTAGCAAAATAATCCTCGTGATTAACAACAGGGAGCTCCATTTTTACTCTAGAACTCTGATAGGCTTTCCATTTACACAAGCCTCTAGTCCTTCAATCATTTGGTTATAAAAAATACTATAATTTTCAGCTGTTACATAACCTATGTGTGGAGTAAGCAGTGCATTTGGTAAAAATCTAAGTTTGTTATTCTCTGGTAGAGGTTCTTTGTCATAAACATCTATTCCTGCTGCCGCAATTACATTCGTTGATAATGCAATAATTAAGTCATCCTCATTAACAATAGGTCCTCTAGAAGTATTAATCAAAAAAGCTGTTTTTTTCATTTTATCAAATTCTTTTATAGTAATACAGTCTTTGTATCTTTCGCCTCCTTGAACGTGAATTGAAAGCACATCAGAATTTGTAATTAAGTCATCTTTGCTACAAGGGAGCACATCTAATTCTTTACACTTGTCTAAACTCAAGTTTTCACTCCAGGCCATTACTTGCATTCCAAATGCTTTTCCAATTTTTGCAACTTCTGTACCTACTCTGCCTAGACCAATTAAACCTAGAATTTTTCCTTTCAATTCCACTCCAATTGTAGTTTGCCAATACCCTTGATACATATTGTCAAACTCTTCTTTAAAATTTCTAGCTAAACCAAGAATTAGTGCCCAAGTTAATTCAGGTGTTGGGTTTAAATTTATATCTGTACCACAAACTATAATTTTTCTTTTTTTTGCTGCCTCCAAATCGATAGATTTGTTCCTTAATCCACTTGTGATTACAAATTTTAAATCATTTAAATTATTTATTAAATTTTTTGTAATTGGAGTTCTTTCTCTCATTATTAATAAAGCTTCAAAATCAGCTAACTGATCAATTGCATCAGCCTCATCTAAGAAAGGTTCACTAAAAATCTTAAACTCATACTTTCCTGACAATTTTTTTAAATCTACAAATTGTTGGGCAACATTTTGATAGTCGTCTAATATAGCAACTTTAAGCATTTTTAACTCTCTTATTTGATAACAATATTCCTGTAATAATAAAACAAGCACCTAAAATATGATAAAACATAAATTTTTCACTAAAAAAAATCATAGCCATTATTGCACTTAAGATTGGCATTAAATGTAAAAAAACACCAGATCGATTTGCACCAATCATAGATATCCCTTTTATCCATAAAAGAAAGGATGCCAAACCTGGAAATTAAAACCACATATGATAAAATTAAAATAAAAGGTAATTCAAAATTAATTCTAAAACCAACTTGATATTCTATAAAATAAATTGGTACTAAAAATATTAAACCAAAAGTTATCACTACCTGAAGTAATGAAATTTGAGTTAATTCATATTTTTTACCTTTTAATAATGTAGAATATAATGCCCAAGAAAACATTGCTATTACCATTGTTATATCACCTTTGTTAAAATCTAAATTTTTTAATATCTCTATATTTGCTTTTGTTATAATCATAATTACACCTGCAAAAGAAAATACTACCCCTATAATTTGAAAAGTATTTGTCTTTTCAATTTTTAAAATTGAAGAAAACAACATGATCATCACAGGTATCGTTGAAATCATTAGAACTCCACTAATTACCTGAGTAAAATTTAAAGAATAATAAACGATTGAATTAAATACCGTAATACTAGTAACTCCCAAAACAATGAAAAGCTTGTAGTTTTTAATTATATAGTTTCTTTTCTCTAATATCTCAGGAATTGTAAAAGGTGCTAAAATTAACCAAGCAAAAAGCCATCGGTAAAAATTTAGTGAAAAAGGTGGAACTTCATAAAAACTTGCAAGTTTACCTACTACAAAATTTCCTGCCCAGAAAGTCACTGTTAAAAATAGATATAAATAAGCTAAATAATTATTCTCTTTTGTCACTTAACTAAATCTAAGCGAGCTATATGGTTTTAAATCTAAATTTGTATTTTCGTTCGCTATCATTCCTGAAACAATCTTTCCAGAAATCGGACCCAAAGTCCATCCTAAATGATGGTGACCAAAACAATAATAAATATTTTTGTAATTTTTTGATGGCCCCATAACAGGTAAAAAATCTGGTAAAGTCGGTCTAAATCCTAGCCACTCATCCTCATGCTCAGGCAAATCTCCAAACATGTATTTTGCATTATTTATTAAATTCTTAATTCTTGATTTAGATAATGGATTTTCTAAACCACCAAATTCAACCGTTCCAACAACTCTTAAACCTTGTTCCATTGGTGTAATTCCAAATCCACGGTTAGAAAATATTACTGGTCGACTTAATAAGTGATCACAGTTTTTGAAATGAACATGATATCCACGCTCTGTATCTAAAGGTATTTTTTCACCAAGGTTATCTGTAAATTTCTTTGAAAAAGCACCACAAGCTATTACAGCTTTATCAAAAACATAACTTTGAGTTTCTGTTTTAAAAACTGGTTTTTCTTCATCAAAACTAATATCTTTAATATTTACTTTGTTAAATTTTCCACCTTTTTGCAAAAATAAATCAAATAATTTTAAAAGAATTTTTTTTGGATTTCTTGCATGTCTTGCGTAAGGATAGTATACACCAGCATGGTAAAATGGTTTAATGTGCGGTTCAAGATCATGTATTTCGGCCTTAGTAACTAGTTGTTGTTCAACACCTAATTCATCCCTAACTCTTATTTCCAATTCTCTACTTTTTAAATCTTTGTCATTCCATATATAAAGAATTCCCTTATTTTCGACTAAACCTTCCAGGTCTACCTCTTCAAACAATTCATCGTAGGCTGGTAAAGCTAGATCTAAAATTTGATGCATATTTTTAGCAGTATGCATCATCTTTGTTTTAGTTGTATTCATTATAAATTTTATAAACCAAGGAATCATTTTAGGTACATAATTCCATTTTAAAGCTAATGGACCTGAAGAACTTATCAGCATAGCTGGAACATCTGCAAGAACATCAGTTCTATTTAAAGAAAGAGATGCATAAGGGGAAAAGTGACCAGCATTTCCATAAGAGGCAGCTTGGCTACCTGGGTTATCCCTATCAAAGATAGTTACATTAAAACCTTTTTTTTGAAGAAATAGGGCATTTGATACACCTTGAATACCTGCTCCAACTATTCCTATGTTAAGATTTTTATTCATCAGACCGTTATACAAGTAAAAACTAAATTATCAGAGTGACAAATTATGCAAATTTAATTTTTTATGCAATGATTTGTTTATGATTAATTTTGGCACTTAATACAATTCCAAAACCAATCATTGTAGCTAACATTGATGAACCACCATATGACATTATTGGAAGCGGTGAACCAACTATAGGTAGTAAGCCTAAAACCATAGATAAGTTTACAACAATATAAATAAAAATTGCAAAAGCATATCCAAAACAAAAAAGTCTAGAAAAATTACTTCTTGAAATAGATCCTATTCTTACAATTCTAAAAATTATTATTGAGTATAATATTAAAAGTCCTACCGATCCTATAAAACCAAACTCTTCTGAGAATAAGGTGAATATAAAATCTGTATGTTTTTCAGGTAAAAAGTCCAAATAACTCTGTGTTCCTTTTAAAAACCCTTTTCCATCAAGACCCCCTGAGCCAATTGCTATTTTTGATTGTATAATTTGGTATCCCGCACCTAAGGGGTCCCTATCTGGATCTAAAAAAGTAAGTATTCTTAGTTTTTGATAAGGTTTTAAGAATGAAATTATAAATGGTAGTGAAATTAAAAAAGTAATAAATGAATAAATAAAATATTTAATTTTTACTCCTCCTAGCCATAATATAATTAATCCACTTAATGCAATAAGTATTGAAGTACCAAGATCAGGTTGAGAAACTACAAAAATAGTAGGAATTAATATAACTGACAATACAATTGTGATACTGGTGAGTGAATTTACATTCTCTATTTTTAATCTATGATAATATTTAGCAAGACACATTATAATTGCTATTTTCATTAATTCAGATGGCTGAAGCACAAAAAAATATACGTCCATCCATCTTTGGGACCCAGATGATTTTATTCCAAAAAAAGAAACATAAATTAATAAAAGTATTACTATGAGATAAATTATATATGAAAAATTGTGCCAAAATTTTATGTTAAAGAAAGCCACAAAAATCATTAAAGGAAAAAAGACTGCAAGTTTTACAAAATGATTTTTGGTATGGAAAAGTATTTCACCTCCATCTGTAGAATACATTACAAAAACACTTAATACAGAAAGAAGGACAACAGAAATCAGTAATATATAGTCTAAGTTTTTTATTTTTTGAAATAATGTAATCTCATTATTCAATCTATCTTGCTGAAACATCTAAACAGTAATCCTCTCAAAATTTGATTGTTCATTTCTCAAATCATGTCTATCAATAATTAGTTTAAATAGTTCTTTTGCAATAGGAGCTGCAGCTTTACTTCCTGAACCTCCATGCTCAACAATAATACTCAAAGCATATCTTGGATTAGCGTATGGACCATATGCAACATACAGGGCATGATCTCTATCTTTATAAGGTATTTGCTCTAATTCTAAATCTAATTCCCTCTCTCTTTTACTAATTCTCTTGACCTGAGCTGTTCCAGTTTTTCCTGCAAATTGATATTTGGGATCATCAATTCTTGATTTATAAGATGTTCCGAATCTTTCATTTGTTGAAGCAAACATTGCTTCTTGAACAATCTTAATATTTTTTTTGTCTTTAAATAACTTTTTGTCTAATAGTTTCTCAGAGTTGGTATCAAATAATAAACCACTTTGCATTGATTGTTTTGCATCCTCATAAGAAATTGGATTATTATCCACAATTATTTTTGGCTTTATTGCAAAGCCGCCATTTGCGAGTTGGGCAGTCATCATACAAAGTTGTAAAGGAGTTGTTTGTGTATAACCTTGACCAATACCTGTAATTAAAGTTTCTCCTAATACCCAACCTTTACCAAGATTATTTTTTTTCCATTGTGTATTTGGAAATAATCCTTTTTTTTCTACATCAAAATAGTCACCAAGTACTTTTTTACCTAAACCAAACTTTTCAGCTGTTATATTTAATCTATCAACACCCAATAACCTTGCAACTTCATAAAAATAAGTATCACAAGATTGTTTCATTGCATTTCTTAAACTAACCCAACCGTGTCCTTTTTCCTTCCAGCAATGAAATGTTTGTCCATACAATTCCATTTTCCCTGTACATTTAACTTTGAAGTTTGTATCAATCACATTATTTTCTAATGCTGATAGAGCAACGATTGGTTTTATTGTTGAGCCTGGAGAATACAGACCGGAAAGAGTTTTATTAATTAATGGTTTCAGTGGATTATTTCTTATTAATTGCCATTCATCTTGACTAATACCAAATAAAAATAAATTTGGATCATAAGATGGGGATGAATACATCGCAATTATGTCTCCTGTGTAAATATCCATCACACTTATAGATCCTGCTTTTTCATTTAATAATTCTCCGCAAGCTTTCTGGATTTCTGTATCAACAGTTAAACGTATTTGTGATCCTTGCTCTCCTTTTTGGTGCTCTAACTGATTAATTCTTTTACCGTAAGCATTAACCTCATACCTTTGAATTGCATTTGTTCCAATTAAATGATTTTCAAGTCTTTTTTCTAAACCTAGTTTTCCAATTTTCATCCCAGGTACAAATCTTTCTTGGATGATTTGGTTATCTAAAATTTCTTGTTCATTTGGCTGACTCACATATCCAAGAATATGTGTGTATACATCATTAAATGGATAGTTTCTTGAGATTGTCATTACAGGTTTAACACCTACAAGA
>CACDLV010000033.1 GCA_902553675.1 uncultured Pelagibacteraceae bacterium
GACGGAGTAAAAACAATTCAAAATACCAGACTTATGTCTAGAATTATGAATTCAGCTAAAGATTTGGGATGTCTTATAATGCAACATGCTGAAGATTACGATTTAGCTAAAAATGGAATGATTAATTCTGGTATTATTGCAACAAAACTAGGCTTATCAAGCATACCAGATATTGCTGAAAGAATTATAATTGAAAGAGACCTTACTCTCTTAGAAAAAACTAAATGTCGATATCATATATCTCAACTTTCAGCAGGAAAATCTGTAGATATAATTGAGGAACGTAAACAAAATGTTAAATTTACTTGCGGTGTATCAATAAATAATCTCTCATTAAATGAAAATGATATTGGAGATTTTAGAACATTTTTAAAATTATCACCTCCACTGAGAAGAGAAGAAGATCGAGAAGCTTTAGTTCAAGGATTAAAAGATAAAACTATTGATGTAATTGTTTCTGACCACAAACCTGAAGATGAAGAATCTAAAAGATTAACTTTTGCACAAGCTGCAACTGGTGCATCTGGTATTGAAACATTGTTATCCTTAAGTTTAGAATTATTTCATAACGGATCTGTAAAACTTGAAACTATAATTCAAGCTTTAACCTCTAACCCAGCAAAAATATTAAATATAAATAAAGGAAACCTGTCTATTGGTAATGATGCAGATTTTTGTATAGTAGATATCAATAAACCATGGATTGTAAAAAAAGAAAATTTAATCTCTAAATCTAAAAATACATCAATTGAGGATAAGAAACTTCAAGGAAAAGTAACCAATACATTTGTAAAAGGTATAGAATTATTTAAAATATAAAAATGGAACTTTTTATAATAGGTATAATCTCATACCTGATGGGATCAATTCCTTTTGGATTAATTTTAACTAAAATATTTTTAAAAAAAGATATTAGAGAAATCGGTTCTGGTAATATTGGCGCAACAAATGCTTTAAGAACTGGCAATAAATTAATTGGTTATTCAACACTAATACTTGATGTGTTAAAAGCAGTAATACCTGTTTTATACGTAAAAATTAATTTCCCTGATGCAGTATATATGTCAGCTTTATGTGCTTTTATAGGTCATGTTTTTCCAGTATGGTTGAAATTTAAAGGTGGCAAAGGTATAGCCACATATGTTGGGATACTTTTTTCTTTAAATATTATTTTTGGTTTAGTATTTGGTATTTGTTGGTTAATAATTTTTTTTATTTCTAAATATTCATCTTTAGCTTCCTTGATAGGATCACTTTCTATACCGGTTTATGTTTTAATTTTGGAGGGTTTAGAAAATGTATTTTTTTTACGTAGTAATGTTTATTTTAATATTTTTTACCCACAGAGAAAATATTAAACGCTTGAAAAATAAAGAAGAAACTAAGACAAAAATTTATTAATTTGACTATCAAACTCTTTTGAGTAGTTTGTTATTTTATGAATCTAGTCATAGTTGAAAGTCCTGCTAAAGCGAAAACAATTAATAAATATTTAGGTGATAACTATACTGTTTTAGCTAGCTATGGTCATATTAGAGATCTTCCTTCAAAAAATGGATCAGTTGATCCTGATCAAAATTTTAAAATGGAATGGGAGGTTGATAGCTTTTCAAAAAAATATTTAAAAGAAATTACTGATGCTGCGAAAGATTCTTCAAAAATAATTCTTGCTACTGACCCAGATCGTGAGGGTGAAGCAATAGCATGGCATGTAAAAGAATATTTAGATGAAAAAAAACTTTTAAAGGATAAAGAAATTGAACGTGTGGTATTTAATGAAATAACAAAAAAAGCCGTCACACATGGTATTGAAAATCCAAGACAGATAGAGCCCTTATTAGTCGATGCATACATGGCTAGACGAGCACTAGATTATTTGGTGGGATTTAATATATCACCAATACTTTGGACTAAATTACCTGGTTCTAAATCAGCAGGAAGAGTCCAATCTGTTGCACTAAAATTGATCACTGAAAGAGAACATGAAATTGAATTATTCAAACCTGAAGAGTTTTGGACTTTAAGTATTAATTTTCAGGATAAAAACAAAAGCAATATTACAGCAAGTATCTCTCAACTCGATGGAGAAAAAATTGAAAAATTTTCATTTAAAAATAAAGAAGAAATTGAAAAGGCAATTGATAATATTAAGAACAAAAAATTTAACATAACTGATATTTCCTCAAAAGTTGTTAGCAGAAATCCCTCGGGACCCTTTACTACTTCAACACTTCAGCAAGTTGCTTCTAGTAGATTGAGTTTTGGTGCATCAAGAACAATGCAAATAGCACAAAAACTTTATCAAGGAATAGAAATTGAAGGAGATACAGTTGGGTTAATTACTTATATGAGAACGGATGGAACTAATTTATCAGCTGATGCTGTCACTGATTTTAGAAATTTTATTAAAAAAGAATATGGTAACGAATACTTGCCAGAAAATCCAAATAATTACTCAGGAAAAAAAGCAAAAAACGCTCAAGAAGCTCATGAAGCAATAAGACCAACTGATATTAATAGAAATCCAGACTCTATTAAAAAGTATTTAAGTTCTGACCAACAAAAATTATATTCTTTAATTTGGTCTAGAGCTCTATCATCTCAAATGGAAACAGCAAAATTTGATAGAAATACAATAACGATTGAATCTGAAGACGGTAAAACTATATGTAAATCAAGCGGATCAGTTTTAAAATTTGATGGATTTTTAAAAGTTTATTCAAATCAAAGCAAAGATGATGATGAGCAAATTTTACCTGAGATGTCAAAAGGGCCGATTAATATAGAAGCTCTTATTGATGAACAACATTTTACCCAACCTCCCCCACGTTACTCTGAGGCAAGTTTGGTTAAAAAATTAGAGGAGTTAGGAATTGGTAGACCTTCAACTTATGCAAGTATAATTTCAACAATAGCAAACAGAGGTTATGCAGAAATAGTTAATAAAAGATTTTTCCCAACTGACAGAGGTAAATTAATTTCTGCGTTTTTAGAAAAACTATTTTCAAAGTATGTAGATTATAACTTCACAGCTGGACTAGAGGATCAGCTAGATGAAATAACTTCTGGAAAAGAAAGTTGGTTAAAAGTTCTAGAGATGTTTTGGAAAGACTTTAATAGCAATGTTTCAGAAGTAAAAGAAAAAAGGACTAGAGAAGTTTTAGATCTTTTAAATGAAAGTTTGGGAGCATTAATATTTGACACTGACACAGAAGGAAAGATAGTTAGAAAATGTCAATTATGCGATAATGGTTCACTTAGTTTAAAAAATAGTTTTAGAGGAGGTGCTTTTATTGGATGTTCAAACTATCCAGAATGCAAATTTACAAGACCACTATCAAAAGCTAAAGCAGCTGCTCAGTCACAACTAGCGGAACCAAAATTTCTTGGAAAACACGAAAATGGAAATGATATTTTTCTAAAAAATGGAAGATTTGGTCCTTATCTTCAGTATGAGAAAGTTCTTGAGGAGAATATTGAAGAAGAAAAACCTAAAAAAAGAAAAAAAACCAAGAAAAAAAAACCCGAAGTAAATGAACTTTTAAAAAATGTATCAATTCCAAAAGGAATTGAATTAGAAAGTATTGATTTAGATAAAGCAAAATTTCTATGTTCGCTTCCTAAATCATTGGGGATCAATCCAGAAAATCAAAAAGAAATAACTTTAAATACTGGTAGATTTGGACCATATCTAAAATGTGAAAATAAATCAGCTAGAATAGAAAATATCGAAGAAATTTTTTCTATAGGATTGAATAGAGCTATTACACTTATAGCTGAAGCAAAACCTGGAAGAATGTCTTCTTCTATCATAAAAGATTTGGGAGAACATCCTGAAGATAAAAAACCAGTTCGGGTTATGAAAGGTCAATATGGACCATATATTAAATATAAATCACTCAATGCAACTATTCCCGAGGAAAAAGATCCAACTGAACTAACAATGGAGGAAGCCCTAATCCTTATTGAGAAAAGACGAGAATACGATAAAAATAAGAAATCAAAAGTTAAAAAAAAGATTAAAGCTAAAAAGAAAGATTAATTTATGAGTTTTGAAAAAAAAATTAAGGAACTTGATATAACTCTACCAGAGGCCAAGCCACCAGTTGGATCATATGTGGCAACAAAAATAGTTGGAAATTTACTTTACATTTCTGGACAAATTTCTATTTCAAAAAATGGTGAATTAATAAAAGGAAAAGTTGGAAAAGATCTATCTGTAGATGATGGTTACAAAGCAGCTGAGCGATGTGGATTAAGTATTATATCTCAAGCAAAAGTAGCTTGTAATGGAGATCTTTCTAAAATTAAATCGTGTGTAAAGTTAACGGGTTTTGTTAATTCAACTGATAACTTTACAGATCAACCAAAAGTAATCAATGGCGCTTCTGATTTAATTGCTTCTGTTTTTGGTGAAGCAGGAATGCATACTAGAGCAGCAGTAAGCACAAATAGCTTGCCTCTTGGAGTGTCTGTTGAAGTTGATGCTATTTTTGAGTTAAACTAAATTATCTTCCAATACCAAAATATTTAAAACCTAGTTTTTTAATTTTATTTGGTAAATAAATATTTCTCATATCATAAATAATAAGTTTTTTATTTTTTGAAAATTTTTTAAAATTAATCGATTTAAAATCATTCCATTCAGTATGTATAATTACAATGTCTGATCCTTTTATTGATTCCTTTATTGAATTAGAAAATTCAACATTTTTTAATTTTTTAAATTCTTTTTTTGATCCTGTAGGATCATAATATTTAATTTTTGCACCTTTTTTGGATAAAAAAGGGATTAATTTTAAGCTAGACGAGTCTCTCATATCATCGGTATTTGCTTTAAAAGTTACACCTAAAAAGGATACAACTTTATTTTTAATTTTATTATTTAAAATTAAACTAACTCTTTTGGTTAATAAATCAGATCTTAAATCATTAGATCTGATAACACTTTTTACCACTGATAAATTAGTTTTGAATTTATCAGCAGTTGAAACTAAAGCTTTAGTATCTTTTGGAAAACATGACCCACCGTATGCAGGTCCAGCTCTTAAAAATCTGCTACCAATTCTTTTATCCAGTCCAATCCCTATTGAGATATCCTCAATATCTATATCAGTTTTTTCACATAAATTTGCTATTTCATTTATAAAGGTAATCTTTGTTGCCAAAAAAGCATTCGAAGCATATTTGATTAATTCTGCTGCTCTTCTTTTTGTAGAAACAAATTTTGTACCTTTTGAAATTAATGGTGAATATAAGCTTTTTAATATTTTCTGGGATTTACTATCATTTGATCCAACTACAACTCTATCTGGATAAATAAAATCTCTAATAGCCTCACCTTCTCTTAAAAATTCAGGATTAGATACTACTGAAAAAAATTTTTTATTTACTTTTTTAGATATAATTTTTTCAATCTCATCACCCGTTGTCACAGGCACAGTTGATTTATTGATTATAATTTTAAATTTTTTAATAGATTTAGATATTTCTTTTGCAGCACCATATACTTGGCTTAAGTCTGCACTATTGCCATTTGTTTTTGTTGGGGTCCCAACACATATAAATATGATATCTGATTTTATTACAGAATCTTTTATATCTGTTGAGAAATTTAATCTTTTATTCTTATAATTTTTTAAAACTAACTCTTCTAAACCAGGTTCGTAAATAGGAACAATACCCTTTTTTAAATTGTTAATTTTTTTTAAATCTTTATCAACACATATGACATCATTACCTAAGTCAGAAAAACAAACACCACTAACTAAACCAACATAGCCTGTGCCAATCATACATAATTTCATATTTTTCCTATTTCTTTCGAGGAATTGATATAGCCACTCATTGTTCCACAATCAAGATACTTACCTTCAAAATTATGAGCTATGAATTTTTCTTTATCATTAATTAATAGCTGTATCGCATCAGTGATATGTATCTCTTTACCTTTACCAGGTTTAAGAGATTTTATTTTTTTAAAAATTGTACGTGGTAATATATATCTTCCAATAACGGCATTGTTAGATGGTGCTTTTTTTACTGATGGTTTTTCAACTACACCATCTATAACATAATTTCTTTTATTTAATTTTTTATTAATTTTATATACTCCCCATCTTGAGACATTATTTTTTTTTACTTTCATAGATGCCATAACTGAAGCTTGATATTTTTTATGAACCTTAATCATTGACTTAGAACAATTTTTTTTAATTATTAAATCATCAGGTAGTAACATTAAAAAATATTTGTTTTTAATATATTTTTGCGTCTTAAGGACAGCATCACCTGTACCCTTAGGAATATTTTGAAATACAAACTTAATTTTTTTTTTATAATTAAGTATCTTTTTATATTCATTAATAATTCTAGGATCTTTCTTTTTTTTTATAATATTTTTATAAAACTGATCACTATAAAAATATTTTTTAATCATTAATTTTTTAGTGGAGATAATAAATACAATCTCTTTAATACCTGCCTCAATACATTCATCAAGAATATATTCAATTCCAGGTCTTCCGTTAATGGGTAGAAGCTCTTTAGCAAAAACACTTGTTAAAGGTAGTAACCGAGTTCCAAGTCCAGCTAAAGGAATAATTGCTTGTTTAATCATTTAAATGTTTTACTTATTAAATATTTTTATACAAATGAAAATTTTATTAAACAATACGTCATTATTTAAATCATTAAGGCTATTTAATGACCTAGGCTTTGTTCCTACTATGGGTGGAATACATAAAGGTCATTTATCACTAATAAATAAATCAAATAAACTTTGTAAAAAAACAATTGTAAGTATTTTTGTTAATCCAAAACAATTTAATAACAAAAAAGATTTAAAATCTTATCCACGAAATACAAAGAAAGATTTAAAAATTCTTAAAAATACCAAAAAAGTTGATTTTGTTTATCTTCCTAAATTTAAAGACATATACAAAGATAAAAAAAAACCAAAAATTACATTGCAAAAAAAGATCAAATTTTGTGTGCTAAATTTAGAAAAGGTCATTTTGAAGGTGTATTAGATGTAATGAATAAACTAACTAAAATTATAAAACCTAAGAAGATATTTATGGGAGAAAAAGATTTTCAACAACTATATTTGGTAAAAAGAGAATTGGAAAAAAAATATAAAACTAAGGTTATTCCTTGCAAAACAATTCGAGAAAGGAATAATATAGCACTTTCATCAAGAAACCTTCTTTTAAATAAATCCAATTTAATTTTAGCAGCAAAAATTTTTGAAACACTAGTGGATATTAAAAAAAATATAAAAAATAAGAAAAATATTCCAAGCTTTTTAAATCTTAAAAGAAAAGAATTAAAAAACAATTATAAAATTAAAATTGATTATTTAGAGCTAAGAAATATAAAAAATTTAAAAATTTCAAATACAAATAAAAATTCAAGATTATTTATTGCTTATTATCTAAATAATGTCAGATTGATTGATAATCTGTAATTTTATAAAAAATATGCTCCAACACCTAAAAAAGAAACGAAACCAATTACATCTGTAATCGTAGTCACAAATACACTTGAAGCAATCGCTGGGTCAATATTCATTTTTTTCAAAGTAAAAGGAACTAATATCCCAAATAATCCAGCTATGATCATTGTTAGGACCATCGATATTGCAATGATTAACGAAAGGATACTATCTTGAAACCATAACTGAACAATAAAAGCACTTATTACTGCAAATATGATTCCATTAAGAATACCAATAGAAAATTCTTTAAATACATTTGATGAAAAATTATTTTGAGTTAAATCATTTGTAGCTATAGTTCTTACTGTAACCGCAAGTGTTTGCATTCCAGCATTTCCACCCATTGAAGCAACAATAGGCATTAAGAAAGCTAATACTACCATTTGTTCAATAGTTGCTCCAAATAAACTAATGCACCATGTGGCTAGAAAGGCA
>CACDLV010000034.1 GCA_902553675.1 uncultured Pelagibacteraceae bacterium
CTATCAAACTACCTTTAACAATTCTATGACAAACATCCAGTGAGTTTGAAAAACCTATATAGTCAGTTCCACCGTGACTTTTTACTACTGGGGAGTCTAAGCCAATAAATATTGCTCCATTATATAATCTTGGGTCTAGTCTTTTTTTAAATTTTTTTAAATTTGATATATTTAATAGAGATGAAATTTTACCCAAAATAGAGCCGGTCATAGCATTCTTTAACTCACTTGTGATAAAATTTGCAGTTCCTTCAGCAGTTTTTAATGCAACGTTTCCTGTAAAACCATCAGAAACAATAACATTGACTCGTCCATCCATAAGATGGTTTCCTTCTATATAACCTTCAAAATTGTAATTTTCTGATTTTTTTTCGTTTAATAATTTATAAGTTTCTTTAATTATCTCATTTCCTTTTAATTCTTCTGAACCAATATTCAGTAAAGCTACATTGGGTTTATCATTAGGATAGAGTGAAGTGTATAAAGAAGCGCCCATTATTGAAAAATCTAGTAAGTTTTTTGAACTGCATTCAATGTTGGCACCTAAATCAAGCACAACACTCATTCCTTTTTTATTTGGCCACAAAGCCGATAAAGCTGGTTTATCTATATTTTCAATCATTTTTAAATTCAACTTTGATACAACTAACAATGCACCGGTATTACCTGCAGAAATAACTATATCTGCTTCTTTATCTTTAACGCTTTTAATAGCCAACCACATGCTTGTATCTTTTCCTTTTTTGGCTCCTTCTAAGGGACTATCTGTACTTTCAATCATTTTTTCTGTGTGAATTATTTCAAAAAAATCTTTAGAAATTTTTCCATTAATTAATGGTTGTATCTTTTTTTTATCGCCAAAAATTTTAAAAAAATTATTTTTATTAACTGAATGATTTAAAATAATACCATCAACTATTTTCTTTGGTGACCCATCACCACCCATTGCATCAACTGCAATTTTAATTAAATCAGACATTTTTATTGAATATTATATACTATTCTTTTGGGTCTAAAACTTGTCTTCCCTTATACATTCCAGTTTTGATGTCTAGATGGTGAGAAAGTCTGTATTCACCGGACTTTTTATCTTCAACTATATTTTTAGTTGAAAATTTCATGGTTTGAGCTCTTCTCATTCCAGTTCTGGAAGGGGTTTGTTTTCGTTTTGGTACAGCCATAATTACGGCTTACTTACACTTTTTAAATAAGAATTCAAAGTTTTTTTTGATAGATTTTCATTAAAATCGTCAAAATATTCAATTAATTCATCACTATTTTGAAAATCATTCAAAAAAAGTGAAAATTTTTTTATTTTTTCAGATCTGGAAAGAGTGTCCCAAAAATGGATTTCGGAAACCATCGAATGAAACAAATTAATATAATCTTTCATTTTTTTGTTAATTGACTGATCACCATAACCAATTTCTCGTATGCTTAATTCTAATTGTCTAAAATTAAAATCATAAATTTCTTGTAAAATTTTCTTATTTTCAACATTTTTAAAGTTTTTTAAAAAAAAGGAAAAATGTAGCAAAAACAATGTTAAACGATCTGAAAAAGTATCATCTCTATTAAGATTCTTATATAAATCTTTATTTCTAGTGTAATTTATTAAATTGTTATAAATATAAAGGTAACTTTCTGACATGTTTAAAATATTATATATAATTTTAATTTCATTTATAGTTTCAAATTGTTCATTTAAACCTGTGGTAAAACATCATGGAGTACCTTTTTTAGAGAAGAAACAAGCAAAACTTGTATTAAATAAAAGTAATAAAAATGATATTAAACAAATTTTAGGTATACCATCAACAAAAAGTAAATTTGACAATGATGTTTGGATATATATAGAGCGAAAACAGACACAATCTCAATTAAAAAATTTAGGTAAAATGAAGATCATAACAAACAATGTATTAGTTTTAGAAATTGATAATTACGGAATTTTAAAAAATAAGAAATTTTATAATAAAGATGATATGAAGAAAATTAATATTGTAGAGGCAACAACTGAAGCTGGATTTCAAAAAAATTCATTTATATACGATTTTATGTCGAGCATGAGACAAAAGATTAATGACCCTCTTGGACAGAGGGCCAAAAAACGTAAAGCAATTACCCAGCGATAACTGCTAATAAAAGCAAAGCCACAATATTTGTTATTTTAATCATTGGATTTACAGCTGGACCTGCTGTATCTTTATAAGGGTCACCTACTGTATCTCCTGTAACAGCTGCCTTATGAGCTTCAGATCCTTTTCCTCCATGATTACCGTCTTCAATATATTTTTTGGCATTATCCCAAGCACCACCGCCTGCAGTCATTGATACAGCAACAAATAAACCTGTAATAATTACACCAAGTAACATTGCGCCAACTGCAGCTAGTGCTGCAACTTGCCCACCAATTGATAGAATTATAAAATATAAAACAACAGGAGATAAAACAGGTAACAATGATGGTATAATCATTTCCTTGATAGCAGCAACAGTAAGCAAATCTACTAACTTAGCATAATCAGGTTTTTGTTTTCTTTTCATTATACCTGGGAATTTTTTAAATTGTCTTCTTACTTCAACTACGACTGCGCCACCTGCTCTTCCAACAGCTTGCATTCCCATTGAACCAAAAAGATAAGGTAACATTCCTCCGATTAATAAACCAACAACTACATAAGGGTTAGATAAATCAAAAGTCACTACGATACCCTCTAATGCAGATCCTGCTTCTTTTGAAAAATGCTTAATATCCTCAGTGTAAGCAGCGAATAAAACTAAAGCACCTAAACCTGCAGAACCAATTGCATAACCTTTTGTAACAGCTTTTGTTGTATTACCTACTGCATCTAGAGCATCAGTTGTTTTCCTAACTTTCTTATCAAGATTAGACATTTCAGCAATACCTCCCGCATTATCAGTAACTGGTCCGTATGCATCTAAAGCAACAACCATTCCTGCTAATGCAAGCATAGTAGTTACTGCAATAGCAATACCAAAAAGTCCAGCAATAGAATTTGTAATAAGAATACCTGCAACGATTATTAATGCTGGTATGGCAGTTGCTTCCATAGAAACAGCTAAGCCTTGAATAACATTAGTACCATGACCAGTTGTTGATGATAATGCAACAGATTTAACTGGTCTATAACTTGTTCCTGTGTAGTATTCAGTTATCCAAATTAATAATCCAGTAATAACTAAACCTATAACACCACAATAGTATAGATCCATTCCATTGAAGGTTTTGTCATTTACAGTGTATTCGTTTGTAAAACCAATTACATGATCTGTAACAGGCCATAGTATTACTAAAGATGCTACTGCAGAGACAACAAATCCTTTATACAAAGCATTCATAACGTTATTACTTCTTCCAAGTTTGACGAAAAATGTTCCAACAATAGATGTTAATAAGCATGCAGCACCAATGGATAAAGGGTAAATCATCATATTAAGATCACCAACAAAGAAAATTGAAGATAAAACCATTGTTGCAACAATTGTAACAGCATATGTTTCAAATAAATCAGCAGCCATACCAGCACAATCTCCCACGTTGTCACCTACGTTATCTGCTATCACAGCAGGGTTTCTAGGATCATCCTCTGGAATTCCAGCTTCAACTTTTCCAACTAAGTCAGCACCTACATCTGCACCTTTTGTAAAAATTCCACCCCCTAATCTTGCAAAGATAGAAATTAGAGAAGCACCAAAACCTAATGCAACTAAAGCATTTACAATTTCTCTTTCATCAACATTAGATTTCAATAATATATAATAATAAACTGCTATAGATAATAATGCTAAACCAGCTACCAACATTCCAGTTACAGCACCAGATTTAAAAGCAACTGAAAGACCTTGAGCTAAACCTTTTCTAGATGCTTCTGCTGTTCTTACGTTAGCTTCTACAGAAACTAACATTCCTACGTACCCCGCAATACCTGATAATGCAGCACCTATTAAATATCCAAGACCTACTAGTGGACTAAATGCAATACTTACGATTACTAAAACTACAGCACCAACAATAGCAATAGTTTTATATTGTCTTGCTAAATATGCCTTTGCACCAATTTGAATTGCAGATGCAATATCTTGCATTTTTGCATTTCCTGCACTTGAATTAAGAATGTTTTTACCAGTTAAAAATCCATAAACGATAGATAATAAACCAGCTCCAATTGTGTATAATAGTATTGTTTCGACTGTTCCGCTCATATTAACCTTAAGTTGTTGGTTGTTAAATTTTTAAGCCCGCACAATACAAAAAAAGATAGAAAAGACAACGATTAACTTCTAGAACCGATGAATATAACCTTTGGATTTAGCTCGTATTTGCTTGCCTTTTTCATCGAATATCAAAGATCTATCTTTACCAGATACAATTTTACCAATTTTAGTTATTTTAATTCCAGTTGTTTTAGAAGCTTTTTGAATGATTCTAGCTTTATTAATATCCGCAGTAAATAATACCTGATAATCATCTCCATTAGAAATTAGATTAATTTTATTCAATCTTTTTTTTTTAATTAAATTACTCAATTTATTGGAAACAGGTATTTTATTTTCAAATAAATGAAATGATAAACTTTGTCTATTAATCATTTTTAATAAATCATCAATTAATCCATCTGAAACATCGATAGAAGAATTAGCAAAATTTAATAAATATTTTGTTAAATTTAAAGGTAACTCTGGTTTGTAATATTTATCAACAAAGAATAATTTGTCTTTATTTTTAAATTTAACTTTATTACTTAATACTTTAAGTCCTAAATAACTATCTCCCAAATTTCCAGTCACATAAATGTCATCATTTGATTTAGCTTTATTACGATAAATTATTTTATTTGAATATCCCAATGAGGTGATTGTAAAACTAAGTTTGCTTGAAAAGGTTGTGTCTCCTCCACATAAATCTATATTAAATTTATTTTGTTCTGATTTAAGTGACTTTGAAATTTTATATAAATTATTTTTTGTAAATGTTTTTTTGTTACCAGAACCAGAAATAAAATAAAATCTTGGTGAAACACCTTTACAAATTAAATCAGAAATTGATGATCTTAATATTTTTTTAATTACTAAATCTGGGGATTTAAAATCAAAAAAATGCGTACCAATATTGTATGTATCAACAGATATAACAACACCTCTTTTTTTATCAAAAAAAACATCGTCATTTAGGTTAAGAGCAGATTTATTTTTTTTAGCTATTTTTAAAAAATAATTTTTTATTAGATCAAATTCATGCATTGTTAGATCTTAATTTTTTTCCAACGTTGTCTAATAAAGCATTAAGATACTTTGTTTGTGAATCTTCAAGAAAAAAATTAGATGAATTTAAATATTCTTTAATAATTATATTAATAGATAAATTAGGCTTATACATAAATTCATAAGTTGCTGCTTTTAAAATTGTTTGGAAAACTTTGTCTAATTTTTCAAAAACAAATTCATCGCCTAATTTATTATTTAATTCATCTAAAATAAGATCGTTTCTTTCAATAGTTCCTAACACAATATCTTTAATAAATTTTTTAAATCTGTGTTTTGGAAAATCTAAATCATTATCTTCATTATAAAATTTACCATATAATTTCTGAATAACTATAACTCTAGGGTTATTTTTTGGATTATAATGAGTTCTCATTTTTGAGACAAAACTGAAATCACAGCTTCTGCAGCTTCAGCACCCTTTTTTCTTCTTGCTCTTGCTTGAGCCATATTTAGACAAGTAATTATTCCATTTCCAATAGGTTTTTTACTATCTATAGATAATTTCATTATCGCATCTGTTGAAGCTTGAGAAATAAAATTAAAGTGTGGCGTTTGACCTTTAATTACACAACCTAGAGCTAAGAAACCATCATATTTTTTTAAATTTTTTGAGATTGTAACTGGAATTTCAAAAGCACCAGGCACTTTAATAATTTTTATTATATTTTTTTTTGGAATTATTTTTAAAGCACTGCTTATTAACCCATCAGCAATATCTTTGTAATAATCTGCTACAACAATTAAATATTTTTTTTTCATCAAATTAATTCCTGTTTTGTAATTTTTATACCATAACCATCAAGACCAATAACTTTTTTTGGTGATTTGGTGATTAATATCATGTTTTTAATTTTTAGGTCTTTAATAATTTGAGCTCCAATACCATAATTTCTTATTAACTTGTCATTTCCCTTTTTATAAAAGTCTTTGTTTTTATAATCTTTTAAAGTCTGAGTTACTGATTTTAAATTTGAGTCTTTGATAAAAACTAAAACACAATTTTGATATTTTTTAAAATAATTTAAAGTCTTATTAAATGAATTTGGTAGTGATTGATTTATTAGATAGTTTTGGACAACATTAGATGAAATTACTCTTACTCTTGGAGTAATACCTTTTTTTATTTTACCTTTTATCAATGCAAAGTGCTCTGAACCATCTAAAAGATTCTCATAAATTCTAATATTGTATTTTTGATTTTTAACATCAATCTTGCTTTGCTTTTTAAGTTTAATAAGTTTTTCTTTTTTTAGTCTATATGCGATCAGATCTTCTATTTTTCCGATTTTTAATTTATGTTTTTTTGCAAAATTGAATAAATCCTGACCTCTAGCCATTGTTCCATCTTCACTCATAATTTCACAAATTACAGCAGAGTTATTTTTTTTTGCTAATTTAGATATATCAACTGAAGCTTCAGTGTGCCCTGCTCTAACAAGCACTCCACCATCTTTTGCGATAATTGGAAACACGTGACCAGGCGAAACAATCTCATTTTTATTTACATTTTTTTTTGAAGCAATTTTGATTGTTTTCGCTCTATCTTTAGCAGATATACCTGTTGTTATTCCTTTTTTTGCTTCAATAGAAATTGTAAATGCCGTCTTGTTTCTTGATTGATTTACTGGAGACATTAAAGATAAATTTAATCTTTTAGCTTGAAGTGAATCAAGTGCTAAACAAATTAAGCCACGACCGTATTTTGCCATGAAGTTAATGTTCTTTGCATTTGAGTCTGATGTTGAAATAACTAAATCTCCTTCATTTTCTCTTTTTTCATCATCTACTAAAATAAACATACCACCTTTTCTGGCTACGCTTATAATTGACTCAATTGACGCAAAATTATTTTTTTCCATTAAAATAATTCCTAACGTATTTAGACAAGATATCTATCTCTATGTTGACTAAACTAGATTTTTTTAAAGTTGATAAATTCGTTTCTTTGTAGGTGTGAGGTATAATCCAAATTTGGAAACCTTTTTTAGTTACTTTTGAAATTGTAAGAGAAATACCATTCACACAAATTGATGCTTTTTCTATTAAGTGTTTTCTTTCCTTTTTGGGTAAATCAAAGTCAAAAAGAAATGATTTATCTATTTTTTTGATACTTAAT
>CACDLV010000035.1 GCA_902553675.1 uncultured Pelagibacteraceae bacterium
TGTTTTTTGTGATGACGTGGATGCTCCAGCACAAAATTTTTGCAATCAATTTGTTACTGGAGATTATGACAATAAAGAAAAAATATCAGAATTTATAAATCAGGTTGATTTAGTAACTTATGAATTTGAAAATATTCCGTTTGAAACATTAAGTGAAATTAATAAATTTAAACCTGTTCTGCCAAAGCCCTCTATCAACAGATTAATTCAACATCGATTAGCTGAAAAAGATTTTGTTAATAAATTAAATATTAGAACAACTAGATATGTTTCCATTGAAAAAAAATCTGACATAGATGCTTTGGAAGATTTTTTACCAGGAATTTTAAAAACAACAACACTTGGTTATGATGGCAAAGGTCAATATCCAATTAAATCAAGTAATGAACTTAATATATTGAATATTGATTTTTCAAAAGGATATATTCTTGAAAAACTTGTAAAATTAAAAAAAGAGATTTCGATTATAATTACAAGGTTTAGTAATAATAAATATGAAATTTATGAACCAATTGAAAATACACATGAAGATCAAATTTTAAAATATTCAAAAATTCCTGCGGAAATAAATGAAAAGATTTTTACTCAATCCAAAGATTGGGCTATGCTTATAGCTGAGGAACTAAAATATGTTGGAACTATGTGTGTAGAATTTTTTATTGATAGAAATGATAACCTTTACGTTAATGAGATTGCACCTAGAGTACATAACTCAGGACATTTAACAATAAATGCTTTTAATGTGAGCCAATTTGAAAATCATGTAAGAGCTGTGTGTGGTTTAGAACAAATTACTTTAAAAAAAATATCTAATGCAAAAATGATGAATTTGCTTGGAGATCAAATTACACATTACAGAAATATACAAAAGTTTAATGATAATGAATTTTTCTTTGATTATCTAAAAAAAGATGTAAAAGAAAAAAGAAAAATGGGTCATGTCACAACTTTAGTATAAATGTTAAAATCAATAGAAGGTAATTTTGATAATCTAGAAGTTAATGAGCTTCTAACCAAACATTTTGTTGAGCTTAGAGCTGCCTCCCCAGAGGGAAGTGCACATGTTCTAGATATTCCTGGTTTGAAAGTATCATCAATTAAATTTTGGAGTTTATGGGATGATGAAAAACTGATCGGCTGTGGTGCTTTAAAATTTCTAGACCAAGCGCATGGAGAATTTAAATCTATAAGAATTCATGATAATTTTAGAAAGCAAGGCAAAGGAATTGAGGTTATCAATCATTTAATAAACGAAGCTAAAAAACTTAAAATAAGAAGATTAAGTATCGAAACAGGTGCAGGTGATTTTTTTATACCAGCAAGAAAACTTTTCAAAAAAACTGGATTTACTGTATGCGAACCTTTTGCACACTATAAAAAAGACATTAATTCTGTTTATTTAACTAAGCTTATTGATAAAATTTAAAAAATTATTTTTAATAATTGATCTATTTTGTTGACAAAACCCAATAAAATCTAAACAAAGCCAATATTACTTAAATATAAGTAATAATTAAACATAACAAAAAGTAAGAAGATAAATATGAGTCTACAAGGAAAAGTAAAGTGGTTCAATCCAACCAAAGGTTTTGGTTTTATTGAAAGAGAAGATAAAGAAAAAGATGTGTTTGTACATGTTTCAGCAGTAAGAGATGCTGGTATGAACGGTTTAGATGAGGGTCAAGCTTTGACTTTCGATGTTGAAGACGGTCCTAAAGGTCCTTCAGCAGTTAACTTAAAAACTGCATAATTTCACACTTCCTATTGGCTGAAAAATTTAATTTAGAATAATAAATTTAATATTCAGCCAATACCTTTTAATAACAACCTTTAAACACAATTATTAATTATAGAATTAAGTTGAAAAATTAATAAATTAATCAAAATTATGATTGGAATATTAGGTGGAATGGGAACTCAAGCTGGCCTTGATTTTTGTAACAAACTAGCAGTATTAAATAGAGGAAAAATTGATCAAGAGTATCCTTTATTTTTACTTTATAACAAATCAAATATTCCCGGTAGGCCTGAGTCTATAGGCTCTCAAACTAAAAATCTTTCAAACAAATCTACTAACAAATCAAGTAAAGAAAAATATAACAAAGTTTTAAAAAGTTTGCTCAAAGGTTGTAAACTTTTAGAAAAAAATAAATGTAAATTTATAGTTATACCTTGCAATACAGCTCATTATTGGTTTGATGATTTACAAAGTAAAATCAATATTCCAATAATCAATATGCCAAAAGAAGTTTTCAGATTTACGAAAAAAAAATGTAAGAAAAATTCTAAAGTTGGTCTCTTAGCGACTGAAGGTACTCTTAAAACTGGAGTTTATAAAAAATTTTTTGATAAAGATTATCAGTTAATAGAACCATCTCAAAAAATACAAAAATTATCAGTTAATAAAGCAATTAAATTGGTTAAAATGGGTAATGTAAAATCTGCCGCAAAAGCAATTAAACCTGCAATTGATACTTTAATAAAAATGAAATGTAAAAAAATTATTTTGGGTTGCACGGAGCTCCCTATTGCAATTTTTGCATTTAAATCATTTAAAAATGTAAAATCCTCAAAAGTATTTTTAGATCCTAACTTAATTTTAGCTCATTCAGCTATGCTTAATCATAAAAATTAGTGTATGTCTAATAAGACTGAAAAGCCATATGTGTTAAGAGCTGCTGAATTTATTTATTCAAATATTATAGAAATTAAAAAACAAAATCCTGAAATCAACAATATACAAGCATTTGAGATTTTTATGACTACTAAAGAATACGATATTTTAAGTTCTGGAGAGTTTCACAATAAATGGTTTTTAGAACTTAAGGATAATAAATTTATTGACTCTGTTACTAAAAAAAAAATTAATGGGGAAACTTTAAGGCTTTTAGAGCTTCAAAAAGAATCAATGGTAAAGTTTTTAATGAAAATACCCAAGCTCTATTACACTAAAAGCCATTTTCCACTAGAAATTTCACAGCGAGCCTTTAATCATTTGTGGAGAGTTTGTGAAAGCTATGAAATGTGGTGTAAAGAAACTAAACAAGAAAACCTGATATACCTAAATATTATTGAGTAGTATTATTTAAGTTAAGTTTTAATCTAGTAATCTCTATTCGTTTTTTAAGTAATTTTTGTAAATTTTGATTATCTAATTTTTGTCTAGTCATTTTAATTCTTGCTTCAACTAATTTTCTAAAGTCCTCATCAAAAGAATTTTTTTGAACTTTTTTATTTGTTTCTTCTACCAACGATTCTTTAATTAAAGTTAAAGAATTTTTGCCAGTTTCTTTTTCTATATGTTGATTAATTATGAATTGTGCACTAGCTTTATAGATACTACCTGAAGTAAGAGCTGTTATACTTGGACCAACAAATGAAAGAATGGGTACAAAACCTGTCAAAAAGAAAAAAGACAGTATAATTGTTAAAATTTTAAATAATCTAAAGTTCATAGCTGAACATTAAGTGATTTGATATTTTGTTTCTACATCAAATTTGTTCATTATAGGTACTGATTTGTTTGATTTTATTTAATTTATTTGTTTATTAAACATGATGATTAAAATATTCCCTTTCATATTTATACTTCTATGGTCTTCTGCTTTCATAACAACCAAACCTATTATAGACAACAGTGATCCATTTACTGCTCTAGCTTTTAGGTTTGCTTTAGTTGCTTTTGGTTTTTTTTTATTTTCTATTTATTCAAAACAAAAAATTTTAGTAAGTAAAAAAAACTTTATTGAGTCTTTTTTTAGTGGTGTCTTATTTCATGGTTTTTATCTTGGTGGTGTATTTTACTCAATTTCAATAGGAATGCCTACTGCAATAGCTGCATTAATTGTAACCCTACAACCAGTTCTCACAAATGCATTAAGTGGTCCAATTTTAAATGAAAAAGTATCTGCAAAACAATGGAAAGGTGTTTTATTGGGATTTGCTGGCGCAGGAATTGTATTGGGATTTGATATTGGTTCAAAAATACCAGCAACAGGATTGATTGCAACAATAATAGCTTTATTAGCAATTACATTTTCAACTTTATGGCAAAAAAAATTAAGTAACAACTTACCTTTATCTGTAAGCAATATGAATCAAGCTATTGGTGGATGTATATTTCATTTATCAGTAATTATTTTGTTTGTTGATCCATATATTGATTTCTCACAAACATTTATTATTGCAATGAGCCATCAAATATTTTTGGTATCATTTGGAGCATTTACAATATTAATGTTTTTAATTAAAAATAATTCTGCAAGCAAAACTGTTTCTATATTTTTTTTAATTCCAGCAACGTCTGCTTTTATGGCATGGCTTTTTCTAAATGAAAGTTTAACTAGTTTAGATTTAATTGGATTTCTAATTACTTCTATAGGTGTCTATATTGCAACAAGAGATTGAAAATTTAAGTTTATAAAGATTCAAAGCCAAACTCTAGAGATGCGTCTGTGATAGAATGATATAAAGATTCTCCAAAACTTCTTAAAGCAAATAACCTTACTTTATTTGGATTTTCACCCAACTTATCTACAGTAAAAGCTATTCCATTATAAGTTGAGTTAATTGAATTATTTTTATCCAATGTATTAAAATTAAAAGGACATCCTTTTTTCAAAACTTCTATCGAATCATTTCCTTCGATTTCAATAATAGCTCTTGAATGAGATAAATCTGTTATAGCAAAATCTGTATCTTTAAATTTATCTACTAAATTTTTAATTAAATCTTTTTTTGTTGAAACTAAAAGCCAATTTTTTGGTCCATTCCACATAATCCTTGTATTTTCATTAAAAACTACGGTTAAAGGTTCATTTTTTAATTTTAAACCATCAACATCAATGCCCTCAAACGAAACTGAAGAATTTTTGTACTGAACTATTTGAACAATTAATAAATTTTTGATTTCAGATATTTTAAGTAATTCATTTTCATTTTTACCTTCATAATCTCCAAATTGACCTTTTCCATGAACATTTGATAAAGATGAAATTAATGTCATGATCTAACTCTTTCACCTTTTGGATCTACGTAATGAGATGAAACTATCTCAACTGGTATTACTTTATTTTTAAGTGGCGACATCGCAAAAAGCTTTTGACCTATCATGTTTTTTCCATCTTTCAAAATTGCCAAAGAAAAAGGATTATCATATTCAACACTCCAACATGATGCAGAGATATGACCTAATTTTGGATTTGGTAATGGTGCTTTATCATCCTTAACTAAATGAGAGCCTTCAGGGATACTTGTTTGTTTATCTAATGGAACCACACCTACTATTCTTTGTCTATTTTCAGAGGTAAATGCAGATCGTTGTAATGATCTTTTTCCAATAAAATCTTTCTTTTTACTAACAAGACCTTCTAAAGCGTTATCATATGGAATTGTCCTGCCATCAAGTTCCGATCCAGCAACATGTCCCATTTCAATTCTAAGAGTTGATAATGCTTCAGTTCCATATGGTTGAATGTTAAATTCCTCACCAGCTTCAATTATTTTTTCCCACATAAAATTTCCATAATCAGACTCAACATTTACTTCATAAGCAAGCTCTCCTGAAAATGAAATTCTAAATATTCTGGCTTTAACTCCAAATAAATCCCCCTCCAAATAGCCCATGAAAGGCAAACCTTCATTTGAGACATCGGAATTTGGAAATAATTTTTGCAATAAATCTCTAGATTTAGGTCCAGCAATAGCTGCTCCAGCCCACTGTTCTGTAGTTGAAACTACATTCACATTTAATTCAGGCCAAACTAATTGCAAATAATATTCTAAATGCGAAAGGACATTTGCCGCTTGAGCTGTAGTAGTGGTCATATGATAATGGTTTTCAGAAATTCTTGTAGTTGTTCCATCATCCATGACAATTCCATCCTCTCTTAACATAACTCCATATCTAGCTTTTCCAACTGGGAGTTTGAGCCAAGCATTAGTGTAAACTCTATTTAATAATTCTGCTGCATCAGGACCTTTGACATCAATTTTTCCTAAGGTTGTTACGTCACAAACTCCAACATTCGTTCTTACATTTTTAGCCTCTCTTTTAGATGCTTCAAATAAGTTTTCATTTCCTCTTTTATAATACCTTGGTCTTAACCAAACACCGGCATCAACAAAAACTGCATTATTTTTTTCATGCCATGAATGCATTGGAGATTTTCTTGTTGGTTTTGAATGTTTTCCAACTTCCCTTCCAACAATTGCTCCAATTGAAACAGGCGTATACGGTGGTCTAAAAGTTGTATGACCAACAGCTGGAACTACTTTATTTTCAATTTCAGATACTAGCTGAAGACCATTTAAATTACTTGTTTTACCTTGGTCTGTTGCCATACCAAGAGTGGTATATCTTTTAACATGCTCAATTGACCGATAACCTTCTCTTAAAGCTATTTCTACATCAGATACAGCTACATCGTTTTGAAAATCTAAAAATCTTTTATAATTTTTACCCTTTGGTAATGGAACACACCAAAACTTATCGTGTTGAGAAGATTTTTTTTCAACAACGTTTGGAATAACTATCTCATTATCAATTTCAGTAATTTTTTTTGATAATTCACTTCCTACTTTAAATGAAGTTCTTAATGTTTCATCAAGCGAAAATACTCCATTGGCTGCACCTAAAGTAATTTCATTTTGTTTTGATTGCCCTGGTACAAATGCATCAATTTCTTCTTTAAACTTAGTTTTATTTCCTGATTGAGACGCTAAATGAATTGTTGGCGTCCAAAAACCAGAAACACAAATACAATCACACTGTAAATTTTCTATTTCACCGAGCTGTTTTTTGTCCTCTGAAATACTTGCAATATCT
>CACDLV010000036.1 GCA_902553675.1 uncultured Pelagibacteraceae bacterium
AAAAAACTGAGGGTGACTAACCCCTCTCCTTTTATGTTTTTCTTTAATTTTAATGATTTTCAAATAATTGGAGCAAGTCCTGAAATATTAGTAAGACTTAGGGATAATAAAATTACTGTAAGGCCAATTGCTGGAACAAGGCCACGTGGCAAAACTAAAAAAGAAGATTTGTTTTATGAAAAAGATCTTCTTAAAGATAAAAAAGAACTTTCAGAACATTTGATGCTTCTTGATTTAGGTAGAAATGATGCTGGTAAAGTATCAAAGATAAATTCTGTAAAAGTGACAGAAAGCTTTATAATTGAGAGATACTCTCATGTTATGCATATAGTTTCAAATGTGGTTGGGGAATATAATAAAAAATTTTCAAAATTTAAATCACTCTTAGCTGGATTTCCAGCGGGTACTGTTTCTGGAGCTCCAAAAATCCGTGCTATGGAAATTATAGATGAATTAGAAAAATCAAAAAGAAAAGTTTATGCTGGTGGAATTGGATATTTTTCTGCTAATGGTGAATTTGATACTTGTATAGCTTTAAGAACTGCTGTTGTAAAAAATAAAAAATTCTATGTCCAAGCTGGTGCAGGTATAGTTGCAGATAGTAAGCCTAAAAATGAATATGAGGAAACAGTTAATAAAGCTAAAGCTTTGATTAATGCTTTGAAATAATGAAAATATTATTAATAGATAATTACGATAGTTTTACTTTTAATTTGTATCACTATATCTCTTCTTTAAATGTAAAAGTTGATGTTTTTAGAAATGATAAAATCAATTCAAAAGAAATAAAAATAGAGAATTACAACAAAATAGTGATTTCACCTGGTCCAGGTAATCCAAATCAATCTGGAAACTGTGTTAATATTTTAAAATCTTTACATAAGGAATTGCCTTTTTTAGGAGTTTGTTTAGGCCATCAAATTATTGGGCAAGTATTTGGGTCAAAGATTATCCAAGCTAAAAAACTAATGCATGGAAAAACAAGTAAAATAAAATCTAAAAAAATTGGTATCCTTAAAAATCTTCCTAGTACTTTTGAAGCTACCAGATACCATAGTTTGATAATTGATAAAAAAACATTGTCTAAAGAGCTAGAGATTACAGCAGAGACAGAAGATGGGGTCATTATGGGTGTTCAACATAAAAAATTTAATATTCATGGTGTACAATTCCATCCTGAAAGTATTAAAACTAAGTTTGGAATGAAAATTCTTAAAAACTTTATTAACAATTAAATTTATGGATCAAATTTTAAAAAAACTTAAAAATAAACAAGATTTAACTTTCGAAGAAAGTAAAGTGACTTTTCAAATATTAATGACAGGAAAGGCCAGTGATGATGAAATTTTTGATTTTTTAACTTTGCTATCTGAAAAAGGTGAAGTTTCAGATGAAATAGCAGGTGGTGTTTTTGTTCTGAGAGAAAAGTCAAAACGAGTAAATGTAAGTGATTGTATTGATACTTGTGGTACTGGTGGTGATGGTATGAATACTCTTAATATTTCAACTGCCTCTGCCCTACTTTTAGCCAGCATGGGTACAAAAGTTGCTAAGCATGGCAATAAAGCTGTTTCTTCAAAGTGTGGATCAGGTGATGTTTTAGAAGCTCTAAAGATAAAAATTGACCTAGAACCTAAGGATATTGAAAAAGAAATTAATACCAATAATTTTGGTTTTATGTTTGCACCAAATTATCATAGTGCAATGAGATTTGTTGGACCTGTAAGAAAGAAAATTGGAAAAAGAACCATTTTTAATATGATTGGTCCATTAAGCAATCCAGCTCTTGTAGATAGACAAGTTGTTGGTGTTTTTGATAAAAAATTATTAAAAATTTTTGCAGAGGCACTTAAAAATTTAAATTTAAAATTTGCTTGGATAGTGAACAGTGAAGATGGATTAGATGAAATATCTCCATATGCAAAAACTAATGTTATTCAATTAAAAGATGGTCAAATATCTGAAATAAAAATAGACCCAAATGCTTTTGGGGTTAATGCAGATAATTTTAAAAATTTAGTAGGTAATGATGCAAAATTTAATGCAGATAAGAT
Source organism: uncultured Pelagibacteraceae bacterium (assembly GCA_902553675.1). GTDB lineage: Bacteria > Pseudomonadota > Alphaproteobacteria > Pelagibacterales > Pelagibacteraceae > Pelagibacter. Next base: position 2,055 of record CACDLV010000036.1, read on the forward strand.
GATAGAAATATTTAAAGGTGAAGATAATGATTTTTCAAAAGCAGTAAGTTTAAATGCTGCAGCAGGTTTAATTGTTGGAGAAAAATTTTCTAACTTTTCTGAAGCTTATAATCACACAAGAGAATTTATCCTTTCTGGAAAAACTTTTACACATCTGGAAAAAATTCAAAATGTCTGAAAATATACTTCAAAACATAATTCAAAAAAAAATTAAAAAAGTTGATAAATTAAAAAAAACTTTAGAGCTTAAAACTTTGTATAAATTTATCGATAAAAATAATAACTATATCAATTTTAAAGAAAAAATAGAAAATAATATGAAAAATAATAAAACTTCAATTATTGCTGAAATTAAAAAAGCAAGTCCCTCAGCAGGTATAATAATTGATGATTATAACCCAGTAGATATTGCTCAAATTTATTTAAATAATAATGCTACTTGTCTTTCAGTTTTAACTGAAGAAGATTATTTTTTAGGAAATTTAATTCACATCAGTAAAATAAAAGATAAAATTAATTTACCTATATTGTGTAAAGATTTTTTTATCGATAAATTTCAAATACCTTTAGCAAAAAGCTATGGTGCAGATGCTATTTTAATTATTTTGGCTGGGGTTTCAGATGAGCTTGCTTCTGAATTGTATGATGAGGCTTTGAAATATAATATGTCTGTTATAGTTGAAGTTCATACAGTGGATGAAGCAAAAAAAGCTTTAAATTTTAAGGATGCTTTAATTGGAATAAATAACAGAAATTTGAAAACACTTAAAACCGATATAAATACAACCTATGATATTCACGATGTTTTAAAATATCATAAAGGCCCTTTGGTATCTGAAAGTGGAATTAAGACCAAAGATGAGTTGTTAGAACTTAATAAAAAAACATCAATAAATACTTTTTTGATTGGTGAATCGCTTTTAAAAAATTTGGATAAAAATTCAATTTTTTCTGTTTTATAGCCAAATAATTCCTTATTTTACTTGTTTTTTTAAGTATTGTTAATTTAAAAGAACTTTTATAGAACATCATTTGTACGATATTTGTTCTTATGCTAACAAAAAAACAAAAAAATTTACTTTTATTTATCAACAAAAAGTTGAGAAGTTCTGGCGTATCTCCTTCATATGAAGAGATGAAACAATCTCTTAATTTAAAATCCAAATCAGGAATTCACAGGTTAATTAGTGCTTTAGAAGAAAGAGGTTTTATAAAAAGATTGGCTCACAAGGCAAGAGCTTTAGAAGTTATTAAGTTACCAGAGACAGCTTCAGCAAATGATATATATAATAGTTTTTCACCAAGTGTAATTCAAGGCGGATTAGGTGAAGAACAAACTACTTCTGATGAAGTAGAAGTGCCAGTGCTTGGAAAAATTGCTGCAGGAACGCCAGTTGAAGCTATACAAAATGAAATTTCTAGAATTCCACTACCAAATAATTTAGAAAAAAATGGTGATTACTTTGGATTGAAAGTTCAGGGTGACTCAATGATAGATGCAGGTATTCATGAAGGTGATACAGTGATCATAAAAAGAACTGACACCGCTGATAATGGAAAAATTGTCGTTGCTTTGATTGACGAAAACGAGGCAATGTTAAAAAGAATTCGTAAAAAAGGCAAAGTTGTAGCACTTGAAAGTGCTAATAGAAACTATGAAACTAAGATTTTTGGACCTGATAGAGTAAAAGTTCAAGGAGTTTTAGTATCTTTATATAGAAACTTCTAAAAAAATAGTCTAAACAACATTGATGTCTAAAGTAGCAACACGTTTTGCACCGTCTCCTACTGGAGCTCTTCACATTGGAGGAATTAGAACTGCCTTATTTAATTGGTTGTTCTCTAAAAATAAAAAAGGAACATTTCACTTAAGAATTGAAGATACTGATAAAGAAAGATCCAAAGAGGAGCATAAAGTACAAATTATTAAATCATTAAAATGGATAGGAATTGAACATGATGGTGAAGAGTATGTTCAGTCACAAAAAATAGAAGATCACATTAAGATTGCTAATGAATTATTAAAAAATGGGAATGCATATAAATGCTACTGCTCTGCAAATGAGATTGAGGAGCAAAAAAAAAGAGCTAGACAAAAAAAGATGCCTTATATTTATAATAGAAAATGGAGAGATGCTGAAGAAAAAGATGCTCCCAAAGATATAAAACCTGTAATAAGATTTAAAAGTAAAATAGAAGGAAATTCTCAACTTAAAGATTTAGTTCAAGGAGATGTTGAAATTGAAAATAATACAATTGAAGACTTTATAATTTTAAGAAATGACGGAACTCCAACTTACAACTTGTCTGCAACTGTTGATGATCATCAAATGGGAATGACTCACATAATTAGAGGAGATGATCATAAGATAAATACCTTTAAACAAATACAAATATACCAAGCAATGGGTTGGGATGTTCCAGAATTTGCACATATACCATTAATTCATACTATTGAAGGCAAAAAGCTGTCAAAAAGAGATAACGCCTCAACTTTGGATGATTACTCAAAAATAGGCATAATGCCGGATGCATTAAGAAATTATTTGCTTAGACTGGGATGGTCATACCAAGATAAAGAAATATTTAACTTAAAAGAGAGTATTGAACACTTTAATTTAGAAGGTATTGGTAAATCTCCATCAAAGCTGGACATGAGTCGAATACTATCAATGAATGAGCATTATATAAAAACAATTGATGAGAACGATCTTTATCAAAATCTAGTTGAATATTGCAAAATCTATAAAGAAAAAATTCAAAATAATAAAGAAACAAAAGTTAAATCCTCATTATCGTTTTTAAAAAATAAAGCCAAAACCCTAGAAGATATTTATAATAATGCAAAATTTATCATAAATGACGAAGTTAACTTCAATGAAGAGGATTTTAAATTAATTGATGATAAAGCTAAAAAAATTATTTCAGAATTTGTTAAAGAATTATCATCTATATCAAATATAAATAAGGAGAATTTAGAGCCTATAGTGAATAATTTGATAAAATCAAATGATATAAATTTTAAAGGAGTTGGTCAGCCTATAAGGATTGCTTTAACAGGATCAAAATTTGGTCCTGGATTATATGACATAGTTATGGCTCTAGGCAAAGATGAGGTTTTAAAAAGGCTAGTTAAGATAATTTCTTAAAACTAAAGAAGCCTCTTCAGAAGAAGAGGTTTTAGATCTAATTCCTTTTAGTGTATTTGAACAATCAAATAATTGTTTTTTTATAAGTTCAGGGTTTTTTAAAAGATAAATTACAGATCTATAAATTTCATCAGCATTACATTCATTCTGTAATAATTCAGGTATAACCTCTCGATTATTTATTATGTTAATAATATTTGCAAATTTAACATTAACTAACATTTTAAATATCATAAAATTTATAAAACTTAGTTTATAAATAATTATAGACGGTATATTAGAGCTAGAAATTTGTAATGAAACGGTTCCAGATTTAGAAACTGCGAAAACAGAATTAGATAAAATTTTAGATTTAATACTTTCATCTGAAACTACATCTGCATTTTCAATATTAAATTTTTTAATTTCTGATAAAATTAAATTTTTATTTTCATAAGTGGCATGAAAGTAAAAATAAAAATCGTTATGTTTTTTGTTCATTATTTTTATAAAATCAATTAAAATATTTAATAATGCGTCTGTTTCAGATTTTCTACTTCCAGGGAAAATAGAAATAATTTTTTTTTCTTGAGGAATTATATTTTCAACAATTTTTTTATTATCTTCATTTTTCTCAATTAATGGATGTCCAACAAAAGTATTTTTAATATTTTCTTTATCAAAATATTTTTTTTCAAAGTCAAATAATAAAAGAATATGATCAATAAATTTTTTAATTTTTTTAACCCTATTTTTTCTCCATATCCAAACTTGAGGTGCTACATAGTGAATAGTTTTAATATTATTGTTCAATTTTTTTACTCTTTCAGCAACTCTCATGGTAAAATCAGGACTATCAACAGAAAATAATATATCAGGATTAAATTTAATTATCTCATTAACTGTTTGGTTAATTTTATTTCTGATTTTGAATATATTAAATAAAATACTTGTAAAACCTAGATACGTGATTTCATTTAAATTAAAAATAGAGTTAATTCCCAATTTTTTTAAATGAACTCCACCAACAGATAAATATTCAATATCAGGATTTTGAGATTTAAGCTTTGAAACAACTGTTGAAGCTAATTTGTCTCCAGAAGGCTCACCAGTTAGTATGAATATTTTTTTCATATAATATTAATAAAAATCTTATTTTTATTGGCATATTTAATACATTGATCTCTATCTAGAAAAATATTTTTTTTAGATTTTAAAACTACACCTCTCAATCCATATTTTTTAATATCCTTAAAAGTTTGTAATCCAATAGTTGGTAAATCCATTCTTAAATCCTGTCTCTTTTTAGGAAGTTTTATTAAAATTCCACCTGTTTTTTTTTTTAATTCAGATAACATTTTTTTTGTCCCTTCTTTTCCTTCTTTAGCCAAAATTTTATCTCCTTTTACAACTAGTGCCTGTATATGATCTAAACTTTTTTTATTATTAAAAAAGATTTCCCCTTTTTTAATTGAAATAAGATCCTGCTTGTTAGGTTTCAATTTACTGTATATTCCTTTTTTTATTGA
>CACDLV010000037.1 GCA_902553675.1 uncultured Pelagibacteraceae bacterium
GGTGGACCTGTTGGTGCAGGAAAGACAAGTTTGACTGCTGAATTATGTAAATTTTTGTCAAAAAAAATTTCTATGGCTGTAATATCAAACGATATCTATACAAAAGAAGATGCAGAATTTTTGATGAAAGCTCAAGCTTTACCTTTAGAGAGAATTAAAGGAGTTGAAACAGGTGGGTGTCCACATACCGCAATACGTGAAGACGCATCAATTAATATGCTTGCTGTAGAAAATATGAAAAAAAAATTTCCTGATCTTGATTTGATTTTAATAGAGTCTGGTGGAGATAACTTAGCAGCAACTTTTAGTCCAGAATTAGTAGATCTATCTATTTATGTTATTGATGTTGGTATGGGCGGAGATATTCCAAGAAAGGGAGGTCCTGCTATCCAAAAGTCAGATTTGTTAATTATTAATAAGACAGATTTAGCTCCTCATGTAGATGTTAATCTTGAAACCATGAAAGAAGACGTGAAAAAAGCCCGTAATGGCTTGCCTTATGTTTTTTGCCAGATGAAAAAGCAAATTGGCGTTGAAGATGTTGCCAAATTTTTATTTTCATCAGGTGGACTATAGAGTTTTTGGTCTAAGCTCTAATCGTTGGCAAGCAATAGAAATCGGCCGTATCAATTTTAGAAGAATACTGTCTTCGCATATTCCACTTTTTATGAATCCCAGCACTTGCAACACTCAAGGTAGATCTTCCGTATCGATGATTAGTATTATCAATTGATCGCATTAAGCTATTTATCTTTTCATCCTTTTCAGAGGTAAACAAATTTGTTTTATCACTTGCATTAGATAATCCTGTTAGCATTACCCCTGCTTTTTGATAACGGTAACCATTTTTAAAAATATTCTCTAATATTGAAACTGCTGTCTTAACTGTTTCGATACTATTATTTGTTGCTATAGGAAAATCAACTGTCTTAGCATTTGAATAGTAACCAAAGTTTCTTTGGAAAGGACTTGTTCTAACAAATACAGTAATTGCTTTTGCAACTAAAGACTCTGATCTAATTTTTTCAGATGCATTTAAACAATAATTTGCAACTGCTTCTTTTAACTCTTTGAATGTTTCAATTCTTTTTCCAAATGATCTTGAAACTACACAGCTCTTTCTTTTAGTGGTCGTAGTCTCTAATCCAATACAAGAAATTCCTCTAAGCTCCATTGCAGTTCTTGAACTTAAAACATTTGAAGATTTTTTGATCCAGGTATTAGACTTATTCTTTAATTGCTTAGCATTATAAATTCCATGTTTTTGATAAAACTTAGTTAATTGTCTACCAACACCCCAGACATCATTAATTTCAACCTTTTCTAAAATAGGATCTAAGTTTTCTATTCCAATCAAACTTGTTACACCTGATTGTTTTTTCTTTGCAATATGATTTGCAACCTTGCTTAAAGTTTTTGTATTTGCAATTCCAATACTTGTTGGGATACCAGTCCATTGTAAAACTGTTTCTCTAATTTCTTTTCCAACTTTTTCTACTTCACTATCAGGAAAGTTTGACAAATCTAGAAATGCTTCATCAATTGAATAAACTTCTATTTTTGAATTAAATCTTTTAAGAGTTCTCATTACTCTTCTAGATAAATCTCCATATAAAGAATAATTAGATGAAAATACCTCAACTTTATTTTTAATAATAATATCTTTTGCTTTAAAGTAGGGCTCACCCATTTTAATACCTAAAGCTTTTGCTTCATTTGATCTTGAAATTATACAGCCATCATTATTGGATAGAACTACAACAGGCTTTCTTCTTATTTTTGGATTAAATAATCGCTCACAAGAAACGTAAAAAGAATTACAATCAATTAATGCTATTTTTTTAGTATGTTGAATGGATGACATAAGTAACAACTCCCCAAATAAAAATATCTTGTTCTTCGTTGATTAAAATTCTATCAGAAAATTCTTTAGATCCAGAAGTTAAAAATTTTTTATCTCGTTCTTGAACTAAAGTTTTAACCACAAGCTCATCATAAACATTTGCAATCACTGTTGAAAAGTTTTTTGGTTTTAAACTTTTATCAACCACCAATAAGTCACCATCATTAATTCCAACATCGACCATTGATTTACCTTGAACTCTGATGATGAAAGTTGCTGGAACATTTCTTATTAAATGCATGTTTAGATCAATATCTTCCTCGATATAATCAGTAGCAGGGGAAGGAAAACCAGCGCCTGCTTTATGGAGATAATAAGGGATTGTTAGTTTCATGTTCTTGTTTTGTTCTACTTTATAGACCATTTATACAATACACTCAAGAGGTTGTATTTTGAGTCCATAATTGAATCAAAAGTGAATCAAAACATGAACATCGAAAACAACATTTGGTGGACATGTGGATAACTTTTACAATAAGTAGTCTTAAAGTGATTTAAAAAGGAAAATTATGATTTGTATTAAAGCCGATATTCCAGATGAGTTAAACGAAATAGATGATGAATTAAAAGCAGTTTACCATGGCAAAGATACTGTTTGTTTTTTCATATTAAAAACAAGAGAATTAAGAAATAAGTTTATAGAAGAAACAAAGGGAATGAACAAAAGTGAGAGAGAAAAAGTTTACGAAGTATATAATAGTAAATAAATAAAAATTATGAATATTTTAGATTTTGTAATGGTTGGTTCTAATGATTATAAAAAATCAAGCGAGTTCTATGATGCTATTCTAGAGCCTTTAAAATTAAAAAAAACTGTAACAACAGAAAAATATATTGGTTATGCTCATTCAAGTGAGCCTGATAAGGCTCAATTCTATGTAACATATCCTGTAAACGGTAAGCCAGCAACCTTCGGCAATGGAACACAAATAACATTATTAGCGGAATCTAAAGAGGCAGTAGAAAAATTTTATGAAATTGCAATGTCCAAGGGAGCAGTTGATGAAGGTGCGCCAGGAGTAAGAAGTGATGGTAATTATTATGCTTATATACGAGATATGGATGGAAATAAGATTGCAGCAAAAAAAAATTTAAAATAAATTAGAGGGAACTATGAAATTAAATTGTCATTGTGGAGCTGTTGAAGCAGAAATTAATGCTACAGTTAATGAATTAGCAAAAATTGTAAGATGTAATTGTTCTATTTGTAAAAGAAAAAATGCAACAATGGGAATGGTTAAAAATGAAGATTTTAAAGTTACTAAAGGAGAAGATAAATTAAAACATTATCAGTATCATACTAAAGTTGCCAACCATTACTTTTGTACTGAATGTGGAATTTATACTCATCACAATCCAAGAAGTGCACCAGCTATGACTGGATTTAATTTAGGATGTGTAGATGAAGTGAAAGTAGAGGATTTAAAAGAAGTAGCTTTCTTTGATGGGCTTAACCATCCAATGGATCAAGAAAAATAAAAGTTCAATGAAATTATCTGAAGATTGTTTTAAGAAAGTTAAAAAAGATTGTTTTAAATTTATTAAATCACAAGAAACTTCAACTGAAAAGTTTGATAATAAAGAGGTAATGATAAAGAATTTTTTAATCCCAATTTGTTTTCGGATTGTAAAAAAATCAAATAACAAAAAACCTTATTTTGTTGGATTAGCTGGAGGACAGGGAACAGGCAAAACAACGATAAGTTCAATAATAAAGATAATATTAGAGAAGTATTTTAAATTAAAAGTGTTTAAGATTTCTATTGATGATTTTTATAAAACTAGAAAAGAAAGAATAGCTTTATCAAAAAAAGTACATTCAATGTTATTAACCAGAGGTGTTCCAGGTACCCATGATATTAACATGATGCTAGATTTTTTTAAAAAATTAAAAGCAAAAAAATTTAAAAAAATGAAATTACCAAATTTTAATAAGGCAATTGATGACAGATTTCCTAAAAATAAATGGTATAAAATCAACAAAAGACCAGATATTATTATTTTTGAAGGATGGTGTGTTGGAGCAAGAGCTGAAGCTAATAAGAAATTAAAAAAATCTATTAATTCCATGGAAAAGACCAATGATTATAAACTTGTTTGGAGAAAATATGTAAACCAACAATTAAAAACTAAATATAAAAAGCTGTATTCTCAGTTAAATTGTATGATTTACTTAAAAGCAAAAAACTTTAGTTTATTACAAAAGTGGAGATTAAAGCAGGAACATAAACTATGGTTAAAAACAAAGAAAAAAGGCGGTAATAAAATAATGAGCAAAGGCGATGTAATTAATTTTATGCAAACATATCAAAGAATTACTCAAAATATGTTTCAAAATATGCCTAAATATGCATCTATAATTTTAAATTTAAACAGTAACCATCAAATTAAAACTACTGTATATAAATCGAAATGAAAAAAATATTTATAATAGTAATTGCATCAATATTTTATTTAAGTAATGCTTTTGCGGTTACACTTCTCGATGCATTAAATTTAACTTATCAAAATAATATTCAATTAAATGCTGAAAGGGAAAATATAAAAGTTTTCGAGGAGGATATTAAAATTTCTGAAGCTGATTACAAACCTTCTGTTACAATAAGTAGCTCTAAAAGTTTTGAAAATACTAATACATTAAAAAATCAAAATGGTGGTACAGCTACTAAAAATGATGCCGATCCATTTACAACATCTTTAAAGATAGAACAAACAATACTAGATTATGGTAGAGATCTTACACTTGAAAAAAATAAAGTTTCATTAACCTTAGCAAAAGCACAATTAATCAAAAAAGAGCAAGAAGTATTACATGATGCCATAAACGCTTTTACAAATTTAATTTTATCAAGAGAAAAACTAAATATTAATTCAAAAAACTTAAATCTTTTAATTAGACAGGTTGAGAATGATAAAATTAGAAGAGATAGAGGACAAATTACTAACACAGATGTGGCACAGTCAGAATCTTCTCTTGCAGGTGCACAGGCACAATTTGCAAAGTCAAAAAGCGAGTTATTAATTAGCAAACTTAATTATGAAAATATCATAGGAAAATTAAATGATCTAAATAACTTAAAGAAAAGTTCAAATGCGATTGTTAATATTCCAAAAACTTTAAGTGAAGCAATAAATTTATCAAAACAGATTAATCCAGATATAATGATTGCAAAACTAGATTTAGAAAAGTCAGAAAAAGATATAGCAATTTCAGAGTCGGATTTAAAACCAACTGCTTCAGTATCATTAGAGAAATCTTACACCGACGATCTTAGTTCGACTGTTGCAGAAAGAGATAAAGATATATTAAAAGCAACAGTTAGTTGGCCTTTTTATTCTGGTGGAAAAAATAAATATAAAATTAGCAAAAATACAAATTTAAAAAATAGAAAAAGATTATTATTAGATCATGCTATCAAAACTAATGAAACTAAAGTCGCAAGTGCGTGGTCAAGTTTGGAGTCATCCAAAAGTTTTTTAAATTCTGTGAAGATTCAATTAAAATCAGCAGAAATTGCCAACGAGGGAATTGCAGCAGAATATGAAAGAGGATCGAGAACAACCTTAGACGTTATTCAATCAAATTCACTTTTACTTTCTGCACAACTTTCTTTAGTGAATTCTGAAAGAGATTATTTAATGGCTCAATATAACTTGCTTAAATCAATAGGCCTACTAAATAGCCAATATCTAAAACTTAAGTAAATATTTGATTTTTTTGGTATAAAAATAATTATATTGCTAATGAGAACAAAATGTGTACATTTATATTGATGATTCGAGTGACAAAAAATTTAAAAAAAAGAGGCAAAAAATGACGAAAAATAACCTAAAAGTGGTTAAATCTACTAAAGATCAAGAAATGGATGTTAAAGAAAAGAACAAAGCGTTAGACGCTGCAATAGCTCAAATTACAGATAATTTTGGAAAAGGCTCTGTAATGAAGCTTGGTGAAAAGAGAGCCATGGATATTGAGTCTGTTTCAACAGGTTCTTTAAGTCTTGATTTAGCTTTGGGTATAGGTGGATTACCAAAAGGAAGAATTGTTGAAGTTTATGGACCAGAGTCATCTGGAAAAACAACATTAGCACTACAAGTTGTTGCTGAAGCTCAAAAAGCTGGAGGCATTTGTGCATTCGTTGATGCTGAACACGCATTAGATCCAGTTTATGCAAAAAAATTAGGTGTAAATACTGAAGAACTTTTAATTTCACAGCCAGATACAGGTGAACAAGCATTAGAAATCGCTGATACACTAGTAAAATCAGGCTCTATTTCAGTAATCGTAATCGACTCTGTTGCAGCTTTAACACCAAAAGCTGAAATTGATGGTGAAATGGGAGATCATCATGTTGGTCTTCAATCAAGATTAATGAGTCAGGCTTTAAGAAAATTAACAAGTTCAATTTCAAATACAAACACAATGATGATTTTCATTAACCAAATCAGAATGAAAATTGGAGTTATGTTTGGAAGTCCAGAGACAACATCAGGTGGTAATGCACTTAAGTTTTACTCTTCTGTGAGAATGGA
>CACDLV010000038.1 GCA_902553675.1 uncultured Pelagibacteraceae bacterium
TATCAACGACACGAGCAACTCTTTCTCTTATATCATTTGCTGCATCATCTAAATCTATATCTGTATTAAATTGGATATTAATTCTACTTCTACCATTTAAAGAGCTAGAGTCGATATTTTTAATACCTTCAGCTCCACCTATGACATCTTCAAGTTTTTGAGTTATTTCTTCATCGACTATTTCTGCTGATGCTGATTTATAATCTGTTTGAACTTGAACAACGGGAGGCTGAATACCATCTGGAAGCTCTCGAACTGGCAACTCTGAAAAAACAAATACGCCAAAAATAATTAATATTAAAGACATGACCCAGGCAACAACAGGTCGTTTAATACTTACTTCAGTAATATACATTTAATTATTTTTTCTCTTTTTCAGATTTTTTAAAAATATTTTTTAACCAATCAAATTTACCTTTTTTTTCTTCAGTTTTTTTTGATTTATCTTTTTTACCCCAGCCAGAATTTCCTTGTTTTTTTTTGGAACCTTTCTCAATAGGTCTAATAGTTAAATTGGGTCTAACTTTTTTTGTTCCTTCAGCAACTATTTTATCTCCGTTATTTAACCCATCTAATATTTCTACAAAACCTAAATATCTATCCCCTATAGTTACTTTTGTTTTTGCTACTTTATTTTTTTCGTCAACTTTATAAATAAAAACATTTTCACCTTCTACTATTGTGCTTGTGTCTGGTGCACTTAAACCATTTCTTACATCATACTTAATTGAAATTTCTAGAAATGAACCAGGTAATATTTCACCAGATGCATTATCCATTTTTATTCTAGTAGCTAAAGCTCTAGTATCTTCACTAATTCTACTAGCAAGAGAATCCACTTCTCCTTTGTAAATTTTGTTTTTATAACCAGAAAATTTAATATCTACCGGTAAACCAACTTTGATAAATGGCACAAAAATTTCAGGTATGTCTACATCACAATATATATAACTGGTATCTTCTAGATTAATTAGTATTGAGGATTTAGAAACTTCTAAATCTTCAGAGAATTCTCTTTTTCCAATAACACCATCAAATTGTGCAATAATTTTCCTGTTTTTAAGATTGGCAATTACATCACCTTTTTTAACTTTTTGGTTAAAGTTTATCGGTTTAAGTATTTCGTATTTTTCAATCTTAAATGATTGTGTTTTAACTGGAGCAGCTGTTCCATATGTGCTGACAATATTTTCAAAAATTCTTTCTTGGGTGGAAGTTACTATTATTCCTGGAGGAGGTCTTTTACTAAATTTTTTTTTAAAGTGATTTCCAATCATTGTTCTTCCGATGATCACAGTCGCAATGATTAAAAAAAATATGATTACTATACTGGTTATTTTTGTAGATGTTTTCATAAGTTAATTTTTTCCGTATTCAGCCCAAGAGCCATCGTAAATTGTCGGCATATATTTAGCATTTATTAAAGAATAAGCTAGTGCCAAAACACTTGCGGTCACTCCTGAACCACATGAAAATACTATGTTTTTGTCATGGTCAAATTTAAATGACATAAACTTTTTAAGTATTTTGTCTTTACTGACGAAAGTATGGTCTTCGTTTATTAATTCAGAAAAGGGCAGGCAAAATGAATTTTTTATTGAACCACTTCTAAGACCTTTTCTAGGTTCAGAAACTTTTCCTTCAAATCTTTCTCTACTTCTTGCATCAACTACATAAAATTCTTTTGTATTAATATTTTCATCTATTTGTTTTTTATTTTTAACAAATTCTATATTTTCTTTACATGTATACCTAGAAGTTTGAGTGGTCACTTCTTTGTTATCTGTAAATTTATTTTCTTTTTTCCATTTTTTTAATCCACCATCCAGAACATGGACCAGTTTAGGATTATGCCCATAATAAATTAAATTGTACCAACATCTACAAGAGCTAATAACATCCGAGTTATCGTAAACTACTATACGATCATTATTTTCTATACCCATATTACTCATTATTTTTTCCCAAGATTTAGTATCAGTAAGCATATGTGGTAAATCAGTATCTAATTTAGAATTTTTATCTAAATCAAAAAAAATAGCATTTGGAATATGTTCCTCTGTATATTCCTCAAAACCGTTTCTTTGAGTTTGAGGCATATGCCATGAACAATCAATAATTTTTACTTTATCAATATTAATTTCTAACCAACTTGTATCAACTAAAGACATTTTATCTTTTTTCCAAATATCGTTGATGATACTCTTCAGCCGGGCAATAATTTTTAACTAAAGAAGTTTTTGTTACTACTTTTCCTGATAATTTGATGTTTTCTTTTTCTATCATTTTTTCAGCAGTAATTTTTTGCTGATTATTTAAATAAAATATTTCACTTCTATATTGGGTTCCAAAATCTGGTCCTTGAGAATTTAAGGTTGTTGGGTCATGAATTTCAAAAAAATATTGAAGAATTTTCTCATAAGATATTACCTTAGGATCAAAATCTAATTTAACTACTTCTGCATGATTTGTAGTGCCTGTGCACACTTCATTGTAATTTGTTTCAGCATTGTGACCTCCACAATAACCTACTTCTGTTTTTATAACTCCATCAAGTTTACTAAACTTAATTTCTGGTCCCCAAAAACATCCTAATCCTAAAATTGCTATTTCCATTGATAATTAAGTTTATTAATCTAAAGTTAATCATATGCTATCAAAAAATCAATTAGGCTTTTTTTACATGTTCATATCGGTATGTGCATTTTCACTTATGGATGTGATTGTTAAATGGTCTGATGACTATCCCGTTGGACAAGTATTATTTTTCAGAGGATTTTGTGGAATAATTCCTATTTTGTTTCTTATTCCTAAAGACAGATATTTAGATTTTTACAAAACAACTAGACCCTTTCTTCATATTAAAAGATGTTTAGCAGGATTAATTGCTTTGGTCTCTATATTTGTAGCATTAAGAAATTTACCTTTGGCAACAGTTGTAAGTATTTCTTTTGCAGCACCAATATTTATAACAATATTTTCAATTTTTTTATTAAAAGAAAAAGTTGGTATTTATCGATGGTTAGCGGTCCTAGTTGGATTTGTTGGTATAATTTTCATAACTGAACCAGGTTTTAGCTCTTTAAATTTATATTATATTTATCCAATAATTTTTTGCTTAGGTTTATCTTATGTTGCTATTGCTATCAGAAAATTATCATCAACTGAACCAGCCTGGTTGATTAGTTTTTTCTTTTCATTCTCAATAATGCTTTTAAGTTTTCTATCTTTCTATCAGGGATGGATTTTGCCAAGTTTAATTGATTTATTTTTGCTATCCATGGTCGGTATATTAGGTGGTCTTGCTAATTTATGGTTATCGCAATCTTACAAATACTCTGAAGTAAGTTTAGTTTCCCCTTTAAAATATCTTGGATTAGTATTTGCAATAATATTTGGATATTTTATTTGGAATGAAATACCAACTTCTAAAACTTTATTTGGTGCTTTATTGGTTATAGTTTCATCTATTATTATATTTAGAAGAGAGATGTATTTAAAAAAAAAACTATCTGTTTCACGTCATGAGTAAAACCCCATTATATTGGAATAAAGCAAAAAAGTATTTATCTCAAAAAGACAAAACCATGTCTTCTTTGATTAAAAAATATAAATCTCCTTCAGAAACTGTTCTAACATCAAGAAAAGATGTTTTTTTCTCTCTATGTAAAAGTATAATTGGTCAACAAATTAGTGTTGCCGCTGCTAACTCAGTTTTTTTAAAATTTAAGGAAAAATGTAAAAATAAAATTAATGCAAAAACAGTCAGCAAATTATCTATTATTCAACTCAAAAGTTGCGGTCTAAGTAGACAGAAAGTAAAAGGAATAAAAAGTTTAGCCCAAAAAATATTAAGTAAAGAGTTTAATCCAAGACTTATTTCAAAAATGTCAGATGAAGATGCTATAATATATCTTTCCCAATTAAGACAAATTGGAAGATGGTCAGCAGAAATGATTTTGTTATTTACTTATAATCGTCCTAATATTTGGCCAATCCAGGACATTGGTTTATTGAGGGCTATATCAAAAAATTTTAATAAAAAATATCTACCACCAGAAAGTTACGTGAAATATCTAAACAAAAAGTTTTCCCCTTACTGTTCTGTTGCAACTTGGTATTTATGGAGAAGTATAGACCCTGAACCAATTCAATATTAAGTCTGTTAGCTTACATTCCCTCAAAAATTATGTGTTCTCTAGTAGCATTATTTTCCAAATGTTTTCTAGCTTCAACATACTCCTCGGAATTGTAACAATTTTTTGCTGTTTCAATATCTGGAAATTCTGCAAGTGCTACTCTAACCATTTCCCTACCTTCCAAAGTTACATTATTTGCACTTCTCGCTATTATTTTTCCAGAATATTTTTCGACCGCCTCTTTTGCTTTAACGGCATATTTTTTAAGTCTTTCGTCGTCTTTTATTTCAGTATAATTTGCAACCCAATAAGCTTTCATAATTCTCCTTTTTAAATTTTTTTAATTATGATACCAAATTTATGTGAAAAAATTATTTTTAAATTTTTTTGGTACATCATTATTCTTGATATTTTCATCATTAACACACGTTAATGCTGATGAATTGTTTAACAAGGGAAAAGAAGTTTTTCTAGGGGCTGGAAATTGTGCAGCATGTCATATGCTCTCAGATGCTGGATCGAACGCAATGGTTGGTCCAAATTTAAATGAAATCAGACCTGATATTCAAAGAATTATAATGGCAGTTAGAAATGGTATAGGAGTGATGCCCGCAATGGAGGGTATACTAAGTGATGAGGAAATAGAAGCGGTTGCTCACTATACTTCTATAGCTGCGGAACAATAATATAAATTTTAACTATAATTTTTTATCCAATGTTTAGCTATATCTACTCTTTTGCAGATCCAAATATCCTTAAATTTTGTGATGTAATTTAAAAATTTTTTAAGAGACTGTATTCTACCTGGTCTTCCAATTAATCTACAATGCAAGCCAACTGACATCATCTTTGGTGAAGTTTTCCCTTCCTCATAAAGGGCATCGAAACTATCTTTTAAATAATTATAAAATTGTTCACCTGAATTAAATCCTTGATTGGTTGCAAACCTCATATCATTGTTATCAAGTGTGTAAGGAACCATTAGTTGTTTTTTATTACCTTTTTTTATCCAGTAAGGAAGATCATCACTGTATGTGTCGCTACAGTATAAAAAACTACCATTATCAATTACTAAATCTAAAGTATTTTCACTACACCTACCAGTGTACCAACCAGCAGGTTGATTACCAAAAATTTTTTTTATAGATTTGACTGCAAGCTTCATATCATTCTTTTCTTTTTTCTTTGATACATTTTGATAGTCAATCCATCTCCACCCATGACTAGCAACTTCATAATTTGCTTTTTTTATAGCCGAACAAACTTCTTTATTTCTTTCCAATGCCATACCAACTCCAAAAATAGTAAGTGGAATTTTCTTTTTATTAAATAGATCATGAATTCTCCAAAACCCTCTTCTTGATCCATATTCATAAATTGATTCCATATTTAAGTGTCGACCTTTAATTGGTTTTGCTCCTATAATTTCTGATAAAAATACTTCTGAAGTTTTATCGCCATGAAGAGTACAATTCTCTGCTCCCTCCTCGTAATTAAGCACAAATTGCAAAGCCAACTTAGCATTACCAGGCCACTTTACCTTAACTTTTTTGGAACCATATCCCACCAAATCTCTTGGGTATTTTTTTTTCATTTTTTCAAAATAATTTTATCTTTTTTAAATTTATAAATAACAAGATTGTTTCCTTTTCCTTTTCTATCAACAATTAGAAAATTCATATTTTTCGTAGAAATCAACGGAAAGTGCCAAATACCAGCATTATAATTAACTCCCGTTTGTTTTGGGACTAAAAAGGATTGGATTTTATTTACATCTGGTTTATTTCCTTTTGGTGCTACAAATACTAAAAATTTTGTATCTTCCATTGGTATAAAGGCTTGGCTTCCTAAAGGATGTTTTTCCATCATATCAATTTTCATCGGAAACCTTCTTTTTTTTGCTTTAAAAATACTAACAATTGCTTTCCCTTTGTTTTTAGATGCATCTACTTTTATCAAATTATCAAATCTTTTTGCATACCCATCATTAATACTTATAGGATTTTTTTTTGACGTATCTATTAATTGACCAAATTTAGAAAAATTTTTTTTAGTAATTTTTTTTGCTTTTATTACTTTCATCTCACAAAATTTCCGAATGCTCTTATTCTTGAAATTCCACCGTCTGGATAGATATTTATTCTAAGATAATTTTCCTTATTTCTCTTAATTAAGAATTTTTTAAAAATATGTTTCTTGTGAGCTGACAGTTT
>CACDLV010000039.1 GCA_902553675.1 uncultured Pelagibacteraceae bacterium
TATCAATTAAATATATTCCAAATTTGTTTGGCGAAATACTTAAATAATTTTCAAATTCTTGTTCTTTATTCATCTAAAATAATTTGATTGTTAATTCTGTAATCAACTACAGTGAAATTTTTCACATTATAGTTTTCTAAAAATTCATGTAAATAATCTAGACTTTCATTTGTATAATTATTTGGTAACTTTAATAAAATATTTTCTTTAAGCTTGATATCCCATCTTTTTGATGGAAAAAAATATAAACTATCAATTTGAGTATATGAAAATTTAGACTTATCTATAATCTTTTTAAACTTTAAAAATTCATCTATATTTGGTTTGCCAAAAATATAAGGTAAATCTTTAAAGTGCTTCTTTAAAAGTATCAGTTTGCCATTAGAACCTACTAAAAAAGTTTTTCCATCATCATTTATTTTTGCTAGAAATTTTGTTTTTTCTATATTTATATTAATAGTAGATGGATATTTTTTAAATATTTCGTATTTTTCAATTAATGGGTTTGAATTAATCAGTTTTACAATTTGATTTTTATTGATAGAAAAAATATTTTCTAAATTTAAACTTTTAAGTTGGTTCAAAATGATCTGATTATTTTTTGCCTCTAGTCCAGAAATATTTATATTTTTTATTTTTTTAAATTCTAAATTATTTATTGAACTATTACTTATGGTCGAAATAATTATTAACAAAAAAAAGTATAATAAAATTTTTTTACTTTTTCTTTGATGCATCTTTTAACATCCATTTAATTAAATTTAAAAAAGAAATCCCTTTATACTTTGCTATCTCAGGAACTAAAGATAATTTGGTCATTCCTGGTTGGGTATTAATTTCTAGTAAATAAAAATTTCCTTTAAAGAATTTAAAATCTGATCTTGTTACACCTTTACAACCAATTATTTTGTGAGCTTTGTAGGCTAAATGCATCAATTGTTTAAATTTAGAAATAGGCAAATTTACAGGAATTATATGTTGAGTTTTAGCTTTTGAATCATATTTTGCTTTATAATCGTAAAATTTTCTTTTTGGTTTAAGTTCTATTGCTCCTAATTTTTTATTACCCATAATCGCAACTTGTATCTCTCTCCCTCCAATAAATTGCTCTATCAAAACTTTTTTATAGCTTCTAAGTATATTCAGAATTTTACTTAAATTTTTCTTATCTGAAATATATACATTTACACTTGATCCTTCATTTAACGGTTTTACCACAACTGGAAATTTTAGTTTTTTATTTATTTTTTTTATTATATTAAATGTCGTATCGTCATAGCTATATGTAAAAAATTTTGGAGTTTTAATTTTATTTTTCAAAAATATTTTTTTTGAAATTTCTTTATCCATTGCGATAGATGAAGCAATAACGCCTGAATGAGTATATGGAATTTTATATCTTTCGAGTACACTTTGAATGTATCCATCCTCTCCAAATTGACCGTGGAGCGCATTAAAGATTACAGTTGGTTTAAAATTTTTTATATTTTCTTCTAAGTTATTATCTGGTTCAGATATTTTAACTATATAGCCATTTTTTTTTAATTCTTTAGCGACCTGTAGTCCTGTATCTAGACTAATTAACCTCTCTTTAGAAATTCCTCCAGATAATATAAGTACTTTTTTTTTCAATTTATTCTAATATTTTTATTTCTGTTTCTAATTTAATTCCTGTTTTTTTGAATACACTCTCTGAAACAAAATCTATTAACTTTTTCATATCTTCAAACTTAGCATTACCTTTATTTACAAAAAAATTACAGTGTTTTTCAGAGATGCATGCATCTCCATATGATTTTTTCAATGAAACAGACTCTTTGATTAATTGCCAAACTTTTTTATCAGACTGATCTATTGGATTTTTAAAAGTACTACCACTTGTCTTAATTTTTGTTGGTTGAGCTTGTTCTTTTTTCTTTTTAAGTAACTGCATTTCCATTTTGATAATATCTCTATCTTTTTTAAATCCTTTAAATGATGCACTTAAAAAAATAAGATCTTCAGATAATCCACTATCTCTATATTTAAAATTAATATCTTTTGCAGGTATAGTAATTACTTGACCTGATTTATTTACTGCTTGAATAGAAATAAGAATATCTTTGAATTCTCTTTTAAAACAACCAGCGTTCATTTTTATTCCACCACCGATTGTACCAGGAATACATGACAGAAATTCAAAACCACCTAAACTATTTTCCATTGCAAATTCAGATAAGGATTTATCTGTAACAGCGCTACCAGCGACTATGATTTCTTCAGAATGTAAAGAAATGTTATTAAAATTTTGAGTAAGTTTTATTACAACTCCATCAAATTTGTTATCGGATATAAGCGTATTGGAACCAGCTCCTAATATAAATATTTTTTCTTTATCTTGGATTTTTTTAAGAAACTTGATTAATTCTTTTAATTCACCTGCCTTATAGAAAACTTTAGTTTTACCTCCTATGTTAAACCAATTTTTTTTTTTTAGATCATAATCTAACTTTAAATTATCACTAAATTCTGTTAACAGATCTTTTAAATCAATTTTCATGATAACAATTTAGGTAATTCTCGCATCCAGCTCGAAATTGTCCCAGCGCCCATTCCTATAACAATTTTTTTTCCAAATATGTTTGCTTTAATAAATTTTGCTAATTGAAATCTATCATCTACTAAAAATAGCTGGACTCTTGAGTTTTTAATTATTTCTTTCGCAAAATTTATATAACTAAATCCTAACTTTAATTTTTCTCCAGCAGTGTAAATTGGAAACAAGATAACTTTATCTGCATTTTTAAAAGCGTAGGTAAATTCTTTTTTTAAATCTTTTAATCTTGATATTCTATGCGGCTGGAAAATACATATTTTTTCATAATCTTTATAAACATTTTTTACACCATCTAGCACTTCTGCGATTTCTGTAGGATGATGAGCATAATCATCATAAAAATCTACATTGTTAAAATTGAAAATTTTATTAAATCTTCTTTGAACCCCTTTAAAATTTTTAAGTCCTTTTTTTATATTATTTATTGGTAGACCGACAGTTAAGGCTAATGCAGCTGCAGCAACAGAATTTTTAATATTATGAGTTCCTAATAAAGGAATTTTGAATTTTTTAATTAATTGATTTTTTTTATTAGGTAATTTTATATTTAAGTCAAACTCAGAGTGCTCTTTTAATTGTTTTATATTTTTAATACAAAAATTTGATTTGGTATCCAAACCATATGTATAGAAGTTTTTATTCTTGATATTTTTAATTAGATTTTTGTTATTTTTGTCATCTAAACAAATGAATGATTTTCCAAATGAAGGAACCTTGTTTACAAAATTTTCAAAATATTTATTTAATTTATCTATAGTGCCATAATAATCCATGTGCTCTCGATCTATATTGGTGATGATTGAATATGTTGGAGGTATAAAAATAAAACTTCCATCTGACTCGTCTGCCTCCAATATAGACCAATCACTTTTCCCAAGCTTTGCAGAATTATTAATTGAATTTATTACTCCACCATTGATTATTGTAGGATCAATTTTTGTTTCTTGAAATATAGATGCTATCAATGATGTTGTTGTGGTTTTACCGTGTGATCCAACTACAACAATATTTTTCGTTAAAGAAACAATATTGGCCAGCATCTCTCCTCTTTTATAAATGGGTAATTGTTTTTTTTTTGCCGCGGCAAGCTCAGGATTATTTTTTTTAATAGCTGAAGATATAACTAGGATAGTTCCCTTATTTATATTTTGTTTCTTGTGTCCAATAAAAACTTTTATTTTTTCTTTTCTCAATCTTTCAATATTTTTATTATTTGAAATGTCACTTCCCTGCACTTTAAAACCTTTACCTTTCATTATTAATGCTAGTCCACTCATTCCTATCCCACCTATTCCAACGAAATGTATTAGTTCTGATTTTGCTAATTTAATTTTCATTAATAATTTTTAGTATTTTTTGATTAACACTATTCCATGTATTTTGATAATTTAATTTTTGTAAATTGTTTTTTTTTGTAATGTAATCCTTATTTTTATTTATCAGTTTTAGTAAAAATTTCTCAAATTTTTGATCATCAAAATTTTTTTGATCAATTATCCAGCAACAATCCTGTTCCTCATAATATTTTGCATTTTCATACTGATGATTATCTTTTGATGATGGAAGTGGTATTGCTATAAATGGAATATTTAAAAAGGATAATTCAGCTAGACTAGATGCTCCAGCTCTTGTTATACATAAATCTCCTTGATTTAAAACCTCACTAAGATTATGATCAAAACTGAAAACTCTACTTTTAATATTATTTTGAAAATAAAAATCTTTTAAAAAATTTATATTTTTTTCGCTTGTTTGATGAATTATTTTTATAGATGTTTGTTTTGCTATACTAACAAAAGATTTATTTAAAAGCTCATCAAAGATTTTTGCACCTTGACTACCACCTATGATTATAATTGTGAATAAATTATCATGTTTTTGATACATACTGGTTTCATAATATTCTTTTCGTATCAAAGGTTTAATAGTAGTCAATTTGTGATTAATTCCAGATGGTAAATTAATTAAATTCTTTGAATAACATATTAATTTTCTTGAAAAATTTAAAAAAAATTTATTTGCTCTTCCAAGAACCATATTTGGTTCAATTAAAAAAATATTAATTCCCAACATTTTTGCTGCTAAACATATTGGCAAAGACATATAACCACCTGTAGAAATTAAAATTGAAATATTGTTTTTTTTTAAAAGAAAAAAAGATTTAAAAGTTAGAAAAAATATTTTTAAAAATGAGTAAGGAAGTAGAAAGTAATTATTTAATTTTGGGGTATTGACAACAAGTACTTTGTAATTCTTGTCTAAATATGCAAGGCCTCTTATATCAGTAGAAATTAAGGTTTCATGAGTATTCTTTAAATGATTATAAATTGTAATTGCTGGCAACACATGACCACCAGATCCACCTGTAGAAATTAAAACTTTTTTTGTCATTTATTATGTTATTTTTCTTTTTGTTAAATTTAAAATTATCCCAGCTAATATTGATGTACTTATTATCGATGAACCACCGTAACTTAAAAAGGGCAGTGTCATTCCAGTGGTTGGAAATAATCTTATATTAACCCCAATATGAATAGTAGCCTGCATTATTATTAAACTAATGGAACCTATTAAAATAAGTTTAGCTTTATCATTTGTCTCAAAACTTATTTTTTTAAAAACCATATAGATCAAGATTAAAAACAATAATAATATTAACATTATGGCAACAACACCAAACTCTTCAGAAATTACTGAAATAATATAGTCAGTATGAGCTTCAGGAACTCTATTTTTAAGAACTCCTTCACCTATACCTTTTCCAAAGAAACCTCCGCTTGTAATTGACTCTATTGCTTTATCAGATTGAAAATTATGAGTACCTGTTTCTCTATTAAAAAATGAAAAAATACGTCCTTGAATATAATCAAACTTAGGAACATAAATAATAAGATATGCAAGCAAAAATGCACCGGCAATAAATATTGCTAAAAGAATATATATATTAATCCCTGATGTGAAGATTAGAGCTGCCCAACAAAATACTACTAATAAAGTTTGACCAATATCTGGTTGAGCTATTAAAAGTAAAGAAATAACAGATATCAAAATAATAGATATCAAATACTTAAATAAAATATTTGATCTAATATCACAAAAAATAGTTGCTAAAATTATTATCAGAAATGGTTTTAAAACTTCTATAGGCTGAAATCTTGGTAAGAAAAATAAGTCTATCCATCTTTTAGATCCTTTAGCTTCAACACCAACGAATGGCACTAAAAATAAAGAAATAAAAGAAATAAAAAAAAGAAAAATAGAGTATTTATATAATTGATCTGAATTTAAAGAGGAAAATATAAAAATAAGAGATATTCCAATTAACACATAAATCAAATGTTTAAAAAAGAAGAAATAACTGTTGGTATCTAACTTATCAGAGGCTATTAGAGAAGTTGAAACTAAAGAAAAAAATAATCCAATAACAAATAATAAACTTATTAGTAAAAAAATAGATTTATCTATGTTTTTCCACCATTG
>CACDLV010000040.1 GCA_902553675.1 uncultured Pelagibacteraceae bacterium
CAACCTCATCTAATACACATATAGGTGAAGGGTTTGTTAAAAATACCGCAAAGATTAAAGAGAGAGCAGTCAATGCTTGTTCACCTCCAGATAACAAAGTTATAGATTGAAGTCTTTTCCCCGGAGGACTAACTAACATTTCCAAGCCTGCTTCAAGTGGATCATCAGAGTCCACCAATTCTAGTTTGGCATTTCCACCATTGAAAAGTTTTGTATAAACTTCATTAAATTTTCTATTAACTTTTTCAAAAGCTTCAATCAATCTTTCTCTTCCTTTTTGATTAAGTTCATTAATACTATCTTTCAATTTTACGATAGCGGTAACAAGATCGGCACGATCCTGTTCCATTTTTTTTATCTCTTCTTCATATTTACTTGTTTCTTCATCTGCTTTTAAATTTACAGATCCTAATTTTTCTCTTTCTTGTTTTTTCTTATCCAAAGCATCTTCTTGATCGACTGGATTTGGAAGTTCTTCTACTCCGTTTAAATTTGAATTTTCTAAAATGTTATCTTCATTCAAATTTAGCTCAGAACTAATTCTATCAAGCAGATCATTTTTTCTTTTTTGCAGACCTTCAATTGTAGCTCCTGAGCTTGCTTTTCTTTCTCTTATTTGAATTGATTGCTCTTGTATTTCATTTAATTGCGCTCTTAACATTTCAATTTTTTGATCTGTTTCATCTATAATCACTTCATTATCAATTTTTTCTTTATTTGAAATTCTTAAATTTTCTGAAATTTGACCTTTTCTTTCAGCCTGTGCTCTAGGTTGATTTTCTAAATCACTTAATTGTTTTGATAATTTTTCTTTCCTTTGTGTTAGTTCGTTAACCATTTTTTCTGAGTTAGTTAATAAATTTTTCCAACTTTCAATTTCTGTTTCAATGGTTTTAATTCTTTCATTTCTTTTAATAGACTCATTTTTAATTGATTGATTTTTACTATATGCATCGGCATATTTTTCTTGGAGTAATTTTATATTTTCTGATTTTTCACTAACTCCTAATAACTCACTTCTAGATCTCTCATTTTTTAAATCATTTAAAAAACTATCTAGTTCCATATTACATCTATCCAGAAGTGTTACTGCTTGATTTATTTCATTACTATCTATTAATTCTTTTACCCTTGATATTGTATTTTTTACATTTCTTATTGGACCAACACTTATATTTACAGTTTCTTCTGCTAAACTGTTTACAACTTCATCAACAGCTTTTTGTTCTTCTTTAAGTTTATTTTTTGCACTTTCTAACTCTTGATTAGATAATTTTTCTGTTTCAAAATACTTCGAGTCTGTCTCAATTAATTCAGTTTTTTCTTCCTTCAATCTTTTTTCATTTGAGTTAGCATCTATAATTATCCCTTTTTCTCTAGTTATATCATCATCAAGTGTTTGAATTGATTTTTTGATGCTTTCTATCTCATCTTGAATTCTTGTATTTTCCTCATCTAAACTTTGAAGTTCTAAATTAAGTCTTTGTATCTTTGATAAATTTTCTATATTTTTCTCTCTCAATGGATTTACTTTATCTGTAAAAGTTTTAATTGAATTTTCTAATTCAGATATTTTGTTATTAAATCCTTCTACTTCTCCTTCTGCCTCAGTATTAATTTCATTTTCTATTCTAATTTCCTTCTCTATTTCTAATAATTTTAAATAATATAAACCTGCTTCAATTTTTTTAATTTGATCTGAAATAAGTTTGTATTTTGTTGCTTCTTCAGCTTGTTTTTGAAGATTTGCCAATTGTTTTTCTTGCTGTTTTCTTAGTTCATCTGCTCTTTTTAAATTATTCTCAGCCGCACCTAGTCTTAATTCAGCCTCATGCCTTCTAACGTGTAAACCAGATATTCCTGCAGCTTCTTCTAAAATAGCCCTTCTATCTGTTGGTTTCGCAGTTACTAATGCACCTATTCTTCCTTGACTAATCATAGATGGAGAGTGTGCACCGGTCGAAAGATCTGCAAAAAACATTTGTGCATCTCTTGCTCTTACTTCTTTATCATTAATGTAAAATTTAGATCCTTTATCTTTTTCTATTTTTCTTCTAATTTGTATTTGTTCCAATTCACGATATTGGATCGGACCTTCTTTATCTTTGTTTTCAACTTCGATTGATACTTCTGCAATATTTTTTGATGCTTTATTAGATGTACCTGAAAAAATTACATCCTCCATACCGGATCCACGCATACTTTTTGCAGAGGTTTCACCCATTACCCATCTTAAAGATTCTACAATATTTGATTTACCACAACCGTTTGGACCCACTATTCCAGTGAGACCATCTTCAATTAAGAAGTTGGTTTTTTCAGCAAAAGATTTAAATCCGTTTAAATGGATTTTTTTAAACTCCATGCACTAACTTATATCAGTTTTTCTAGCGCTTTTTTTAAATTTTTATAAGTTAAAGCTTTTTCAAATTTTTTGTTGTTGATAATTATCGTAGGAGTTGAGCTCACTTTGAAGTTTTTAGCACCATCTATTCGATCATTTAAAACAAAATCCTCAATTTCTTTATTGTTTACACAAGAATCGAAATCAATAACAAAACCTTCATTTTTTAAAAATTTTTGTAGATTTTCATTTGCCTCCTGTATCGAACTTCCTTTGACCCATTTCTGTTGATTTACATATAAACTTTCCAAAATATCAGAGTTTCCATCATTTTTACATTGAGCAACTTTCGATGCATTGAAGGCCGCAATATCTAATGGAAAATGTCTAAATTCAATCCTAGCGATTCCAGTATCAAGAAATTCTTTTTTAAGTTCAGGAAAAACATTTTTGTGAAAATTAGCACAATGACTACAAGTTAATGATTCAAAAGCTATAATGGTTATTTTTGCATCTTTGTTACCAACGGTTATCCTTTTAATTTCCTCAGCTTTTACATTTAAGACTGTAGTAAAAAGTATTAATAATAAGAATATAATTTTTTTCATTTCTCTTTAAAAACTCTGGTTAACTCTGTTAATGATTTTTTAATTTTTTCGTTTTTAACATCTTTAATTTTATCTTGATATTTACTAATTGCCACATTTTTAACTTTTGTTTCACTCGAGCTTGTCATTTCATGTTCATTATCAAAACTTATAAATTTAAGCTTTTTAACAACAGAATAGCCAAAAAAGTTATTCATTTTATCTAAAATATCTTTCTTCGAATATTCTACGTCAACCTCATGTCCTCGCTTAACCATAACCACTAGGGTGCTAACACCAAATTTATTTGAGTTTTTAAATGTTTTTGGATAGCAAATTTTAAATAATTCACTTCCAACTAAATATTTCCAATTGCTTAGTGTTTCTGAATATACATGACCTTTTTTATTAATTATTTTTTTGACATTTTTTGGCAAAGTGTCTTTGAAAGATCTTAGTCCTTGAATGCTAGCGTTTCTCTGCTTAGTATTATTTTTAGATTGCATATGAAAGATCCAATAATAACAAATAATATTCTTAATTGGTATGATTTAAATAAAAGATCTTTACCTTGGAGAAAGAATGTTTCTCAAACAAAAAAGCAATACTACACACTAGTAAGTGAATTTATGTTGCAGCAAACCCAGGTTGCTACGGTTATACCTTACTTTAACAGATTTATTAAAAATATTCCTACAATTGAAAAATTATCTAAATATGAAGATAGAAAATTAATTAAACTTTGGGAGGGTCTCGGATACTATTCAAGAGTAAGAAATTTAAAAAAAACAGCTCAAATAGTTGTTAAAAATTTTAATAAAAAAATACCTAGAAATTTTGTAGATTTAAAGTCTCTTCCAGGAATTGGAGATTATACAGCAAGTGCAATTTCTGCAATTGCATTCAATGAACCAATAATTCCTCTAGATGGTAATATTGAAAGAGTGCTAAAGAGATACTTATTTTTAAAAAAACAAGATCAAATTAAAAAAGAAAATTTACACGAGAAGAAAAAAATTTTTGGAACATCTATTAAAAGGTCTAGTGATTATGCTCAAGCTTTAATGGAGTTAGGAGCACTAATTTGCAAACCTATTAGTCCTAATTGTAAGAACTGTCCGTTAGTAAAAAAATGTAAATCATTTAAAAATAAAAATTTTGATTTAGTAAAATTTAAAAAAAAGGACAGGGAAACATTTTACAAATTGAATGTTTATAAAAAAAATAATCATTATTTATTAATCAAAAATATCAAATTTAATTTCTTGAAAAATTTTAATATCTTCCCAATGGAAGAAGTAAATAATCCTAAAAATTTTAATAAAGATTTGAATTTTAAAATGTCTAATATGAGCATGAATATTAAAATTGAATATAAAAATAAATTTGATTTGAATAAACATAATTATTGGATCGATCCAACAAAGCTTCAAAATTATACACTGCCAACATTTACAAAAAAAATAGTAAAATTTTTAGAGAGTCATAAATGAAAAAAATAGCAATAATTGGTGCTGGAATATCTGGATTGTATATTGCCAATTTATTCAAAGATCGTAAGGATTATCAAGTTACGATTTATGAAAAAAGGAACTCGATAGAAATAGATGAAGGCTATGGAATTCAGCTGTCTGTAAATAGCGTGAAGCTTTTAAACAAAATAGGTTTTGCTTCTTTCACTAAAGAAGAAAAATTTAATCCAGAAAAAATTGATTTTTATGAAATTAAAAATTCAAAAAAAATTTGTGACTTAAACATTTCAAAATTTAATTCTGAAGATTGTAAATACACAACATTGAAAAGATCAAAATTACTTGAATTTTTAAAAAAGCAATTAGACGAGGATATAATTAAATACAACCATAGTATTGAACAGATTGATTGTGATAAAGATTCTATAAAATTAATATTTGATAAAAATAAAATAACTTGCGATTATTTAATTATTTCAGACGGTGTGTTTTCTAAGGGGAAGTTATTAATTTCAACCAATAAATCAAAACCAATTTATAATGATACGATTGCTTTTAGGGGCAGTATATCGAGAGAAAATATACCAAATATTAATGAAAAAAATATTTCTTTGTTTTTAGGGCCGAATTTTCATTACGTTGTTTATCCAATTAATAACGATAAGAATTTTAATTTTATTGGCATTTTAAAACATAAATTAAATTCAAATGAGCAAGATAATTATAATCTTTTTAACGAAAGTTCTTTTATAAAAAATATTAAATTTGAATTATCAAAAAAAGTTTCTCAAAGTTTTTTGGATAGTCTTCAAAATATTAAATTATTTCCAATATTTGTGAGTAAAAATATATATAATCCTCCAAAAAATATATTCCTTGTAGGAGATGCATTTTTTGCCTTTTCTCCTTCATTTGCGCAGGGAGCTTCCCAATCAATTGAGGGAGCTAATGAATTATATGAATGTTTAATAAATAATAATAATTTTTATGATATTAGATTGAAGAGAGTAAAAATGATTAACAGCAGATCTAATTTCAATCAATTTGCCTTCCATTTATCAAATCCAATTATGATTATATTTAGAAATATTTTTTTAAAACTTTTAACTAAAAATAAAAAATTTTTACAAAGTTATTTGGGTAAAATTTATAAAAGTTAATTTTTAGAAATTAATCTTTGTCTTAGATAATCAATAGGATAAGTTCGTCCATTTATATCACAGTGCCAAAAAGTCCATCCGTTGCAACTTTCAGCTCCTAAAATAGTAGCCGCAACCTTGTGTATAGAACCCTCTGCTTGATTATGTTTTATACTACCATCAGCCATAATTCTGGCTGTTATTTTTTTCTTATTATCAAAAATATTAGTTCCAGGTTTAATGATACCAAGCTCAACTAATGAACCAAAAGGAATTCTTGGTTTTGACCTATTATTTTTTAGCGTATCTAATAAATCGTCTTCAATAGGCTTTGTAGTTTTTATGCGTCGCTCAGAAGCTTTAAAATAATTTTTTTCTTTTTCTATTCCGAAATAATTTCTTCCTAGTTTTTTTGCTACCGTAGCTGTTGTTCCT
>CACDLV010000041.1 GCA_902553675.1 uncultured Pelagibacteraceae bacterium
AAAAGAGAAAAAAAATTCAATTCAGCAGAAAAATATTATCAAGGGGCAATAAGTGTGCCTCTATACTACAATTTAAGTATAAAAAATTTGATGAAAGTAATTAAAAGTGTAAAAGATATTGTTAAAAAATATGAAAAATAAATCCGTTTTAATAACAGGTGGAACAGGATCTTTTGGAAAAGTAATGGTTTCACATTTATTGAAATTAAAAAATTCCCCAAGAAGAATTGTTGTTTTTAGTAGAGACGAATTAAAGCAATTTGAAATGCAAAAACAATTTGATATTAAAAAAAATGAAAATTTAAGATTTTTTATTGGAGATGTAAGAGATAAAGAAAGATTAAAAAGAGCTTTTGAAGATGTAGATATTTTAATTCATGCAGCAGCTCTAAAACAAGTTCCAACAGCAGAATATAATCCTATAGAATATATAAAAACAAATATAATAGGAGCTCAAAATATAATTGAGGAGACTTTAGACAGTGGGATAGAAAAAACAATCGCACTATCAACTGACAAAGCATCATCACCTATAAATCTGTATGGAGCTACAAAGTTATGTTCTGATAAATTATTTACCTCTGCAAATAATATTAAAGGCAAAAGAGATATTAAATTTAGTGTTGTAAGATATGGTAATGTTTTTGGTAGCAGAGGCTCAATTGCACCAATTTTCTCAAAAATAAAAAATAATCAAGAGTTTCCTATTACTGATTTTAAAATGACTAGATTCAATATTACTCTTAAAAAAAGTATAGAAATGGTTTTATGGGTTGAAAAAAATATGAAAGGTGGCGAAATATTTGTCCCAAAAATACCATCATACAGAGTTGTTGATCTAGCAAAGGCTTTCAATAAAAATGCAAAATTGAAAAATATTGGTATTAGACCAGGAGAAAAAATCCATGAAGAAATGATCTCATTCAGTGATGCTATGAATACAGTAGATTTAAAAAATTATTATGCAATTTTGAATGATTATGCAAAGAAACTGAAATTTTATAAAAAATCTAAATATGTAAATAAAAATTTTTATTACAACTCTGGAAATAATCCAGATTTTTTAAAAATTCAAGAATTAAAAAAACTTATATTAAATGAATTAAATTAAAGAATAAAAATGGATACTTTTATTTTTATTCAGGCTCGTCAAGGTTCGAGTAGATTTAGAAATAAAGTTTTAAGTAAAATTGATGGAATAGAACTTATAAAAATTCAATATAAAAGATTACTTAAAGTTAAATCAAAAAAAAAAATTATTTTTTTGATTCCAAAGAAAAACAATAAGAATTTAAAAAGTTTTTTAAATTTAAATAAAATAAATTTTTTTGCAGGAGAGGAAAAAGACGTATTATCAAGATATTATAATGCAGCAAAAAAATATAAGTCAAAAAACATAATCAGGCTCACAGGCGATTGTCCATTAATTGATTACAGGTTAATAGATAAATTAATAAAATCATTTTTTGAAGGTAAAGCAGATTATATGTCAAATACGATCAATAGATCATTTCCACATGGAATGGACATGGAAATTTTCACATTTAATACTTTGAAAAAAATAAAAAAAATGGCGCACACAAGATATGATAAGGAACATGTTACTTCATTCCTGACTAAAAATAAAAATAAATTTTTAATAAAAAATTTTACTAATTACAAAAATGAAAAAAATTATAGAATTACAGTTGATTTTGCAGAAGACCTCGAAGTTATAAAAGAAATAATAAAGTTTTATAATGGTAATATATTTATTTCTTGTAAACAAATTGTTGAATGTCTTAAAAAGAAAAGAAACATAGGTTTGATTAACAGTAAGTACAAAATATATTAATATAAATGATAGCCGCAATAATTGGATCAACAAAAATTGCAAAAATTCATTATGAGAATTTAGTAAAATTAAATTATAAAAAAATTTACTTTATTAGCAGAAACAAAAGTCGAGCAAAAAATTTTATAAAAAATAATATTGAAGGAACAAAATTATGCGAACCTGAAAATTATAGAATATTAAGAAAATTAAAATTCGATATTATTGTAAATTGTACAAATACAGAATTTCATTATGAATCTATTAAACTAATACAAAATAATCAAAAATTTTTAATAATTGAAAAACCCTTAATATCTTCAATTAAATTTAAAAAAAATTATTTAAAAGTATTAAATAAAATTTATAAGAATCAAAAAAACCTAATTGTTTGTTATCCAATGTTATTTTTAGGAAAAAGTTTTTTAAAGAATTTTTCTTATTTAAAAAAAGTTAAAAAATTAAAGATTTACTATTTTACCAATGGCAAACATAAATATGAAAAAATTTGTGAGGATCTATTGCCTCATGGTTATAGTTTGGCCTTTTCAATTTTAAAAAAAATTAATTTAACAAAAAAAATAGTGGAAATTTTCTCAAGGGTAAAAAAAAATTCTTGGTATGGAAAAATAGTATATCAAAATTTAGAAATTGAATTTTATTTTCGACAAAATAAAACATATAAAAAATCAAATTTTTATTTTAAACTTAACAATGAATTAGTTGCAAGACCAACCAAAATATTAAAAAATAAATTTACAAATTTTTTAAAATTCAGAAAAAAGAAAATTCAAGTAGCAAATCCTATGTCAGATTTTATAATTTATAGTCACAAAAATTTTAATAACGCCAAATGGTTAAATGAAAATAAAAATTTAACTGAGCAAATTTTGTATATAAATAGTATTTTTTTAAAAAATAAAAATAATTAATTTTATTTCTCAAGTTTAATGAGTTTGTCACAGTTATCCAAAATTTCCATGTTATGAGAAATAACTATTATAGTCATTTTTGATTTTAATTCTTGTAAGATCTCTTTAAATTGATCTTGATTGTTTTTATCAAGAGCGCTGGTTGGCTCATCTAAAACGAGTATTCTTGGTTGTCTATATAATGCTCTTGCTAAATTTATTCTTTGTAATTGACCACCTGAGATCTTAAGTGCATTGTTACCAATATTTGTTTTTAAAGACAGCGATCTATCAATTATTGGTTTAACCAATAAAGATTTTTTAATTGCAAATTTTAAATTATTGAAATTAATATTTTTTTCAAAAAAAGTTATATTATTCAATAAAGATGCATCTGTATAAAAAAAATTTTGAGGAACAAAAGCTATGCTCTTTTGTAACGATTGTTTCTTATCTATTATATCAATTCCATCAACTAAAATTTGACCACTAGTAGGATTAATTAAACCCATAATAATATTACTTAAAGTTGTTTTTCCAACTCCACTTTCTCCATGTATACCTAAAATTTCATTTCTATTTAACTCAAAATTAAGATTTTTAATTATATATTCACTTTTATTTTTAAACTTAAATGAAATGTCTTTAAAAATAATTTTGTCTTTAAAAATTGCATTTTGAAGTTTTTGAATTTCATATTTTTTATCCTCTAAAAATTCATTTATTTTATCAAGTGATGCGGTTCCAAATTTTAATCTTTGAGAATAAGTCGATATTCTATTTAAAATTGGCATTAATCTAAATACTGCAGCACCAAATATTCCTATAGTTATTAAGCTTTCTTGATTTTCCTTTGAAATAGTTAAAAAATAAATAAATATTATAACCAATAAAACACCACACAATTCTATTAAGTATCTGCTTATATCTTGCATACTATTATGTTTTGCTGATACTTTTACTAATTTTGAAGCCAATTCTGAGTAGCTTTTTTGTAATGGCATACTCCAATTATAAAGAAGCATTTCTTTAATTCCGTTTAAATTTTCGTTGATAGTTATTAGAATATTACTTTCCATTTTCTGTCTAGTACTCCCCAATTTAAAGGATACTTTTCTTGTAAAACTTAATAAAATTGGGAAAAATAGAATAGAAATAATAAATATAATTATAAATATTTTAGGTTCCCATATTACTAAGAAAAATACAATACCAAGAAAGAAAATTAATTCTGCACATAAAAATAGAAATCCGGATAATCCATTCTGACAAAAGTTAAATACTTCTGTTGTCATTAAATTGATAAAGTATGATTTATTATTTTCGGTATGCCAGGAATAATTTTTATTCATAAATATTTTTAAAAGCTTTTCACTTATTAATTTTTGACATCCAAATATAAATGTATTTATTTTAATTGTTAAAAAACTTAAAAAAATAAATCTTGAAGCAAACACTAATAAAATAAAACTAATTAAAAGTAATATAATTTGTCTATTAGTAAGTTTAATTGATAAAAAATTTTCTAAATATTTAATTATGAAACTATTTTCAGGACTATCTGTAAAAAAAGATATTAAGGGAATTATTATACCTAGACTTAATATTTCAAATATAGATCCAATTAAGATAAAAATAATGATAAAAAATATTTCAACCTTACTAAATCCATAAATCAAATTGAGAATTTTTTTTATCATAGAAGTTTATTTTTTATTATATATGAAAGGTTTAATTTCACTGAATTAAACCATAATATTTAAAATATTTTAAATTAAAACTATTTTTTACTATTGTTTTACATATAATTTATATATTAAAGCAATATAATTTTATGACAAAATCGCTACCTCAAAAAAAAAATATATTACAATTAGTATATTCAGGTTTAGGCGGTACTAGTGCAGTAGCTTTTTCAATTGTAGAGGGATATAAACAGTCCAATAAATTAAATTATGTTTTTTATTTTTTATTTGGTGGAGTAGAAAGCTTATTAAACTCTCACAAGTCAAGTTGTAAGACCTTGAATACAAAATATAATTTTATAAAAAAAAATAATTTTTTATCTTACAATTTTTTAATAATTAAGTTTTTAATTAATAAAAAATTTGATGTAATAATTTCTCATGATTTTCCATTATTAATTTATTTATTTTCCAAATTTATAAATAACACTAAGTTAATTTTTGTTCACCACACTCCTGACACAACTAAGAACATAAAATATTGGTTTATGTATTTAATAAATTCTTATATTGCTGATGAAACTATTGTCGTATCAAAAAGAAAAAGAAATTGTTTTTTTAACAAATTTAATTCTTTTTTTTTATTGAAACCAAAAGTGGTAATAAATGGTATAAACAAAAGTTTTTTTAAGAACAAAAAAATTAAGAAATCTAAATTATATAGAGTTGGTATGGCTGCCAGATTTCACCACCACAAGTATCAAGATCTTTTAATAAAGTTATTTCATAAATATAAAGAATTCTTTTTTAAACATAATATTAATTTATTATTAGCCGGGGACGGACCTACAAAAAAAAAATTAAAAACAAATATTAATAATTACGGGTTGAATAAAATAATATCTTTTCAGGGTAATTTAGATCAAAAGAGTATGAAAAAATGGTTCAATAAACTAAATTTGTATATACATGTAAG
>CACDLV010000042.1 GCA_902553675.1 uncultured Pelagibacteraceae bacterium
TTTTTTTCCCTGAAAATTTATTTTAAAAAAATATAAATATCCTAAATAAACTAATAAAACTAAATAACCATTTTGCTTTTTAGATAATATAAGTAAAATTATTGGTAATAAAGCAGTTAAAAGTTTTTCTTTTAGTATTAAATAGAAAGAAATTGTTGTTAGTATGATTACTATTGTTTCTTTAAGTCCTGTCGAAGTATAAAATAAAATTGTTGGAGAAAGTATCAAGTAATAAGTGATTAATTTTGGAGTTTGTTTATTTATTAAAAACATAATAAAAAGTGACATGATTAATCTATTTGCAAAACCCAAATCGTTAAATGTTTCTAAAAATGGAAGTGGTGTTAAAGCTAATATTAAAGAAGGTATATAAATTGAAGGCCTATGATCAATTGCACCAAAATCAAAACTTCTAAAAGCAATTGTATCTTTCAGATACTTACTTTGGTCTGGAATAAAATGCCAATCAATCAACATTCCATTTATTAAAAAAGGAAATAATAAAGTCACCAATATTAATAATAATTGTTTTGGATCTGTGTTTAATCTCAGTCCAATTATGGATATTATAATAAATGCTACTAAAAAATTTAATATGCCATAAATTAAATCAATAGGGAAAGTTGGTCCAAACCAGTGTAACATTCACTTTAACTTAAGTATTATTGACTATGTGTCAATTTAAGATTATTTAAGTTTAATAAATTAAAATGACACAAAAACAATATATTCAAATTATTATACTAATAATAATTTTCTCTATAACTGGATATTATATATCTAAATTAACCTATGATAATATCGATGCTCGTGTTCAATCCAAAGTTTCATTTGAATCTGATTATTTTATAATTGGCGAATTTAATCATACATTTTATAATTTTAATCAAAGTATTAATAAACTTGTTGATTCAATCCGTAATGCGAGTGAAGGTAATTCAGATATATGCAAAATACCAACAATTGATAATATAAGACCAATATCATTAAATTATGATGGAAGCACTGGGATTTTTCAAATCGAAATTATAAATAACAATACGGATGAAAACGAAAAATGTTTTAATAACATTTTAAATTTAACTACTATTGACTTTCACAATTATGTTAAAAATGCAATAGATAAGAAAAATTTTGAAATTGAAGAATTTTCTTCAAACTTTTTAAAAGAAAAAGACATAAGTTATAAAAATTTTGAACAAATTGATTTTTCAGATTTTTTGAATTTATTAAACCTTAATGAAATAAATAAAATTGGATTAGGAAAAGAATATTTTGTCGGTAAATTAGAAAATAATAAAAATTTTTATACAACTGTTGACAATCTCTCATCGAAAGATTTTATATTGAACAAACTTGTTGAAAAAAACGTAAAATTTTATTTTTTGGATGAAGATAGTGTAACAAATGCAATTCACTCTGAAATTTACTACGCAACACAGTTTTCAAGAACAATGGACATAAGTCTATTACAAAAAAAATTAGAAGGAATTCCTTATAAAGTAATAAAAACTGAACACGTTTATAACAAGATTTCTTATAAAGTTTATATACTACTATTAATTATATGCTTTAATATTTTAACAATTATTATTTTTTTTTCTATGAATACTTATCTACTAAGAAAATTGGTAAATTTTATAAAAACAATTTAAATAATCATGCGTTCTAAAACTGTATTAATAACTGGATGCGCTGGTTTCATTGGAATGCATATAGCTGATAAACTATTAAAAAATAAATACACTGTTTGTGGAATTGATAACTTAAATAATTACTACGATGTAAAATTAAAAAAAAATAGAATAAGCTACTTATCAAAAAACAAAAAATTTTTTTTTTTTAAAAGAGATTTAAGACAAAAAAAAGTTCTTGAATATATTTATAAAAAAAAAAAATTTGATAAAATCATACATCTAGCTGCTCAAGCTGGTGTGAGATATTCATTAGAAAAACCAAAAGAATATTTAGAAAATAATATAGATGTTTTTTTGAACATTTTAGAATTCTCAAAAAAATTTAAGATTAATCATTTAATATATGCAAGTAGTTCAAGTGTTTATGGAAATAACAAAATTTATCCATTTTCTGAGAAACATGGTGTGAACCATCCAATTAGTATTTATGCGACAACTAAAAAAACTAACGAATTAATGGCTCACACTTATAGTAAGCTTTTTGGACTCGCAACAACCGGTATAAGATTTTTTACTGTTTATGGACCATTTGGAAGACCAGACATGGCTCTTTTTAAATTTACAAAAAATATTATATCTGGAAAAAAAATTGAAGTTTATAATAATGGAAATATGCACAGAGATTTTACCTATATAGATGATGCGGTTGACGCGCTTTATAAAATTTTCATTAAAAAGCCTTCTATTGAAAAAAGTTTTAAACCTGGACAACCTCTTCCGAATATAAGCGATTGTAAGTTCCGTATTTTTAATATTGGAAATAATAAAAGTATAAAATTAAAAAATTTTATTAAAATTATAGAAAAATCCTTAAATCAAAAAGCAAAAATTACTTATAAACCAATTCAACTTGGTGATGTCAAATCAACTGTTGCATCTAACAAAGTTTTAAAAAAATGGATAAATCAAAAAAGACCTACACCTCATAAAATAGGTATTAAGAATTTCATAAATTGGTACAAAAATTATTTTAAGATTTAAACTTTAAAAATAGAAATATATAAAGCGTAATAGATATTACAAAAAATAAATAATAATTAAAATTCAAGACATAAAAAACAAAAGGTCCTAAATAGAAAAAAGACATTAATAAAATTGTTTTTTTATAATCAATTTTATTTAGCAGTAAATAATGCAAATGAATATTATCTGCAGAAATAATACTTCTACCATTTAACAATCTCGTAAAGATACATCTTGAAGCGTCCATAATAGGAAATAATAGAAATAAAATAGTAACTTCTACATTATCAATATAATTATAATTATAATATTTTATAAAATAGAATCCTAAAAAAAAGCTTAGCAAATATGAACCTGAGTCACCTAAAAATATTTTTCCATTGAAATTTAAAATTCCAAAAGAAACGAGAGAAATAAGTAAAACAATAATGAATAAGTTTTCAGTAATAAAATATAAACCTAAAAAAGTAAAAAAATTAAAAAGGAATGATTGTAAATTTATTCCATCACCCATATTACAAGATACAATTAAAACTAAAAAACATATTGTTGGGAATATCCTTGCACCTTTCTCAAAAGGAATTACTGTATTATTCAAATTAAAAATTAACTCATTAATTTCAAGATTTAAATCAATAACAATTGAAAAATAAATAAATAGTGTTAACAAAATAATTCTATTTATTCCTTTAATTGTATATTTATCGTCATATAATCCAATTATGAAAATTGATGAAATTATTATAAAAAAGTAAAATAAACTTTTTAATTCAGATAATAAAAAAGAGTCTAAGAGTATTTCAAATTTAAAAAAAAAGAAAAATAGTAAAAAAAATATAATATTTATAAAAACAATAATTCCACCAAATATTGGGGTTGGATTTGAGTGAATTTTTCTTTTCTCATTTGGAAAATCAAGTACGTTTATTTTGTTAGTTAAATACTTGTAATTTAAAATAATTACTAAATTTATAACTATAAGAAAAACTATAAAACTAATTTCTAATGGCATTGCTATCTTTGATTATCAATAAACTTATAGGCATGTAAATCAGTAAGCTTAACCAGTTATTAAAAAAATTACCAGTTGGAATTATTGGAAAAAAATTTATTAATAATCCACCTAATAAAATTATATAAAAATTATGCTGATTATTTGAGAGATTTTGATTGATTAATACTTTCCGCAACAATATCAAAAAATAAGAATAAAATAGTAAAATAAATAGAAATCCTATAATTCCAGTTTCAGAAATTAGCTGAATATAATAATTATGCGTATGAGTTGCACAACTATATTTGTTTATCATATATTTATCTTCTGAACATAAAATCCTAAAAGATTTTGGTCCAGATCCAAAAATTTTATGATCTAAAAAAATATTGATACTTGTTAAATAATAGTTGTTATGTGTTGGAGAAAATAAAAATATTTTTTTTTTATTTTTACATTTTTCAGAAATATTTTTTTTATTTTCTTTATCGCAATTATTTTTATAATAATCTTTAGTTATTAATTCTTCAATAACGTAATATTTTTCTGTGAACTTATTATATCCAAATACCTCAAAGATTGTTTTATTGATAATTCTTTCATAAATATTTTTATTGGATAAGACAATTGTAGAACTAAAAAATATTAGAGCAGCTAAAAAAATAAACTTGAATCTTTTTTTAAATTTTAAAAAAACAAATAAGTAGAAACAGAACAAAATATACAAAAATAAAGCTGCTCTCTCGCCTGAAATCAAAATCACAATTAAATTTAAAATAATTAATAATGGAAAAATATATAAAACACCCTTATTATTAGTAGTGAGATATTCAGTTCTTGAAATAAAAAAAAATGCAAAAACAAGAGGTGATATCCTAAGAATAAATCCTCCTAGAATCAATTCATCACCAAAAAAACTAGATACTCTATAAATGTCAAGGGTTTTAAGACCAATTATATTAAAACCAAAACTAAACTGAAATAAAGCATCAAATATTAAAAGTAAATTAGCTATTAAAAAAGATTTTAAGAAAATATTTTTTAAATTAAACCTATCAATAAAATATGAAATAATTACTATGTAAATTATATATCTTGAATAAAAATAAGAATATTTATATCCATCTTTTATTTCGTGAATAAAAATACTTGATAGAAATAAATATATACTAAAACATATTATAATTTTAAAAAAATAATTATTAAATAGCTCAAAATTTTTGTTTTTAAAAATTAGAAACAAGCCGGTCAAAGTTATAATTAAAAGGCCAACTTCTAAAAAAAAAATACTAAAAATAAATAAAAAAGGTATAGAAGGTATTACAATTTTTAAAATATTTTGCATGATCAAAATTTATAAAATAATACCATCTCTATATGAATCATAGATAAATATTAATTATAGTATATATTTCGAAGCCCATTTATTAAAAATAATCA
>CACDLV010000043.1 GCA_902553675.1 uncultured Pelagibacteraceae bacterium
AAATGTGTATTTTGATTTCTCACTTTTAGATGCCCATATCAAAGTTTCATGAGCGTTAGTAAAACGTGTCCCTCTAAAGTTTGGCATTGGATTATTTTTATTCCAAATAACATCGTTTAAAATCCAGAAACCTAAATTTTGGATTGCCGTTCCAACTCTAAAAATATTATGGTAGCTTCCTATAACCCAAATAGCTCCATCTTTTTTTAAAATTCTTTTACATTCACTAAGCCATTCATAAGTGAAGTAATCATATTTTTTAAAATTTTCAAATTGATCCCACTTATCATTTACTGCACTAACCTTTGATCTATCTGGTCTAGTTAATTCACTTTTTAATTGTAAGTTGTAAGGAGGATCTGCAAAAATTAAATCAAAAGTTTCACGTGGAATTTTTTTTAATTCTTCGAGACTATCTCCATTTATTATTTTATTTTTGAAATCAGTTTTCATTTGTAAAAATTAATTAGACTCCAAATGGATTTCACGGTCAACCTGAGATTGAAAAATTTGGATTCGATTAGTGTTTCTTAATTAGAAGGTAACTATATGTAGTATTAATTTATTTTAGATATTGGTGAAAAAGTTTTTCTATGATGTTTGGTAATACCTAATTTTTTCAACGCTTTTAAGTGCTGTTTTGTTCCGTACCCAAAGTTTTTATCCCAATCGTAACCTTTATTTTTTTTTGATAAGGCGGTTATAAATTTATCTCTTGATACTTTTGCAATTATAGAGGCTGCCGAAATAGAAGGGACTTTTTTATCTCCTTTTATAACTGATTTTAAATTATAATTTTTTAATTCTGGAGTTTTGTTTCCATCTATCACAACGTGTGTTGGTTTTTTCTTAAGTTTTTTGATAGCTCTTTTCATAGCTAGCAAACTTGCTTGTAGTATATTTAATTTTTCTATTTCTTTTACAGAAGCTTTGCCTATAGACCAAGTAGAATTTTTTTTTATGTATTTACATAGATACTCTCTCTCTCTTTTACTTAATGATTTTGAATCTTTTAATAATTTAGCATTAATTGATTTTTTTAAAATTACTGCTGAAGCATAAACGGGCCCAATTAAACTTCCTCTACCAACCTCATCAACCCCAGCAATTACCTTCATCAAATTTTTAACTTTAGATCTTTAATTTTGTCTCTAATTTTCTTTAAATCTTCCCATGAGTGTTTTTTATTTTCTGGAAAACGGATTAAATAAGATGGATTAAAAGTTATCATTAAAGGGAATGTTTTGTTTTTTAAAATCACTTCCTTCCAATGTCCTCTTTCAGTAGTTATTTTTTCACTTATTCCTGTTATAGCCTCCATTGCCGAACTACCCATCAAAACAATAATCTTTGGGTTTATAATCGATATATGCTCTCTCAAAAATACTGAGTATCTTTTAATTTCAGTTGAGGTTGGTTTTCTGTCATCAGGTGGTCTAAAATTGATTGCATAACTTGTGTAAATATTTTGTCTCTTAATATTGATAGCTAAAAGCATTTTGTTTAGAAGTTCGCCAACTTCACCTCTAAATGGGACACCCAATTTTTCCTCTTCAGCCCCAGGAGACTCTCCAATTAACATTAAAGGGCTATTTATATTTCCCTCACCTAAAATAATTTTTTTTGAATTTTCTTTCAATTTACAATTTTCAATTGAATTTATTTGATCTTTTAAATTTTTTAGTAATTCTTCTTTATTAATATGCAGGGCGCCATTGTTCGTTTCTAAAATATTAAATCTATTTATTGGCTTATCAGCGAATATAAATTTTGGCTCAATAGTATAAATTAGTTCTTGGTTTAATTTGGTATTTTGATTTATCACTTTTTTAGTCATAGTATGGTCACATGTTCCTAAAATTTTTAAAATTAGTACTATTAATATTCATATCTTATCAGACACCTTTGTATTCTAAAAGTGCTACTTTTAATGATTTCAACTCAAGAGATTTATCAAATTATTTTTCTGGAATTGTTGCATTTGAAAATAGAGATAATTCTGAAGCTTTAAAATTTTTTAACTTAACTAAAGTATTAATTAACAAACATGACAGTTATTTAAAAAGATATGTTAACTCTTTAGTTTTAGATAACAAAGTACCTCAAGCAATTAATGTATTAAATAACAACTCAAACAAATCTAACTCAGATTTTTATGATGCTTATATAATTTTAATAATTGACAGTTTAAAGAAAAATAATTTTAAAAAAGCTGATGAATATTTAACACAAAGTTTAAAATTTCAAGATGAAGATAGGATAAACCTAGTTATATTTGAAACATTAAAACAATATATTTATACTTTTAAAAATAAAAAAATATTAGATAATAAAAAAAATTTTGGAAACCTGTCTCTTATAGCCGAGACATTCCAAAGATGTTATATTGATGATCAAAGAACTTCGTCATTTTTTCTTAATTTAATAAATAGTCAACAAGGTGATTATTCAAGATACATTTTCTTTTATCTTAATTATTTAATTGATAATAACAAAATAAATGAAGCAAGATTAGTTGTTGAACAAATTGATTATATAAATTCAACATTATTACTTTCACAAAGTAAAAGTTGGGTAGATAAAGAAAAATATGATGATTTTAGAAAAATTTTTTCATGCAAAGATCACAACGACGTTGTAAGTGAGTTTTTATTTTTAATCTCTAATCTTTATTCTTCTCAGGATAGTTTTGAAAAATCAAATTTTTACTTAAATTTATCGAATTATTTAAATCCTAAGTTTAAATTTAATCTGTCATTGATTGCAGAAAATTTTTATCTTAATGATGAATTTGATAAAGTACAAAGGATCTTGAAAAAATTTAAAAAAGAAGATGAATTTTATTATTGGTTTAGATTAAAAAAAGAAGCTCAAATAATAATTCAAGAGCAGGATTATGAAAATGGAATTAAATACATAGATTCAAAATTTAATAAAATTGAAAATCCTAATATAAAAATGATTTTTGATTTAGCTAATTTTTATAAAAATTCTAAAAATTATGAAAAGGCAATAGATCGTTATACAGAAATTATTTTAACGCTGGATGACAATTCACTTATTAAATCAGATGTATTGTATCGTAGAGGTGGAAGCTACGAAAGAATGGGCAATTATGAAAAGTCAGATGAAGATTTATTGCATGCGCTTAAAATTGATCCTAGCGATGCATATATTTTAAATTATCTTGCTTACTCTTGGTTAGAGCGTGATTATAAAATTAATGAAGCAATGGATATGTTAAAAACAGCATATGATTTAAAAAGCAATGATCCATATATTATTGATTCAATTGGATGGGCTTATTATTTAATAGAGGATTATGTAGAAGCAGAAAAGTATTTAAAAAGAGCAGTAGAATTAATGCCAGATGATCCAATCGTGAATGATCATTATGGAGATATTTTATGGAAATTAAATAGAAAAATTCAAGCGAGATATTTTTGGAACAACGTATTAACTTTTGATGACACCGAAGATGATATGAGAGAAAAAATCAACATTAAAGTAATAGAGGGTCTTAAAAATTCTTAAATGAAAATAAATAAAATTAAATCTAATGCAAAGTTAAATTTAGCACTAAATATTAATGGAAGAAAAAAATTTTTACATAAAATTGAAAGTATAATTGGTTTTATAGATCTGCATGATGTTATTTCAATAAATCAACATAACGGAAAAGAACATCACATTTCTTTTTATGGAAAGTTTTCTAAAAAAATTGGAAAAAAAAATACTGTTCAAAAATTATTTCAAATACTAGATAAAGAAAATTTATTAAAAAATAAAAAATTTAAAGTTAAAATTAAAAAATTAATTCCTCAGGAAGCTGGGTTAGGTGGGGGATCGATGAATGCAGCTAGTGTTTTTAATTATCTGATAAAAAAAAAAATTATTAATCTAAATCATCAAAAAACTCGAAGTATCTGTGACTTGGTTGGTTCTGATGTTATTTTAGGAACCATTTCATCTAGCTGTGTGTTGTCATCAGGTGGTAGAATAAAAAAGATTTATAATACTCCAAAATATTACTCTACTTTAGTAAAGCCTGATTTTGGGTGCTCAACTAAAAAAATATACTCTGCTGTTCGAAAGTATACAAAATCAAAATATAACAAACCTAAAAAAAACATGTTTGAAGTAAAATATTTGATTGATCAACAAAATGCCCTTGAAACAATAGCACTCAAAAAATATCCAAAACTTAAAAAAATAAAGTTGTTCTTAGAAAGTATCAATAATCCATTATTTGTAAGAATGACTGGTTCAGGATCAACAATTGTTGCCTATTATAATTCATTAAAGAGTTGTAAATTGGCAAAAGCTAAATTTAAAAGAAAATATAAAAATTATTGGTGTGTTACAGCAAAAACTATATGAATTTTATATTTTTATGTTATAGGAAGCTAGTATTGGGGCGTAGCCAAGCGGTAAGGCACGGGTTTTTGGTACCTGCATCCTAGGTTCGAATCCTAGCGCCCCAGCCATTTATGAAAAATTTTTTAGATAAATTTTTTTTCCGATCAAAAAATCTTAATTATATCAGTCAAAATTTAAAACAAATTACTTTAACAACACCAGCAAATAAAATTTTTGAAGCAATTAATAATTTTTCAGAGAAAAGTGAAATTAGATATGTGGGTGGGTGTGTAAGAAAAGTGATAAAAAAAGAAAATGTTGATGATATTGACCTAGCAACAAATTTAACGCCTCAGGAGGTTTGTGAGGCTCTTAAAAATAAACAAATAAG
This sequence comes from uncultured Pelagibacteraceae bacterium, assembly GCA_902553675.1. GTDB lineage: Bacteria > Pseudomonadota > Alphaproteobacteria > Pelagibacterales > Pelagibacteraceae > Pelagibacter. Next base: position 4,751 of record CACDLV010000043.1, read on the forward strand.
TTATTACGAAACAGGAATTGAACACGGAACTATAACCGCAATAATTGACGAATATAAATATGAAATTACTTCATTAAGGAAAGACGTCTCAACTGATGGAAGGCATGCTGAAGTAGA
>CACDLV010000044.1 GCA_902553675.1 uncultured Pelagibacteraceae bacterium
ATTGAAGCTACAATATTTCTTCCAGGTTCATTAGAACCACCTTTAAGTTTTACTGCTTCTTTAATATAAAAAGATGCTGGGGGTGATTTAATTTTAAAATCAAATTTTTTATCTTTATAAACTGTAATCTCTACTGGAACAGGCTTACCTGCCATTGACTTGGTCTTGTCATTAAAAGCCTTACAAAACTCCATAATGTTTACACCACGTTGACCTAATGCAGGTCCAACAGGGGGAGCTGGATTAGCTTGACCACCTTTAATTTGTAATTTTATAAACCCACTTATTTCTTTAGCCATTAACTTACCTTCTCAACCTGGTTATATTCTAAATCTACAGGTGTAGGACGACCAAATATAGAAACTGACACCTTAAGTCTAGCTTTTTCTTCATCAATTTCCTCAATCATTCCAGTAAATGATGCAAATGGACCATCTACAACCTGAACTTTTTCACCTACACTGTAATCCACACCAGATTTTGGCTGAGCAACACCGTCTTTAATCTGACCTAAAATCTTCTCTACTTCTTTATCTGAAACTGGAACCGGAATACCTCTTGTGCCCAAGAAACCACTAACCCTCTTTATATTCTTAATCATGTGATAAATATTGTTATCCATCTCGCTTTTTATAAGTACATATCCTGGAAAGTATTTCTTTTTTCTTTGAATTCTTTTTCCTCTCTTAACCTCCGTAACATCATGAGTAGGTACAATGATTTCTTCAAACTTATCAGCAATTTTAGCTTTGTCTGCCTCCTCTTTAATTAAAGAAGCAACTTTATTCTCAAAACTAGAATGTGACTGAACAATATACCAATTTTTCATTAAATACTCACTTTAAGTAAAAGTTCTAAGAAAAATTTTAAAACCTGATCTAAAAGGAGAAAAAATAAAGACATAACAACTGCCATAACAAAAACCATTAAAGCACCTTGCAATGTCTCTTTCCAAGTTGGCCAAGTAACTTTAAATGCTTCTTGCTTTACTTCTTGTAAAAATTTAATCGGGTTTCTCATAATTTATAAGCTCAAATTGGCAGGAGCGGAGGGACTCGAACCCTCAGCCTCCGGTTTTGGAGACCGGCGCTCTACCAATTGAGCTACACTCCTATTTATAGAGTTACTCTATAATTTTAGTTACTACTCCTGCTCCAACAGTTCTTCCACCTTCTCTAATAGCAAAGTTTAATTTCTCTGCCATAGCAATTGGTGTAATTAGTTTAACAGTAAATTTAGCATCATCACCTGGCATAACCATTTCAGTACCAGCTGGTAACTCTACTTCACCTGTAACGTCTGTTGTTCTAAAATAAAACTGTGGTCTGTACTTAGTAAAGAATGGAGTGTGTCTTCCACCTTCATCTTTTTTAAGAACATACGCTTGAGCTTCAAATTTAGTATGCGGAGTAATTGATCCAGGTTTACAAAGAACTTGACCTCTTTCGATATCAGTTCTTTCAATACCTCTCAATAAAATTCCAACATTATCTCCAGCTTCACCAGAATCTAAAAGTTTTCTAAACATCTCAACTCCAGTACAAACTGATTTTTTAGTTTCTCTAATTCCAACTATTTCAACTTCTTCTCCAGTTTTAATTACACCTGACTCAACTCTACCGGTTGCGACTGTTCCTCTTCCAGAAATTGAGAATACGTCCTCAACTGGCATTAAGAATGGCTTATCAACTTCTCTAGCTGGTTGTGGAATATGTTCATCAACAGCTTTCATTAATTCTAAAATTGAATTTTTTCCAATTTCATCATCTCTACCCTCAACTGCTGCTAAAGCCGAACCTTTAACGATTGGCGTTTTATCACCTGGGTATTTGTATGAAGTTAAAAGCTCTCTAATTTCTTCTTCAACAAGTTCAATCATTTCTTTATCGTCTACTTGGTCTACTTTATTTAAGTAAACAACAATTGCAGGAATACCAACTTGTCTTCCCAAAAGAATGTGCTCTCTTGTTTGTGGCATTGGACCATCAGCTGCATTCACAACTAGAATTGCTCCATCCATTTGTGCAGCACCAGTGATCATGTTTTTAACATAGTCAGCGTGACCAGGACAATCTACGTGAGCATAGTGTCTTTTTTCAGTTTCATACTCAACGTGTGCTGTTGAAATTGTTATACCTCTCTCTTTTTCTTCAGGTGCTTTATCAATTTGATCATAAGCAACTGCAGTTCCGCCGCCAGCTTGTGCTAATACATTTGTAATCGCGGCAGTAAGAGTTGTTTTACCATGGTCGACATGACCAATAGTCCCAATGTTACAGTGGGGTTTGTTTCTTACAAATTTTTCTTTTGACATTGCGTTTTTACCTCAGTTTTTTTTGTTTCATATAATTTTAATTTCTTGGAGCGGGTAAAGGGAATCGAACCCTTACATCCAGCTTGGAAGGCTAGCGTTCTACCATTGAACTACACCCGCACAACCCCAAGAGTAACACTCCATGTTATCTAAAATTTATTAAATGGTGGAGGGGGAAAGATTCGAACTTTCGAAGACCGAAGTCAACGGGTTTACAGCCCGCCCCATTTGACCGCTCTGGAACCCCTCCTTTGGGGAAGTGTCCCCTTGTTCAATAAAGCTTCAAATAACATGCGTTTTATATATTTTATTTATGCAAATGCAACACGTGATTTAATAGGAAAATATTAAAAAAACCGTATAAAACAGTAGATAATTTATGAATAAATCGTCATTTTTCATCGTTGGTCAACACGCAGTTATTGAAGCTCTTAGAAACCCAAAAAGAAAGGTTTTAAGAGTTTTTTTAACAGAAGAATCTAAAAAAAATATTCATAGAAAAAACCCAAATAAAAATATTTTAGAAGATGTTAAAGTTTACTTTAAGTCTAAGAAAGAATTGGACAAATATTCTTCTAAAGAACAATTAATGCACAATGGTTATGTTGCTGAGATTGAGCATTTGGATCAACCAGATTTAAAACAATTTATTAAAGGTAAAAATAATTTAACATTTGTATGTCTTGATGAAGTTTCAGATCCAAGAAATATTGGTTCATTAATAAGAAGTGCAGCATCATTTAATATTGATGGATTGATAGTTAAAGAACGACACTTTCCTAAAGATAGTAAGCTGATGTATAAATCTGCAAGTGGTTGTATGGAACACATAAATATATTCCTAGTATCCAACATTAATTCCACATTAAAAAATTTAAGAGAAAAAAATTTCTGGGTTTATGGTTTTGATGCAAAAGGTCAAAAAGATTTTACAGATATAAAATGGGAAGGAAATAACATACTTCTATTTGGATCTGAAGGATTTGGAATGAGACAGCATACAAGCAAATATGCAGATTTTTTTGTTAAAATTAATATTAATGAGGAGATTGAAAGTTTAAATATATCAAATAGTGCTTCAATTGTCTTTCATCACCTTAGTTATACAAAAAAAAAGAGTTGATTATTCTACAAATAGTTAATAATTATTGCGCATGCCCTTGTAGCTCAGCTGGTAGAGCAATTGATTTGTAATCAATAGGTCCGCGGTTCGAATCCGTGCGGGGGCACCATCACTTAATAAATTCAACACTTATTATTTTTGCAAAGTAAAAGTTAAACTAAATTATGATTTTAAGTGTGTCGTGAGTGTGTCAAGATTTCTTGGAAATTAAAATTGGAACCTAAGTAATCAAGCTACTAGAGCTGGGATTATGAGAGCAGTGCTTGATTAATTATTGAAATTTCAAACCCCAATTATTAAACTCATCAGTTCGTATACCTACCCTAAGATTATCAGTGTAATTTTTTTCTTTTTCCATTTTATTTGACCAATTAAAACATCTAACACTCATTGAACCACCATTTATAAAATATACGTCTGATATAGCATAACTCTTGCCAGTATCATCACCTGGCATTATTCCTTTATCATTTAATAGTTTTTCTGCATTTTTAAATAATTGTAAAACATCATTTGAAATTTTTTTTTGTTTTTTTAAACATTTGTTAAAGTCTGAATAAAAAATTCCACCAGCTATACTATGCAAAATATATTTTTTATCATTTCTTTTTACAGTGAATTGCATAACTTCATAATCACCAAAATTTCCATCATAAATATTTACCTGAACATATTTTTGGTCTGTATAAGCGTAAGAATCATTATCGGTATTATTATCAATTTTGTCCTTGCTAAAATATTCTAACAAACTAACACCAAGACTAAATCCTTCTATTTCAAATTCACTGATATCATCAGACTTAGCCAAAGATTGTAAGCTAAAGATATAAATGATTAATACAAAAAATATTCTCATAAAAAAACTTTATCACTGTGCCCATAGTGTGACCAGACTAAAAATATTTTAAGATTATTTTTGCGAACAAATGTTTATTTAAATTTTAGCAATTGATTTGTAATTAATAGATCTGTTGTCTAACTCGTTTCTTTTCTAATCTGCTCAATTTTAATCTTTTTTTGCAGACTTCTATTTTTATCATAGAGAAGATTAAATCTAATTTTATTATTTATTTTTACAGTAATTAATTTAGCATTTCTTACTTCTAAATTATCTGCAACAGCACTTATTGGTCTTTTATAAGGATTTAAATTTTTTATAACAA
>CACDLV010000045.1 GCA_902553675.1 uncultured Pelagibacteraceae bacterium
TGAAAGAGCAGTTTATTCGGGATCTATTGAAATACAAACAAGTACCAATGATAATTCAATTACGGATTTGGATCAAAATTCAGAAGATGTTCTAACCAGACATCTATTAAAATTGTCTGAAGTTGAGGATCAGTTTAGAGAACTTACTAACAAGTTTGAGGAAATAAACTTTAAGTTGGATAAATTATCTAGCCGTGTTTCAAAAATTCAAGCTGACAATCAAATAAGATTTCAAGATATAGAAACTAATATTAGTTCTGGTAACATTGGTAATGTAGAAAATCAAATTAGTTCAAAACCAAAAATTAATGATCAAAAAGTTTTACCTGGTAGTTCGCAGCCTCAAGATTTGGGAACAATTTCATATAAAGATACAGAAACAAATGAAACTTCACAACAGATTCAATCTGTAGATACTACAGCTTCCGTTGTAACTGAAACTTTTCAATCTGAAGAAAAAATACTTCCACAAGATTTAAATCCAGTGGGGCAATATGAATTTGCAACAAGCTTTTTAAAGGTTGGAGACTATAGTACAGCGGAAAGAGCTTTTAGAGAATTTGTACTATCTCACCCTGACCATGAGTTAGCTGGTAGCGCACAATATTGGTATGCTGAAACATTTAGAATTAGACAGCTATATACAGATGCAGCTTCTGCTTATTTAGAGGGTTACCAAAAATATCCAAAGGGTAAAAAAGCCCCAATTAATCTTTTAAAACTTGGAGTATCTATGGTTCAAATTGGTGAAAAAGATCAAGGATGTAAAATGATAACTGGTGTAGAATTACAATATCCTAATGCAAATCAGTCTGTAATACAAAAAGCAAAATATGAGTCCAAAAAATTTGAATGCACCAAACAAGACTCATAAGTTTTTATTAGACAAATTAAAAGATAAACAAACTTTTCAAATTTATAAAAAATTTGAAAAAGATTTAAAATTAAACGAGGATTTTATAGTTGCAGTTTCTGGTGGACCTGACAGTCTGGCTTTGTGTTTTTTATCAAAAATTTATTCAATTAAAAAACATCTAAAAGTAAAATATTTTCATGTTGATCATAAACTTAGAATAAATTCAACAAAAGAGGCAAAATATTTAAAAAAACTTCTAAAAAAATTGTCTACAAATCTTGAGATTTTTACCTGGGTCGGTAAAAAACCAAAAAGCAATATTCAGTCTGTTGCAAGAGATAAAAGATATGCACTTTTGATCAAAAATGCAAAAAAATTTAAAATTAATAATATTTTGTTAGGTCATCATAAAGATGATTTAATAGAAAATTTTTTTATTAGAATTTTAAGAGGCAGCGGCTTAAATGGGCTAGTATCATTTGATCAAAAAACTAGTCAGCAAAATGTTAATTTGATTAGACCTTTGTTAAAATTTTCAAAAATAAATTTAGAATATATTACCAAAAAATTTTTCAAAGATTATATTGAAGATCCTTCGAATAAAAATGATGAATTTAAACGAATAAAAATTAGAAATTTTATAAAGAATTTGGAATTAGAGGGATTGGATAAAGAGAAATTTAATTTAACAATTAAAAATTTAAAATTTGCCAATGAGTCAATTAAATATTTTGTAGAAAAAAATTTAAAAGATAACTCAATAATTTCAAATATTGATAAAATTGTTGTTTTAAATAAAAATTTTTTTTATCAATCAGAAGAAGTAGTTTTTAGATCTTTTACAAAAGTTATAAAAATAGTAGGAAAAAATTACTATCCAACAAGAGGAAAAAAAATCAATAAATTAATTGATCAAATGAAAAATGAAAATTTTTTTAAAACTACTTTAGGTAACTGTATAATTAAGAAGGTAAATAACACTGTTATAGTGTCAAAAGAGCGTTAAAGTTGATGAAATTACTGATATTTTGTCACTTGTTAATTTATTAATAATTCTTATTTTAAACTTATGAATTTAAAAAATCTAGCAATGTGGGGAATTATAGTTTTTTTAACTATTGGTCTCTATAATATGTTTAAAAATCCTCAGTCCAATATAAGAGGAGAAAATCAAATAATATTTTCAGATTTTCTAAATTCTGTTGAAAATGGCGAAGTTCTTAAAGTAGAGATTCAAGGTAATAACATCAAAGGTGTTTATTCAAATGGAAATTCTTTCTCAACTTATGCTCCTAATGATCCGAATCTAATAGAAAAATTGTCTGAAAAAGGAGTAAGTATTTCGGCAGCACCTTTAGAAGAAAAAATGCCTTCATTATTTGGTGTGCTACTTTCGTGGTTCCCAATGTTATTGCTTATAGCGGTTTGGATCTTCTTTATGAGACAAATGCAAGGTGGAAAAGGTGGAGCAATGGGTTTTGGGAAATCGAAAGCAAAAATGATGAACGAACTAAAAGGTAAAGTCACGTTTAATGATGTTGCTGGTGTAGAAGAAGCAAAAGAAGAAGTAGAAGAGATAGTAGAATTTTTAAAAGATCCAAAAAAATTTAGTAGATTGGGAGGAAAAATTCCAAGAGGAGCTTTGCTTGTTGGTCCTCCAGGAACTGGTAAAACTTTACTAGCTAGAGCAATTGCAGGTGAAGCAGGAGTTCCTTTTTTCACAATTTCAGGTTCTGATTTTGTGGAGATGTTCGTTGGAGTAGGGGCATCTAGAGTAAGAGATATGTTTGAACAAGGTAAAAAAAATTCTCCATGTATAATTTTTATTGATGAAATTGATGCTGTAGGAAGAAGTAGAGGAGCAGGTTTAGGTGGTGGTAATGATGAAAGAGAACAAACTTTAAATCAGTTGTTAGTTGAAATGGATGGTTTTGATACAAATGAAGGAGTCATTATCATAGCAGCCACAAATAGACCAGATGTATTAGACCCAGCATTATTAAGACCAGGAAGATTTGATAGACAAGTAGTAGTTTCAAACCCTGATATAATTGGTAGAGAAAAAATATTAAAAGTCCATGTAAAAAAAATAAAAATGGCACCAGATGTAAATTTAAGAACTATTGCAAGAGGAACGCCTGGTTTTTCAGGGGCGGATTTAGCAAATCTAGTTAATGAGGCTGCTCTGTTAGCTGCAAGAAAAAATAAAAGAATAGTTACCTTGTTGGAGTTTGAAGAGGCAAAAGACAAAGTAATGATGGGTGCCGAAAGACGATCAATGGTTATGACTGAGGACGAGAAAAAACTTACAGCATACCATGAAGGAGGTCATGCTTTAGTTTCGTTTAACATGCCAAGCTATGATCCAATTCATAAGGCAACAATTATCCCAAGAGGAAGAGCACTTGGAATGGTAATGAATTTACCTGAAAGAGATAAACACGGCTACTCAATAAAATATCTTAAGGCGAGATTAGCAGTTTGTTTTGGGGGCAGAGTTGCAGAAGAGTTAATTTTTGGAAAAGATAATATATCTACAGGTGCGGGTGGTGGAAATGGTTCTGATATTAATCAGGCTACTCAGCTTGCAAGAGCAATGGTAACAAAATATGGAATGAGTGAAGAAATGGGACCAGTAGAATATGGAGAAAACCAAGAGGAGGTTTTTTTAGGTAGGTCAGTAACTCAAACTCAATCAGTATCAGAAGAAGTTGCTCAAAAAATTGATAAGGAAATAAGAAAGCTTGTAGACGAAGGATATAACCAAGCTAAGAAAATTTTAACTGAAAAAATAGATGATTTACATAAAATAGCCAAGGCTCTTATAACTTATGAAACATTAACTGGAGAAGAAATAGAGAATATAATCAATAAAAATTTATATCCTAAAGATAAAATATTAGATAATTCAGAGACGAAAGATGATCAAGATTCAGCTCTAGGCGCCATGGGTTTAAAACCAAAAATTGTTCATTAATAAATAATGAAAAGATATTACACAAGAGCGTGTAATTTCTATTTTGGCAAACATTCAAAATTTTTAGTAAATAAAAAAAAAACAATTCCCTTACATTGTATTAAAGAAATATCTTTTGATCATATTGAAATAATCACTAGAAAATCAAAAAAAAAAATTTCTATAAATCAAATCAAGCACTTACCAAAAAATTTAAAAGAAAAAATCAACACAGACATCAAGAAAATTAAATCAAAAAAAATAAATTTTTCTAATTTTAATTTTAAAAAAATTCCAAATATTTTAGGTGTATTAAACCTTACTCCTGACAGTTTTTCGGATGGAGGAAAATTTAATAAAAAAAGCAAAGGCATTGTACATGCTATTAATTTGTATGAAAGTGGTGCATCTATAATAGATGTTGGTGGGGAGTCTACAAGACCAGGATCTAAGCCTGTAAATGAAAAGCATGAATGGAAAAGAATTAATAAGATATTAAAATTAATTGTAAAAAAAGTACCAATATCTTT
>CACDLV010000046.1 GCA_902553675.1 uncultured Pelagibacteraceae bacterium
TGATGGAAATTCTTTAAAAAGTTGTACGGCATTAGCAGCTGATGTTAATGGATCAAAAGTTACAACAATTGAGGGTTTAGAAACAAATGGAAAAATGCATCCAATGCAGGAGGCGTTCAAAAAACTTCATGGCTTACAGTGTGGTTTTTGTACTCCAGGAATGGTTATGAGCGCAGTTGATCTTTTACAAAAAAATAAAAAACCATCAGATACAGAAATTAGAGATTGGTTAGAGGGAAATATTTGTAGATGTACTGGTTATCAAAATATTGTTGCAGCAGTTAAAGAAGCAGCAACGAAAATGTAATTTTAAGGAGGAGAAAGAAAATGGCAAGTTTAGTAGGTTCTAGAGTTGAGAGAAAAGAGGATAAAAGATTTTTAACTGGTAAAGGCAGATATACAGCAGATATTAATTTAGCAAATCAAACTTACGCGATTTTTGTTAGATCACCGCACGCAAGAGCATCTATTAAAAAAATAAATATCGATAAAGCTTTAAAATCATCAGGAGTAGTAAGCATACTTACAGGCAAAGAAATAGCAGATGATAAAATTGGAGGTTTAATTGCGGGTTGGGCAATCAGAAGTGAAGACGGTACAGAAATGAAATGTCCTGGAAACCCTCCGCTAGCTAAAGATAATGTAAATTTTGTTGGAGATCCTGTTGCAGTTGTAATTGCTGAAAGTTTAGCAGAAGCAAAAGAAGCTGCAGAAAAAGTTGAAGTTGATTACAAAGTATTAAAAGCAGTCACAAGTACTGCAGATGCTATGAATGGAGATACTATTCATGAAGGCATCGATAAAAATCTTTGTTTTGACTGGTTATTAGGTGATAGACAAAAAGTTAAAGAAGCATTTGATAAGGCTGATAAAGTAATTTCTATTGATATCATTAATAATAGATTAATTCCTAATGCAATGGAGCCAAGAGCATGTGTTGCTGATTACAATGCAGCATCTGAAGAGATCACTTTATACACAACAAGTCAAAATCCACATTTATCAAGATTGATAATGTCTGCTTTTGGAAATGTAGCTCCTGAACACAAGTTAAGAGTTGTAGCTCCAGATGTTGGTGGTGGTTTTGGTTCTAAAATAAATGTCTATAACGAAGATATTGTTTGTAGCTGGGCTGCTAAAAAAATTAATAGAGCTATTAAGTGGGTTGCAGAAAGGTCAGAGTCTTTTTTAACTGATATTCATGGAAGAGATCATGTTACTCATGCAGAATTAGCAGTTACTAAAGATGGAAAGTTTCTTGGTTTTAAAAATGAGACCATAGCAAACCTTGGAGCTTATGCTCGGGTATTTGGTACAGTGACACCAACTTATTTATTTGGACCTTGTGCAACTGGAGTTTATGAAATTCCAGCAGCTTATACAAATGTCAAAGCTGTATATACAAATACAGCTCCAGTAGATGCTTATAGAGGTGCAGGAAGACCAGAGGCTACATACACTATTGAAAGATTAGTTGAAAAAGCTTCAATGGAATTGGGAATAGATAAAACTGAACTTAGAATAAAAAACTTCCCCACAGCATTTCCTTTTAAACAAACTTTAGTTCATACAGTAGATTCCGGTGATTATGTTGCTGGAATGGAAAAGGCAAAACAGATGGCAGACTATAAAGGTTTTGAGGCCAGAAGAAAAGAGTCTGAAGCTAAAGGAAAACTTAGAGGAATAGGTGTTACCTCATATTTTGAAGCATGTGGTATCGCTCCTTCAGCTGCTGTAATGTCTTTAGGATGTGGAGTTGGATTATGGGAATCTGCTGAGGTTAGATTTAATCCAACTGGACAAGTGACTGTTTACACAGGTTCACATAGTCATGGACAAAGTCACCAAACAACTTTTGCTCAAATAGCAGCGGATGAATTAGGTGTTCCAATAGAAAATATAGATATAGTTCATGGCGACACAGACAAAGGAACATTCGGTATGGGAACATACGGTTCAAGATCTTTAGCTGTTGGTGGTATTGCTATTGTAAATGCTTGTAAAAAAATAGTTGAAAAAGGTAAAAGAGTTACAGCTAAAATGTTAGAGGCAAATCCAGAAGATGTTGAGTTCAAAGACGGAGAATTTATTGTTTCTAAATCAAATAAAAAGAAAACAATAGGAGAAGTAGCTTTTGCTTGTTATTTACCTGGCGTAAGAGATGAAATGAAATCTCCATTGCCAGAAGGTGATGAGCCTGGTTTAAAAGAAACTTCTTTTTATGATCCTTCAAACTTTTCTTTTCCAGCAGGAACACATATCGCTGAAGTTGAGATAGACCCTGAAACAGGACATGTTAAGCTTGAAAAATATACAGCTTGTGATGATTTTGGAAGAATAATTAATCCAATGGTTGTTGAAGGACAAGTTCACGGTGGTCTTGCTCAAGGTATAGGTCAAGCATTGTATGAAAATGCAGAGTATGATGAAACAGGTCAGTTGATGACTGGATCTTATATGGACTATACAATGCCGCGTGCAGATAATTTTCCTGAGTTTAACATTGGTTATACTTGTACGCATGCAACTACAAATCCTTTAGGAGTTAAAGGTTGTGGAGAAGCTGGAGCAATAGCAGCACCACCTACTGTGATGAATGCTGTAATTGATGCCTTAGGTGGACAAGAGGTTACTATGCCAGCTACAGCTGAAAAAGTGTGGAAGGCTTGTAAAAATCTAAAAAAATCTAACGCAAAAGCAGCATAGGAGGTTTATGAAAGATTTTAATTATCATTCAGCAAAAGATAGTAAAGAGGCATCTAAACTTGCTTCATCTAGTTCTGCTTTTTTAGCAGGAGGAATGACTACTATTCCTTCAATGAAATTAGGATTAGCTACTTACAAAGATTTAATTGATATAAAAAAAATTAAAAAATTAAATGGTATAAAAGTGAGTGGGAAGTCAGTTACAATAGGAGCTGCAACTAAACATGTTGAAGTTTCAAATTCTAAAGATGTAAAAAAGGCAATTCCATCATTATCTAGTTTGGCTGAAGGAATTGGTGATCCTCAAGTTAGAAATAGAGGAACGATAGGTGGGTCAATAGCAAATAATGATCCATCAGCAGATTATCCATCAGCCTGTATTGCTTTAAACGCAACAATACATACGAATGAAAGAAAAATTGAAGCGGCAAAGTTTTTTAAAGGAATGTTCGAGACAGCTTTAAAAAAAGGTGAGTTAATAGAAGCTATAGAATTTCAAATACCAGAAAAATCTAGTTATCAAAAACATCCTAATCCTGCATCTAGATATGCAATCGTTGGAGTATATGTGGCTAAACATAAAGGAGATGTAAACGTTGCAGTGACCGGTGCAAAATCATGTGTTTATAATGACAAAGAAATGTCGAAAGCTTTATCGGGTAATTTTTCTTCTTCATCAATAGATGGAATGGATCTAGATAGTTCAGAAATGAACTCTGATATGCATGCTTCTGCAGATTTTAGAGCTAGTTTAGTTGTCACTCAGGCTAAAAAAGCCGTTGATGCTTGTTAGTTAAAAACTATATTTTATCAGATGAAAAATTCATTTGATGAGAAAATATTAGACGAAGCTAAAGATTGGATCAAAGCTAATCAAAAAGTAGTTTTAGCAACTGTAATTCAAACCTGGGGATCATCACCTAGACAAGTTGGTAGCAGAATGATTGTGAACGAAAAAGGAGATTTTTCAGGATCAGTTTCTGGTGGATGTGTGGAGTCTGCAGTTGTAAGTGAGTGTCTATCTTTAATTAAAGACAACAAGCCTTGTAAAAAAATAGAATTTAAAGTTTCGAACGAGAGCGCCTGGGAAGTGGGTCTAGCATGTGGTGGAGAAATAGCGATATATATTGAGCAAATACACTAATGAAAATTAAAACACTCGAAGAAATATTAAAAAAAAAATCATCAAAAACTGAGTTTGCAATACTTACAAATTTAGAAAATGGTGATAGTGAAATTTATTTACCTGGCACTTCTCCAAAAGGAGAATTTTCAAAATATGCTGTTGAAATAGAAAATTTTTTTAAATCAAAAAAAAACGGGGTTATAGAAAATTCAGAGATATTTGTTGAAACTTATATAAAACCAATAAAAGTAATTATTGTTGGTGCTGTACATATTGCACAATATTTAGTTGATTTTGCAAAAAGTTTAAATTTTGAGATTAGTATTATAGATCCAAGAGGATATTTTGCATCTGAGCAAAGATTTCCTGATATTAAAGTTATTAACAAGTGGCCAAAAGAAGCTTTTGAAGAAATTGAAACAAATTCAAGTACAGCCTTAATAGCTTTAACACATGATCCAAAA
>CACDLV010000047.1 GCA_902553675.1 uncultured Pelagibacteraceae bacterium
CAATCTATCTACTGAAGACAATATCCTTAAATTTAGATTGCAAAATAACCGTAAAATAGACAGAAAATCTCTAAATATTCTAAGGAATCTAGAAATACAGGCAATAATTAACTAAATAATCACTTGTTAAATTTAATAAATATTTGTAAATACTTCGTAAATTAAATTAACACGCACACAGTTATTGGTTTTATACCTCCGGTCCTTAATTGGAAATTACTGTGGTGGCTCAACCGGGAATAAATATGAAGATACCTAACGTTACAATACAACAATTATTAGAAGCAGGCGTTCATCTTGGACATAAAACTTTAAGATGGAATCCAAAAATGAAAAAATATATTTTTGGAAAGAGAGACTCTATTCACATTATAGATTTAACCCAAACCCTTGAATTAACAAAAGTGGCTTTGGAAAAAGTTTATGAAACTATTGCAAATAATGGAAAAATTTTATTTGTATCAACAAAAAAACAAGCATCTGAAGCTATAGCTGAAGTAGCAAAAGAAACAGATCAACATTTTGTAAATTATAGATGGCTTGGAGGTATGCTAACTAATTGGGGAACAATTTCAAATTCAATAAAGAAATTAAAAAAACTGGAAACAGATTTAGTTGCTGAAAATAGAGGTTTTACAAAAAAAGAGCTTTTAAAAAATGAGTGTTAAAAAAGATAAGCTTCAAAGGTCATTGGGAGGTATTGCTGAAATGAAAAAAGTTCCAGATTTATTGTTTGTAATAGATACAAATTATGAATCTTTAGCCATCGCGGAGTCAGCCAAACTAGGAATACCAATTATTGCCATTCTAGATAGTAATTCTAATCCAGATAATATTGATTACCCAATTCCAGGTAATGATGATGCACGAAGAGCTATTGATCTTTATTGTAATTTAATCAAAGAGACAATTAAAAGTGCCAAAAGTTCTTCACCAGCACAAGACTCAACAAAAGAAAAATCTAGTGATGTAAAAGATCAAGATAAAACAAAAACCATTCAAGAATTAGACAGAGAAAAACTAGAGAAAAAATTTTCTAAAGAAGATAAGGAGAAATTAAACTAATGAGTGACATAGAAAAAGTTAAAAAACTTAGAGAAGCTACTGGAGCTGGTTTTAAAGATTGTAATTTAGCTATAAAAGAATCAAATGGAGATTTAGATAAGGCAATTGAAATTTTAAGAGTTAAGGGTATTTCAAAAGCTTCAAAAAAAATGTCTAGGGAAGCAAAAGAGGGTGTTGTTGTAGTTAGTGGAGACGATACAAAGACCTCTGTTATTGAAGTAAATTGTGAAACGGATTTTGTTGCTAAAAATGAAGATTTTATTTCTTTTGTTAAAGAATTAGGTGAATTAAATAATAAAAATAACTCAAATGTTGAAGAATTAAAAACTACAAAAATGAAAAATGGTCAAACAGTTAATGACAATTTAGTTGCTTTGATTGCAAAAATTGGTGAAAAAATTACTATTGGAAAGGCTAAAACAATTCAAAATTCTGATGGAGTAAATAATCATTATCTTCATACAGTTGTAAAAGATAATGTGGCCAAATTAGCAGTTATGGTTTCATTAGATACAAAAAATAATTCAGAAATTGTAAAAACATTCAGCAAGCAACTATCTATGCATATTGCAGCGTCAAATCCATTGGCTTTAGAATCTGAGTCTATAGATAAATCAATTATTGATAAAGAATTGGAATTAGTCACTGAAGAATTAAAAAAATTCAGGTAAACCAGAGGATATTGCAAAAAATTAGCTTAGGTAAAATGAACAAATTTAAAGAGGAAAATGCTCTATTAACTCAAGCTTGGGTAATGGAACCAAAAAAAAAAGTTCAAGATGTATTAAAAGAACTTTCTATAGCTGATTTAAAAATTAAAGAGTTTTATAGGATAAAGATTGGAGAATAAATGTTTGATGAGAAGTCATACAGCCTTAAAATGGATAAAGCCATTGAGGTATTCGCTAAAGAATTATCTTCATTAAGAACAGGAAGAGCAAACGCATCGATGTTGGATTTGATTAAAGTTGATGTTTATGGCCAACAAATGCCTATTAATCAAGTTGGAAGTATAACAACACCAGAACCTAGAATGATAAATGTTCAAGTTTGGGACTCTAATAACGTTTCATTAGTTGATGCAGCTATTCAAAAATCTGATTTAGGATTAAACCCACAAATTGATGGACAATTAATTAGGTTGCCTGTACCCGAACTAAATGAAGAAAGAAGAACAGAACTAAAAAAATTAATTAAGTCTATAGGTGAAAAGTGTAAGGTTTCAATAAGAAATATAAGAAGAGAAGCAAACGAAGACCTGAAGAAGCTTTTAAAATCTAAAGAAATTAGTGAAGATGATGAAAAAAAAAAAAAAAGTACAAACAATAACTGATGAACATATAAAAATTGTTGATGAAAAAGTTTCCTTAAAAGAAAAAGAAATAATGACAATATGAACCCAGTAAATCACGTAGCCATTATCATGGATGGTAATGGTAGATGGGGTGAAAAATATAAAAACTCTAGAAATGCAGGTCACAAAGAAGGGCTTAAAACAATTGAAAAAATAATAAAAACTTCAATCAAACATAATATTAAATTTCTTACATTATACGCATTTTCGACAGAAAATTGGAAAAGACCAAAAAAGGAGATAACTTATTTGTTTAATTTATTAGAAAATTTTCTTAAAAATAAAATAGATGATTTATATAAACAAAATATAAAAGTTAAGTTTATTGGAAATAAAAATTTTTCAAATCAATTAAATAAACTTTTAAATTCAGCCGAAAAAAAAACTTTAAATAATAAAAAATTACAAATTAACATAGCTTTAAACTATGGTTCAAAATCTGAATTATTAATTGCTTTTAAAAAATTACAAAAGACAAAATTCAAGTTGAATGAAAAAAATTTTGTTAAGTATTTGCAAACTAAAAATATACCTGATCCAGATTTTCTTATTAGGACAGGCAATACACATAGATTAAGTAACTTCTTATTATGGCAGTTGGCATACGCTGAAATTTTTTTTGTAAAAAAACTATGGCCAGAATTTAAAGAAAAAGACTATGAGAAAATTATACAAAAATTTAAATCAATCAAAAGAAATTTTGGTAATATTAATGTTTAGCAACCTATATAAAAGAATAATTACGTCATTATTATTAATAACAATGTTATTAATTGGTCTTTACTATAATGATCTAAGCTGGAAAGCTTTAGTTACAATATTTTTAATTTTATGCTTGTATGAGTTTTATAATTTACTAAATAAAATCCACACAAATAAATTTTTTATTGTTATTTTAATTTCTTTGATCGGTATATATTTATATATCTTTTGGTTTATTTTAGTAAGAGTAAGAATTGAATTTGGTGAAGAAGCAATTCTTGTTTTATTGTTATCATGTATTTTTTCAGATATTGGTGGTTATATCATTGGTAAATTAGTTGGAGGACCAAAATTAACCAATTTAAGTCCTAATAAAACTATATCTGGAGCTGTTGGTTCAATTTTTTTTACTGCCGTAGGAACATCTTTTTTTTTATTTTTTTTAAATAAAATAGATATAAATCAAATTACATTTGAAATCTCAATAACAACTTTTATTTGGCTAATATTGATGTCAATATATTGTCAAATAGGAGATTTATTTGTTTCTTATCTTAAAAGAAAAGCAAAAGTAAAAGATACAGGTAATATACTTCCTGGCCATGGTGGGATTTTAGATAGGGTTGATGGAATTATATTTGCAATACCTTTTGGTATTTTGTCATATTTTCTTTTAGGATTAAGTCTATGAAAAACAAAATTGCTATATTAGGTTCAACAGGATCAATTGGTAAATCTTTATTAAAAATTATTTCAAATGATAATTAATCGAAGCTTCAAAGATTTTAAGTTTCGACACAGAAGCAAAAAAAATCAAATTATATATACCTCAAAAAAAGTAAAAAATGATGAGGAAGTGTTAAATTTAATAGACAATTTCCTAGAGGAAAAAAATAGTTTTATATTTGAGTCTGTAGAAAAAGGTAAAATAAAAGGTAGATATACAATTTTTGGTAAAAACCCTGATAAAATT
>CACDLV010000048.1 GCA_902553675.1 uncultured Pelagibacteraceae bacterium
ATGCTTACAAAGGTGAGAAGATTGGTCAAGGTAGAGAGAATGCCAAGACTTATCTAGCTCAAAATCCTAAAGTTGCTGCAGAAATTGAAATGGCAATTAGAGAAAAAGCAGGTGTGATTTCAAAGAAAATAGAAGGAAATCCAATCGATCCTGAAAAATTGGAGAAAGAAAAGAAAGTAGCTGAAAAAGAAGAAGCTGAAAAAGCAGAAGCTACGCCTCCATCTAAAAAGAATTAATAGGTCATCTTTATTAATAAAAGGCGCTTAATTTAAGCGCCTTTTTTCCCTTCGATATCTAGACATAGAATAAAAAAGCTGTATTTTAAAAATATGGCAGACAAAACACTCAATGAAATAAGAAATACTTTTCTAAAGTATTTTGAAAAGAACGATCACAAGATTGTGGAATCTAGTAATTTGGTTCCCAATAATGACCCTACATTGATGTTTGCCAATTCTGGAATGGTTCAGTTTAAGAACGTTTTCACAGGGTTAGAAAAAAGAGACTATGTAAGAGCTACAACTTCACAAAAGTGTGTAAGGGCAGGTGGTAAGCATAACGATTTAGAAAATGTTGGTTATACACCAAGGCACCATACATTTTTTGAAATGTTAGGTAATTTTTCATTTGGCGATTATTTTAAAGAGCAAGCAATACACTACGCCTGGAACTTAATAACGAAAGATTTTGGAATAGATAAAAACAGACTTTATGTAACTGTATTTCATGAGGATGATGAAGCCTTTAATTTTTGGAAGAAAATAGGGGGTTTTAGCGATGATAGAATAATAAGGATTGCTACATCAGATAATTTTTGGTCAATGGGTGAGACAGGTCCATGTGGTCCTTGTTCAGAAATATTCTTTGATCATGGTGATCATTTACCAGGAGGATTACCAGGATCTAAAGATGAAGATGGAGATAGGTTTATCGAAATTTGGAACTTGGTCTTTATGCAGTTTGAGCAAGTTACAAAAGATAAAAGAATTAATCTCCCAAAACCATCTGTTGATACTGGAATGGGATTAGAGAGAATTGCAGCTTTGCTACAAGGCACTCATGATAATTATGAAACAGATCATTTTAAAAAAATAATTGGTTCTGCATCTGAAATTACAAAAGTTAAATCAGATAAGTCTAATCTTTCAAGTTTTAGAGTTATAGCCGATCACCTAAGAGCAAGTTCATTTTTAATAGCTGAAGGGGTTTTACCGTCTAATGAAGGCAGAGGATATGTTCTTCGAAGAATTATGAGAAGAGGAATGAGACATTCCCATTTACTTGGATCTGAGGAACCAGTTTTTTATAATTTGTTTGATACTCTTAAAAATGAAATGTCAGGAAACTATCCAGAACTTGTAAGAGCTGAGTCTTTAGTTAAAGAAACTTTAAAAATGGAAGAAGAAAAATTCTTAGTTTTATTAGATAGAGGAATAAAAATTTTAAATGATGAAATATCTAAAATAGATAAAGTGTTGCCAGGTGAGGTAGCTTTTAAATTATACGACACCTATGGTTTTCCACTAGATCTTACTGAAGATATTTTAAGAAACAAATCAATGTCAATTGATACTGAAAAGTTTCAATCTTTAATGAAAGAAAGCAGGGAACTTGCTAAGAAAAATTGGAAAGGCTCTGGTGATGCAGCGGTTGAAGATATTTGGTTTGGAATAAAAGATAAAATTGAGCCAACTGAATTCTTAGGATACGAAACTAATCAAGCTGAAGGTATCGTCTTATCACTTTTAAAAGATAATAAAGAAGTTGATCAATTAAAAGAAAATGATGAGGGAATGATTATAGTAAATCAAACCCCTTTCTATGGAGAGTCTGGTGGACAAGTTGGTGATACTGGTGAAATAGTATCAAATGATTTTAAATTTGAAGTAACTGATGTTCAAAAAAAACTTGGAGATTTATTTGTCCATTATGGAAAGGTTAAGAGTGGATCTATAAAACTACAAGAAAGTGTTGAGTTAAAAATTGATGTGGAAAGAAGAGATAATACTCGTGCTTATCATTCAGCAACCCATTTGCTACATGAATCTTTGAGAAGAGTTCTAGGTACCCATGTAACTCAAAAAGGCTCATTAGTAGAGCCAAGCAGATTAAGATTTGATTTCAGTCACATGAAACCTATCTTGAACGAGGAAATTGATAAAATAGAGGAATTTGTAAACACAATGGTTTCAAAAAAATCTGATGTAAAAACTAGATTAATGACACCTGATGAGGCAGTTGAAAATGGTGCATTAGCATTATTTGGCGAAAAATATGGTGATGAAGTAAGGGTTCTTTCAATGGGAGACGAGGATGGAAACTATTTTTCAACTGAATTATGTGGTGGAACACACGTTAAAAACACTGGTGATATTGGTAAATTTAAGATTGTTAGCCAATCTTCTATTGCTGCAGGGGTTAGAAGAATTGAGGCTTTAAGAGACAAGCAATTAGAGGAATATTTAAAGAATAAAGAGAAATTATCAAATCTGTCTGCAGAGAAAGATGAAGAAACAATTAATCAATTAAGTCAGCAAATTATGAAACTTGGTGGAAAACCAAGTTTAGAAGAAACTGAACAAAAAACTTTAATAAAAAATTTAACTAAACAATTAGAAACTATCTCAGTAAATACAATTTTAGAGGATAAATCTAAAAATATTATTAAAGATGAAAAAATTAATGGAGTTAAGTTAAGACTACAAAAAATACATGGATTGCCTCCAAAAGAATTAAGAAAACTTGTAGACAAAGGTAAAAACGATTTAGGTGAAGGTATCGTAGTTGTGTTTGCAAACAAAGATGACAAAGTTGGACTAGCAGTTGGAGTAACTGATAATTTAACCAGCAAATTTGATGCAGTTCAATTTGTTAAAGCTGGATCTGAAATAATTGGCGGTAAAGGTGGTGGAGGAAGAAAAGATTTTGCCCAAGCTGGTGGACAAGATCAATCTAAAATTGAAGAAGCTTTTGAAAAGCTTAAGAGTTTAGTTTAATTTCTTTTTTAAATTACCATCAATTTCATCTAAAAATTGATTTGTAGTTAAGAATTTACTATTTGGACCAACAAGAATTGCTAAATCTTTTGTCATTGATCCACTTTCCACACATTCAATACAAACTTTTTCTAAAGTTTGCGCAAATTTAATTAGCTCTTCATTACCATCTAATTTACCTCTGTGAGCTAATCCTCTAGTCCAAGCAAAAATTGATGCAATTGGGTTAGTTGAAGTTTCTTTTCCTTGTTGATGCATTCTATAATGTCTTGTTACTGTTCCGTGTGCTGCTTCTGCTTCCATTACTTTTCCATCTGGGGTTAATAATGTACTTGTCATCAATCCTAAAGACCCATAACCTTGTGCCATTGTATCTGATTGCACATCTCCATCGTAATTTTTACAAGCCCAAATATATTTACCACTCCACTTCATTGCACATGCAACCATATCATCAATTAGTCTATGTTCGTAAGTCAAATTTTTTTTTTTAAATTCACTTTTATATTCTTTGTCAAAAATTTCTTGGAAAATATCTTTAAATCTTCCATCGTATTGTTTTAGAATTGTATTTTTTGTAGACATGTAAACAGGCCATTTTTTTATCAACCCATAACTAAAACAAGATCTTGCAAAGTCTTCAATAGACTTATCTAAATTGTACATTGATAAAGCAACACCAGGGCCAGTGAAATTAAACACTTCATATTTAATCTCATCTTTACCATCTTCTGATGTCCACTTCACTTCCATTTTTCCTTTTCCAGGAACCTTAAAATCTGTTGCTCTATATTGATCACCAAATGCATGTCTTCCAATAATTACTGGATCAGTCCAAGATGGAACAAGTTTTGGAATATTTTTACAAATAATTGGTTCTCTAAATACTGTTCCTCCAATTATATTTCTTATGGTTCCGTTTGGAGATCTCCACATTTTTTTTAAATCAAATTCTTCTACTCTTGCTTCATCTGGGGTGATAGTTGCACACT
>CACDLV010000049.1 GCA_902553675.1 uncultured Pelagibacteraceae bacterium
ATATCAATCTGATACTGCCTGTGAATCATGCAATGGTGACAGGTTAAAAGAGGAAGCTTTATGTGTAAAAATCAACGATCTAAATATTAGTGAGGTAACAAAAAAATCTATTTTAGATGCAGCAGAATGGTTTAAAAATTTAGAAAATAATCTCGATAAAAGACAATTTAAAATTGCTGAGCATGTTTTAAAAGAAATAAATGAAAGATTAAATTTTCTTTTAAATGTTGGTTTAGATTATTTAACATTATCAAGAGAGTCCGGAACACTATCAGGTGGTGAAGCACAAAGAATAAGGTTAGCTTCCCAGATTGGATCTGGTTTAACAGGGGTATTATATGTTTTGGATGAGCCTTCAATTGGATTACATCAAAAAGATAATGTTAAACTGATTAATGCACTAAAAAGATTACGAGATCTAGGTAATACTGTTATTGTTGTAGAGCACGACACCGAGACAATGGAAAATGCAGATCATATTATTGATCTTGGCCCTGAAGCTGGAAGTAATGGAGGTCAGATAACGGCACAAGGTTCATATGATCAAATTAAAAAAGATAAAAATAGTATTACAGGTCAATATCTTGCAAATAAAAAAACAATTGAAATTCCTAAAACTCGACGTTTAGCTAAAAATGGAAGATTTTTAGAAATCAATGGTGCAAGTGGAAATAATCTAAATAATGTAAATCTTAAAATTCCAACTGGAACTTTTACCTGTGTTACTGGTGTTTCTGGAAGTGGAAAATCTACTTTGATATTACAAACATTATTTCATGCATTAAATTTAACTTTAAATAATAAAGCAAGAAAAGCACCTAAATCATTTAAAGGTTATAAAGGAGTAGAATTAATTGATAAAATAATTGATATTGACCAATCTCCTATAGGGAGAACCCCTAGATCAAATCCAGCAACATATACTGGAGCCTTTGGGCCTATTAGAGATTGGTTTACAAGCCTGCCAGAGTCCAAAACAAGAGGATATAAACCAGGAAGATTTTCTTTCAATGTTAAAGGAGGCAGATGTGAGGCTTGTGAGGGTGATGGTGTAATTACATATGAAATGCATTTTTTACCTGATGTTTATATTCAATGTGATGAATGTAAAGGAACAAGGTACAATAGAGAAACTTTGGAAATCAAATTTAAAGGTAAAAGTATTGCAGATGTTTTAGATATGTCAGTTGATGAAGGATGTGAATATTTTGAAAATATATCTAATATAAAAACAAAATTGTTAACTCTCAAAAAAGTTGGATTAGGTTATATAAAAATTGGTCAACAAGCTACTACGCTATCAGGAGGTGAAGCACAACGAATTAAACTTGCAAAAGAACTTTCAAAAAGATCAACAGGAAGAACGATGTATATCTTAGATGAACCAACTACAGGTTTACATCAACATGATATTAAAAAACTTTTAGAAATACTTCATACATTTGTAAAACTTGGAAATACAGTCGTTGTTATTGAACATAATCTAGATGTAATAAAAACAGCAGATTACATTGTAGATATGGGGCCTGAAGGTGGCGTAAAGGGTGGTAATATTGTCGCCGAAGGAAAACCTGAAGAAGTATGCAAAATTAAGGATAGTTATACAGGTCAATTTTTAAAACCTCTTTTGGCTTAGATTTAACAACTTAAAAATATTAAAAAATTAGTGTATATTAATTAAGAATCATGAGTAGTTTATTATCATCTTTATCAAAAACAGTTCACGCATCATTAGCTTTAGCAATAGTTTTGTTTTTAGGATTATTTTATTTAAATGATGGAATAGCAATCGATACACTATTCTGGAGCTGGTTATTTAGATACATACATGTGATTGTTGCAATTATGTGGATAGGATTACTTTGGTATTTCAATTTTGTTCAAATTCCAAACATGGGGAAAATTCCAGACGAACAAAAACCAGCTATCGGCAAAGTAATAGCACCAGCTGCACTATTTTACTTTAGATGGGCTGCTGCATTAACTGTTCTTTCAGGTTTAATTCTTGCTCTTCTTAATGGATATCTTCATGATGCAATGACTTTAAGTATAGGCTCAGGGGTACCTAAACATACAGCAATCGGCATTGGTATGTGGCTAGGAATTATAATGGCATTTAATGTATGGTTTGTAATTTGGCCAAATCAGAAAAGGGCTTTGGGAATTGTTGAAAGTGATCCAGATACAAAGGCCAAATCAGCTAAAACAGCAATGCTTTTTTCAAGAACTAATACTCTGCTATCCTTACCAATGCTGCTTTCTATGGTTGCAGCGCAAAATATATTTTAAAAAATTTAATATTGTAGATCTTTAATATTCTTGAATTGATTTAATGACTCAGGATTAGCTAAAGCTTCTTTATTTTTTATTTCGTTTCCCTCAATTATATTTTTGACTGCTAATTCAACAATTTTACCACTTTTGGTTCTTGGTATGTCGTTTATTTGAATTATTTTTCTTGGTACATGTCTAGGTGATGCATTTTTTCTAATTTGTAATTTCAATTTTTTTAATAAATTATCATCAAGTTGATACTTTGAATTTAAAATTACAAATAAAATTATCCGAACATCATTATCCCAAGATTGTCCAACAACTAAAGATTCTTTAATTTCCTTAAATCGCTCTATCTCAGAATAAATTTCGGCAGTCCCAAGTCTTACACCACCAGGATTTAAAGTTGTATCTGATCTTCCTGATATTATAAATCCATTATTGTTAGTTATTTGTGCGTAATCACCATGGTGCCATACATTTCTATATTTATTAAAATAAGCTTTTTTAAATTTAGTGTCTTTATGATCATTCCAAAATTTTGAAGGCATTGATGGAAAAGGATTAACACAAACTAATTCACCTTTTTGATTTAAAATAGAGTTTCCCTTTTCATTAAATACTCGAACATCCATACCTAAACCTTTGCTTTGTATTTCTCCTGCATGAACAGACTGATATAAATTACCCAATACAAAACAAGAAACAATATCTGTTCCTCCAGAAATAGATGCTAAATGAACATTTTTTTTAATATTTTTATATACAAATTTAAAGCAATCTGATGATAAAGGAGATCCAGTAGAGCAAATAGTTCTGAGTTTTTCTAATTTGTAAATTTTCTTAAAATTTCTATTCGTTTTCCTTAAAGCATCGATATATTTAGCACTAACTCCAAATAAGGTTATATTTTCTTTATTTGCTATTTTTATAAGAAGATCATCACGTTTATACATTGGGAAACCATCAAATAATACAATTGATGCTTTTGGAAATAATTATGATTTTAGAAGAGTTGAAAATGTTGGTCCAAAAGTAAGTGCTGAATTATTAAAATCTGGCGTTATAGCAATATCTTTGTCATTAGCATTAATGCTGATTTACATTTGGATTAGATTTGAATGGCAATTTAGTTTAGGGGCTATTTTAGCTTTGTTTCACGATGTTATTGTAACTCTTGGAGTTTTTTCTTTGTTTAGTTTAGAAATAAACTTATCAATTATAGCAGCAGTATTAACAATAGTAGGATACTCTATGAACGATACAGTAGTCATTTTTGATCGTGTAAGAGAAAATCTAAGAAAATATTCAGATATAAAAATTTTTGAATTAACAAATATTTCAATTAATGAAACTTTATCAAGAACAATAATAACATCAGCAACTACTTTGCTTGCTTTATTAGCTATATATTTTTTTGGTGGAGAGATACTTAAAGGATTTTCACTTGCTATGATATTGGGTGTTGTTTTTGGAACTTATTCCTCTATTTATATAGCGAATACTGTTCTAGTAAGATTAAGAGTTTCTCAAAAAA
>CACDLV010000050.1 GCA_902553675.1 uncultured Pelagibacteraceae bacterium
TTTGAGAATGTAAAGGCAACTATGAAATATAAACTCTACTCAGACTAGAAAATTATTTTAAAAACATCCAATAAATTAAGAAAATTCCTAGAACTATTGCGGCTGTTAAATATCTATAATTAATTTTTGACACAGGTACTTTTTGATCGTCAGACTCGGCTATATCACTTGATTCATTTTTTTCAGAAGAAATTAATTCTGAAAACTTACCAAAAAAAATATCTGCCATTTTTTTTGCTGTCATGTCTATAAGTCTTGAACCTACTTGTGCAATTTTACCACCAACTTGCGCTTCAACAGAATAAATTAAATTTGTTCCTGTTTCATTATCTTCAAGTTTAACTTCAGCTTCTCCTGAAGCAAAGCCAACTAGAGAGTTTCCAGATCCTAATATTTTATAGCTGTTAGGAGGGTTTAAATCTTTTAACTCAATGTCACCAGAAAATGTTGCATTAAAAGGTCCAATTTTATTTGTGGCTTTTGCAGAAAATTCAGTGTCAGATTTTTTATTAAACTCTTCACATCCAGGGATTGCTTGTTTTAGTATTTCTGGATTATTTAAAGCTTCCCAAACTTTTTGTTTCTCTAAATTAATTTTATAAGATCCTGTTAATTTCATAAATTAAACATATAATAAATTATGGACGAAAATACAAAAAAAGAATTACAATCTGCAGCTTTTGAAAGATTAATTTCTCATCTTAGAGAAAGAAAAGATGTACAAAATATAGATCTAATGAATCTTGCAGGCTTTTGTAGAAACTGTCTTTCTAAGTGGTACAGAGAAGAAGCAGGAAAAAAAGGAATTGAAATTTCTGATCCTGACGCAAGAGAGCATGTTTATGGAATGCCTTACTCTGAATGGAAAGACAAATATCAAAAATAATTATTTCTCTTTAAGTCTTGGAAATAATTCTACAAAATTACAAGGTTTGTGATTAATATCTAGTTGGTGTTTTAATATTCCATCCCACGCATCAGTTACGCCGCCTGATGAGCCAGGTAGTGCAAATATATATTTTCCATTAGATAAAGCTGCACAAGCTCTAGATTGTATAGATGATGTTCCGACTGTTTTAAGACTTATTGTTCTAAAAACCTCTCCAAAACCAGGTATATGTTTATCTGCAATTTCATTTACAGCTTCGGGAGTTATATCTCTTCCAGTTAGACCTGTTCCTCCAGTAGTGATTATGACATCTATATTTTTTTGATTTGTCCATTCTTTTAAAATTTTAACAATATCTTCTTTATTATCTTTGCAAATTTTTCTATCGATCAATTTGTGCTTGGCCTCTTTAATTTTTTCAACCAAGATTGCACCCGATTTATCATTATCAAATGTTCTTGTATCTGTTACAGTTAATAAAGCTATATTTACATCCATAATTTAAAAATGATTATATTATCAATTCTTTTCTTTGTAACTGCATTAATATACTCAAGTGTTGGTTTTGGGGGGGGGGTCAACATATCTTGCAATACTTTTAATTTGGGGTGTGCCTTACACAATATTTCCCGTTATAGCTCTTATATGTAATATTATTGTTGTATCTGGTAATTCTATCAATTTTATAAGATCTAAAAATATAAACTTTAATTTACTTTTTCCTTATTTAATTGGCTCTATTCCATTTGCATTTATTGGTGGATCAATAACAATTGAAAAAAGTTTATTTGAGATTTTATTATTTTGTGTTTTGTTGGTTGCAGGCGTTTTTTTATTAATTGAGAGTAAATCTTTTAATAAAGAGAAAATTAAAATTAACCAAATACCAAGATTAATCTCAATTTCTATTGGATCGATAATTGGTTTTATGTCAGGGTTAGTAGGAATTGGTGGAGGAATTTTTTTAAGCCCTCTTCTTTTTTTAATGAAAGCTGGATACCCTAGGCATATTACCAGTAGTGCATCTT
The DNA here is from genome assembly GCA_902553675.1 of uncultured Pelagibacteraceae bacterium. GTDB lineage: Bacteria > Pseudomonadota > Alphaproteobacteria > Pelagibacterales > Pelagibacteraceae > Pelagibacter. Next base: position 1,918 of record CACDLV010000050.1, read on the forward strand.
TATTTATATTAATCAATTCTATCTTTGGAATAGCTGGACAGCTGACAAAAGATCAGATTATAGATCAAGTTATTACCTATTGGCCATTATTTTTATCGGTACTTATTGGAGGACAAATTGGTAGTTTATTAAACATTAAATTTTTATCGAACAAAATTTTAGCTCTATTAACTTCTTTTCTTGTAATTTTTGTTGCAATAAGAATGGGAATTAAACTTATAAATTAATATTGAAAAAATAGTTTGCAAATATTTTATTAAGATTTATAAAGTTATTTGCCGATTTGATCCTATTGCGGGCATAAACTGCTAAAACGGAAATCCCAAAATAATCAAATAAGCATGGTAGTTGAACTGTATTGTGCACCTTGCATAAAGCTAAAGCACTAAAAAAGTGAGGACACAATGGATATTAATTTTTTTAAAGAGACGAGAATACTAGATGGTGGAATGGGTCAAGAGCTTTTGGCTCGAGGTATGAAGCCAAATGGAACTTTATGGAGCGCTAATGCGATACTAAATTCTGAATATCATGAATTGGTAGAGAATACTCACAAAGATTTTGTAAAGGCTGGGGCAGAAGTAATTGTTACAACAACTTTTACCACAAGAAGAAAAAGACTAAGTGAAAACAACATTGAAGATAAATTCGATTATCTTAATAAAAAAGCAGGAGAAATTGCTTTAAAAGTGAAAAATGAATATCCAAATATAATGATTGCTGGAGGTTTGCCACCTCAACGTTTAACTTATGAAGAGGATAGAAGAAGTGAGGCTGAAATCACTAAAGACTTTAATGAACAGGCTAAATTGTTAAATGAATATATTGACTTTTATTACTTTGATGTTTGGAGCAGCATTAGAGAGTTTAGATGTGGTATTGAGGCAATTAAAGAATTCAAGAAACCTTATTTAATAGGAATTCATATTTCAGAAGGTACAAAGCTACCTAGTGGTGAAAAAATTTCAAATATTAAAAGTATTATTGATGAAAATCTTTTAGGAGTTATGTTGTCTTGTGTTTCACCTGAAAATTATGAGCACAATCTTGAAGAAATCAAAAAATTAAACGTACCATTTGGATTTAAATTAAATGGGTTTATGACCACTAAACCAAAAGACGGGTATACGGCTAATTATTTAAATACAAAGGGAAATCCAAACGAGTTTTTAGGCAAAAGGAATGATCTTACACCAGATAAATTTTATGAAATTGCAAAAAAATTTAAAGAAAATGGAGCAACAATTATTGGAGGTTGTTGTGAAACTGGTCCTGCTCACATAAAAGCAATGGCAAAGCTTAAGTAACGTTTTTATAATCTGCTTTTCTTGCTAAATAAATTCCAATAAATACTGCAATTAATGCAACTATAATTTTTGAGGTAATCATTTCATTGAGAAATATGTATCCTAAAATAATTCCAAATATTGGAATTATATATGAAACTTGTGAATGAAATATGAGACCATTTGTTTTTAAAATTCTAAATCTCAACAACCACGCTATCCCAGTAGGAAAAATTCCTAAATATATTAACGATATAATAGAGTCTGTTGAAGGACTTAACATCCAAGGTTTTTCAAAAATTAAAGTGAATGGAAGAAGTATAATTGTTGACCAAATTAAAATTGAACCTGTAACATTTTCGTTTTCTTTATTGCTTATTTTTAAGGTTATAACTCCTCCAATTACATAACAAGTAGATCCAAGTAGAATCAAAAGTGCAGCTATAAAGTTATTTTCATTAATTAA
>CACDLV010000051.1 GCA_902553675.1 uncultured Pelagibacteraceae bacterium
TGGTTTTCTACCAACTAAAACACCATATACTTTTAAATATTCTTTAGCAGCTGAAGAAAGCATCACTCCTGGTGTATCATTATTTCCAAAAACTATTGGTCTTTCAATTGATCCTGAAGAAATCAAAACTTCCTTAGCACGAATATACCATAGCCTCTTATTTGGGTGATATTTTTTAGTTACTGGTAAATGATCACTGACTTTTTCAGACATCACAAGCATGTTGTGATCATAGTATCCAAAAATTTGAGATCTATTTTTTACAACTACATTTGGCATTGTTTTTAACTCAGCAATTATTCCCTCGGCCCAATCTTTTCCTGATTGATTACCAATATTGACGTCACTAGTTAGTAAAGATCCACCAAATCTTGGTTTGTCTTCTGCTAAAATTACTTTAGCTCCATTTTTTGCTGCAGCATATGCTCCAGCTAATCCAGAAGGTCCTGAACCTGCAATTAATAAATCGCAATACTCGTATTTATGTTCATACCTTTCATTATCATGTTTGGTTGATGCTACACCTAAACCAGCTGCTTTTCTGATAAATGGCTCATAAATTCGATACCAAAAACTTTTTGGCCACATAAAAGTTTTGTAATAAAAACCTGCTGGTAAAAAAATTTTTAAAAAATTATTAATTGCACCTATGTCAAAATTAACACTTGGCCAACAATTAACACTTTTTGCTTCTAAACCTTCAAAAAGTTCTTGCTCTGTAGCTTTAATATTAGGCTCTGTTTCACCATTTCTATATAGCTGAACTATTGCATATGGTTCATCAACTCCAGCGCCAAAGAAGCCTCTTGGTCTATGGTACTTAAAACTTCTTCCAACTAAATGAACTCCATTTGCCAATAAAGCTGATGCCAATGTATCACCTTCATAACCATAATAGGATTTACCATTAAATTTAAAGGATAATTTTTTTTCCCTATTTACTAATCCTCCATTTTCAATTCTAAAAGCTTGATTCATTAAGCAACTTCCTCATCAGCTTTAAAAGTTCTGAAAATTTCATGAGTTGCAGTATCTCTCTCAATCTTTATCCATTGTCTACATCCAGAAATATGTTGCCACAGCTCTAAATGCTTTCCTCTTAAACTTTTTCTATTATAAACGAAATCATCCCATTCTTGATCAGAAACTTCTTTATTAAGCTCAGGTCTTTTAACACTAGCGTCTCCACCGTATGAAAATTCATTTTGAGATCTCATTCCACAATGTGGGCAATTTATGTAAAGCATTTATGATATCCAAGTTTTAGTACCAAGTCCTTTTTCATCAATAAGATTACCTGTACTAAATCTATTTAAACTATAACCAGCGTTTAGTTCATGAACTCTGTCTTGTGCAATCGTATGAGCAAATGTCCAACCCGATGCAGGTGTAGCTTTAAACCCACCATAACACCATCCACAATTTAAATATAAACCTTCAATGTGTGTTTTATCAATTATAGGTGATCCATCCATTGACATATCCATAATACCACCCCATGTTCTAAGCATTTTTAATTTACTTAAAAACGGCATCATCGCTATTCCTTCGGTTAATACATGTTGCAATGTTGGTAGATTTCCTCTTTGAGCGTAACTGTTATAACCATCAAGATCACCACCCATTACCATCTCGCCTTTGTCTGATTGACTTATATAAAAGTGTCCTGCACCAAAGGTAACTACATTATCTAAAACTGGTTTTACTGGTTCAGAAACACATGCTTGAAGTAAATGAGTTTCTATTGGTAAAGTCATGTTTAATTTTTCTGCTAAAATATTTGTGCTTCCAGCAACACATATACCAACTTTTTTAGCTTTAATATTTCCTCTTGAAGTTCTTATTAAGTAAAACTGCATCAATTCCATTTAATCTCATTGAATTTCCTCTTCGGGCATATGCATTCATTTGAGCATCTGAGTGCGCAAGGTTAATAATTCCTCTTGGAGAAAACATTACGTTGTAGTTTAAATCTTGACTCATCTTTCTCCATAAATCCATTCCGAACTCGCTGAAAAGACCATTTTCATCATGCATATAATTTGATCTAATTATCGTAGTGTTACGTCCAACGTTTCCACCACCTATCCAACCTTTTTCTATAATTGCTACATTGGTAATATTATGTTCTTTTGCTAGATAATAGGCTGTAGCTAGTCCATGGCCTCCACCACCTATAATTACAACATCATATTCCTCTTTAGGTGTTGGGTCTTTCCACGCCAAATCCCAATTTTCATGGTTAGAAAAAGCGTTTTTAACTAAGTTAAATATAGAATATTTTTGCATTATATAATTTTATAACAATCAATTTAAATAGTGCTTATTTTTTTTATATATATTTTTTAGAAGTTTCCAAAAATACCAAAAAAGGATAAGAAGTCACAGGAAATGTTTTTAATTTAAAGGATTATTCATGAGTGATGTAAAATCAGACATTCAAATAGCTAGAGAAGCTAAAATGCAACCAATAAAAGATATTCTTTCAAAGGTTGGTGTCCCAGATGAAAATTTTGCTTTCAGTCCAATGGGCAGACACATTGCCAAAATAAATCTGGAATATTTGAATACCCTTAAAAAAGAAAATGGTAAATTAATTTTAGTTACTGCAATCACTCCTACTCCAGCTGGTGAAGGTAAAACCACAACTTCAGTTGGGTTAAATGACGGTTTAAATAAAATTGGAAAAAAATCTATAGTTTGTCTTAGAGAACCAAGTCTTGGTCCGTCATTTGGAATGAAGGGTGGAGCTGCTGGTGGAGGTTATGCCCAGGTAGTACCAATGGAACAAATCAATCTTCATTTTACAGGTGACTTTCATGCTATTACATCTGCTCATAATTTATTATCTGCATTAATTGATAATCATATCTATTGGGGTAACAAACTTAATATAGACGTAAGAAGAGTTGTTTGGAGAAGGGTAATGGATATGAATGATAGATCGTTAAGATCTATTATCGTTGATCTTGGAGGAGTAGCTAATGGTTACCCAAGGCAAGATAGTTTTGATATTACAGTTGCATCTGAGCTAATGGCTATTTTTTGTTTAGCAACAGATTTAAAAGATTTAGAAAACAGAATTGGAAATATTACAATTGGATATACAAGAGATAAACAATCGATTTATGCAAAAGATTTAAATGCACAAGGTCCAATGACTGTTTTACTCAAAGAAGCAATAAGACCAAATGTAACTCAAACTTTAGAAAACAATCCTGCAATAATCCACGGTGGCCCTTTTGCAAATATAGCTCATGGATGTAATTCTGTGATCGCAACTAAAGCAGGACTTAAATTAGCTGACTATGTTGTAACAGAAGCAGGATTTGGAGCTGATTTAGGAGCTGAAAAATTTTTAGATATTAAGTGCAGAAAATCCAATCTAAAACCAGATTGTGTAGTTATTGTAGCAACAATAAGAGCTCTGAAAATGCATGGAGGTGTTGCTAAAGAAGATTTAAAAAAAGAAAATGTGTCAGCACTAAAAGAGGGAATGGTAAATTTACGTAGACATATAAATAATATTAGAAAGTTTGGATTACCTGTTACAGTTGCAGTTAATCATTTTATTACTGATACAGAAGATGAAATGAAA
>CACDLV010000052.1 GCA_902553675.1 uncultured Pelagibacteraceae bacterium
GATACTGAAGTAAAAAAAGTTTCATTTATCCATGGTCCAGATGCATTGATTAAAACTTTTGATTTTATTTTTTTTCCATTTTGAAGACCGATGACCCACTGATTGTCAATAATTTCAGCTTTTTTAACTTTGTTATATTCTAGTATTTTGGCTTTATTTCTTTTTGCATCTTTAGCATTTAATTTTGTTAATTTCTTATCATCAATTTGAATGTCAAAATATTGAAAACCAGTTTTATATTTATCTTTAAGAATATTTGGAAATTTTTTTGCAAGATCATATGTTTTGGATTTTGGAATCTTGGTTTTTCCACCTAAATTGTCATACAAAAACAAACCAAATTTAATTAACCACGCTGGTCTAATTTTATCAGTATGAGGAATAATAAAGGGAATAGGTTTTGAAATGTGTTTAGCAATTTTGTAAACAATTTCTCTTTCCTTTAAGGACTCTCTAACTAATTTGAATTCATAATTTTCTAAATAACGAAGACCACCATGTATTAATTTTGTAGACCAAGATGATGTTGCTCCTCCAATCTCACCTTTATCAGCTAGACAAACAGACAAACCTCTTCCAGCAGCATCTCTTGCAATACCTGCACCGTTTATACCACCACCTATTATGAATAAATCAAATACTTTAGACATTTAAATTATGAATTGTTTATAAAATGTAATTATAAATTTTCAATGACTTAAAGTACTTTACCGTTGATATTCAACAAATTTTTTTAAAGATTGGTTTAGAAATTTTTCGTAAATTTGACCTGAACTTGTATGTTTTCTAGAGTTTAGGAATGATTTATTCATTTTAAAATCATACGAGGGTTCAAAAAAGAATGGAACAGAGAGTCTCTTGCTTTTATTCCATAGAACTCTGTGATTGGTTGCTTTAAACTTACCTTTGCTTAGAAATTCTAGAGCTCTACCAGTATTTACTACCAATGCTTTTTTATTAAATGGTACATCATGCCAACTCTTTGTTTTCCTGTTCTGAACTTGAAGACCACCTTTTCTGTCTTGGTAAAGAATTGTGAATATTCCACTATCAACATGCGTTTCACATCCTAGAGCAATACCATCTTGTTTTGAAATCTCTACTGGTTTTGTTTGATTTGGATAATAATTAAATCTTAAAGTACTAAGTGTTTTTAATCTTGAAAAAGCTTCGCTTGATTTATTGGGATTTATTTTTTTAAGTTTAATCACACTTTTAAATAAAGTTTCACTTAAACTATAAATATTATCAAAATATTGACCCAAGGCTTTAACGGAACTTTTGTTAAAACATTTATCTAGATTTAAATATTCAATGTATTGATTTTTTAATTTTGAAGAATATCTTTTAGTTACTTTTAAATCCCCAATATCTAAACCTTCTTTACCATTTACATCGTTGGGAAAGTATCCTCTGTAAAGATTCTTATTTTTCTTATTCCATTTTTTTGGTGATAATTGCCTTTTTTTTCTACCTGACAAATTAAAGAATTTAGTTCCTACATCACATACTTTCTTAATATCTTTTAAGTTAAGTCCATGTCCTGTAATTTGAAAAAAACCTACTTTGACACAAGCCTTTTCAATTTCTTTAATCGTTTTAAAAGCACTTGGAGTTTCAAAGTTGTTTTTGACTAGTGAAGATATATTGATTGTCGGTATATAGTTTTTGATCATCTTCTAACTGGAGTTTCTGTTGCAATATATTGATCTCTAGCTTTTTCTCTAAAGTAAATATAAATACCGGCTGCTATAATACACGCAACTCCAAAAAATGTTCTACCTGATGGAATTTCATTAAATAAAAAATATCCAGGTATCATAGACATTATAATTAATGAGTATTCAAACAGGGAAACCACAGAAGGTGAAGCTACAATGTAGGCTGAAAATATACAGAGAAAAGCAATTGAGGCGACAAAACCGAAAAATAAAATAAATTTCCATGTATATTCAATATTTGAAAACCACTCTCTAAAAATAAACTGTGTAGTTGGATCAAAGTTGGGATTGTTTAATTGTCCATTTCCCATAAACAAATATATAAGTCCACATAAAATTAGGGCTATTAAATAAAAATAAAATAATTGAGTATTTACATCATCTTTGTCAGATGTGTATTTTGTTATTGTCATGGATGCAGCATAAAAAAATGCACAAACTACTGGAAGCAAACTTTTATATTCAAAGTCAGAAAAGTTTGGGTCTAGTACGATAAAAACGCCCATGAAACCAAAGACAATTGCGGACCATCTTCTTATTCCAATAAACTCTTTCAAAAAAAATTTTGCAAAAATAGATACAAAAAAAGGACAAGAGAAGAAAAGGGCATTTGCCGTTGCTATGGGCATGTATGTAAGAGAAATAAAGAAAGCTGAAAATGCCAAAAAGTGAAGAACAACTCTAACAATTGTTAAAATAGGATAAAAAGTTTTTAATGAAACTTTTTGTTTTTTAAATTTTATGTAACTAAAAAGTAAAACAGCTGCAACAAAATATCTTCCGAAAAAAATTTCATAAAGAGAGGCTTTTTCAAAAATATATTTTATTAAAGAATCTTGCATTGCAAATAAAGTCATTGCAATGATTATTAAAATAATACCTTTAGAATTATTATCTTTTGCCATTTATCTAAGTGGTTTTTCTGAAGCAATAGATTGATTTTGTGCCTTTTCACGAATAAAAATATAAATACCACTTGATACTATAATTAAAATTCCAATCACTGTATTTAATGAAGGTATTTCATCAAAATATAACCATCCTATAAGCGGTGACCAAAATAATATTGAATATTCGAAAGGTGAAACAACAGCTGGAGAAGCTATACTGTAAGCTTTAAATAAAAAAAGAAAAGCAAGCGTAGCAGTCACTCCTGTTGCAATCATTAATAGAATATTAGAATTAAAATCAATAAACCATTCCCTAAATATAAATTGTGAAGCTGGATGATCCGAGACGTTATATTGACCATCACCGATAATAAAATAAAAAATTATGCTAATAATTATTGCACCAATATAAAATGTAAATGTTTGTGTATAAACACTATCCTTATCAGATGTTTTTTTTATTATTATCATAGATAATGAGTAACAAAGCGCACATAAAATAGGCAGTAAACTTAAATAGTTAAAATTACTAAAATCAGGATTTAATGTTATATAAACTCCAATAAATCCAACGACTATAGCAGACCATCTTCTTAATCCTATTTCTTCTTTTAAAAAAAAATGAGCAAATATTGTAATTAAAAATGGAGTAACAAAAAATAAAGCAGTAGCAGTGCCAAGCGGTAACACAGTCAAAGAAACATAAAAAGAACTAAAACCAAAGAAAAAAAGTATTACACGCGTAATAGTTAAAAGAGGATATTGGGTTTTAAATACTATTGTTTGTTTTGTAATTATTAAAAACATTAAAATAAGCACAAAACTTATTACTGTTCTA
>CACDLV010000053.1 GCA_902553675.1 uncultured Pelagibacteraceae bacterium
TGTTATTAACAATTTCAGATTTTGGTAAATCTAAACCAATATCAATCATATTTTTTCTAAATTTTTTTCTGTCTTCAGCGTTAGAAATTGCTTTTGAATTCGCTCCGATCAATTCTATTTTGTATTTTTTTAAAACTCCTTTTTTCTCAGCTTCCATTGCAAGATTAAGAGCAGTTTGACCACCCATAGTTGGCAGAATTGCGTCTGGCTTTTCTTTTTTGAGTATTTTTTCTAGTACTCCTAGTGTAATTGGCTCTATGTAAGTTTTATCCGCAACATCTGGATCTGTCATAATGGTTGCAGGATTTGAGTTTATTAAAACTACTTTATAACCTTCATCTTTCAAAGCTTTACATGCTTGCGTTCCTGAATAATCAAATTCACATGCTTGCCCTATAATTATCGGACCAGCACCCACAACTAAAATTTTTTTAATATCTTTTCTTTTTGGCATTTTTTTTCATGTTATTAATAAATTCTTGAAATAAATAAACACTATCTTGGGGCCCAGGATTAGATTCCGGATGATATTGAACTGAAAATATTGGTTTATTTTTAAGCTTTATTCCTTCAATAGTATTATCAAAAAGAGATTTATGAGTTACTTCAATTTTTTTTGGTAAAGTTTCTTCAACTACTACAAAACCATGATTTTGACTGGTAATTTCAACTTTGTCATGAACTAAATTTTTTACAGGATGGTTCGCACCTCTATGCCCTAACTTCATTTTTTTTGTTTTGCCACCTAAAGCTAATGCCAAAATCTGATGACCTAAACAAATACCAAATATAGGTAAATTATTTTTTATAAGTTCATTAATTATAGCGATTGAATATTTTCCAGTTGCAGCTGGGTCTCCTGGTCCATTGGATAAAAAAATTCCATTTGGTTTCAAACTTAGTATTTTTTGTGCATTTGTTTTGCAAGAAACAACAGTAACTTTACAATTAAAGTCGGAGAAATACCTTAATATATTTTTTTTTATCCCATAATCTACCGCAACTACATGAAATAAATTTTTATTATTCTTTTTATATCCCGTCTCTTTTTTCCAAGTTTGAAGACCTCTCCAAGTATAATTTTTCTTAGTTGAAACTACTTGTGCAAGATCTAAATTTTTTAACCCACTCCATTTAATTGTAGTATTTGTTATTTTGCTAATATTAAACTTTCCATTTTTTGAATAAGATATTGTTCCCTTAGGCGCTCCTTTATCTCTTATAAAGTTTGTAAGGCTTCTGGTGTCTAAGCCAGTAATTCCAACAATTTTATTTTTCTTTAGCCAAGCATCTAAATGTAGAAAAGATCTATAGTTTGAGGGCGAGGTTATTTCTGAGTTAATTATTACTCCTTTTGCCCATATTTTATCTGACTCATGATCCTCTTTATTGGTCCCAACATTTCCTATATGAGGAAAGGTAAAGTTGATAATTTGACCTGCATATGAGGGATCCGAAATGATTTCTTGATATCCTGTTAATGATGTATTAAAGCAAACTTCGCCTGTAGCCTCTCCTTGGTATCCAATTCCAATTCCTTTAAATACCTTTTTATTCTCAAGAACTAAAACGCCTGTATTGATTTGTGATTTTGTTTTTGAGTTAGTTTTTTTTGCTTTTTTCTTCAATTACAACTCATGAGTTAAAGGTTAATACAATAATTGCTTTATTATCGCAACAGAGATGTAATATAAAATTGTAAAAAAACAATTTTTCTTTTGAAGAATTTTTTCATTAAAGTAGATTAAAAAATTATGTCATTAAAACAGACCATCGAAAACGAATATAAAAATGCTTTAAAATCGAAAGATAAAAATAAAATATCAACCTATAGGTTAATATTATCTTCGATTAAGGATTTGGATATTGTTAACAGATCAGGCCCTAATAAAAAAGAAACTGATGATGAGGACATTAAGAAACTTTTAAAAAAAATGGTTAAACAACGAGCCGAATCGATCGATATTTATAAAAAAAATAATAGAATAGATCTTTTAGAAGTTGAGCAAAATGAATATGATATTTTAACAAGTTTTTTACCCAAACAGCTTAGCGAAGAAGAAACTAAGATAATTTGTGCAAATGTTATTTCGAAAATTGGAGCAAATTCATTAAAAGATATGGGAAAAGTTATGGGTGAACTTAAAAAAACTCATGCAGACAAAATTGATTTTTCCAAAGCAGGATCAATGATTAAAGAATTGTTGAACAAATAATGAAATACCCAAAAGAGTATCTTGATGAAATTAAAAATAGGTTGAAAGTTTCAACTGTAGTATCAAAAACTGTTTCTTTAAAAAAAAGAGGTAAAGAATATGTTGGTTTATCACCTTTCAAAAATGAAAAAACGCCCTCATTTACTGTGAATGATGATAAAGAATTTTATCATTGTTTTGCAACTTCAGAACACGGCAATATTTTTGATTTTGTGATGAAAACTCAAAATTTAAAATTTGGGGAAGCAGTTAAATATTTAGCTCAACTAGCAGGTATGCAGCCATATATGTTTTCAAAAAAAGATGAAGAAAGAGAGAAAAAATGGAATGAGTACAAATCTATTTTTAGTAATTATGTAGATTTTTATCATAATAAACTTTTAAAAAATGAAAATTATTCAATTGCTAGAGATTATTTAAAAAATAGATCACTGGGTAAAGATGAGGTAAAAAAATTTAAAATAGGATACATAGAAAAAAATCCAAATTTTTTTGAAAAATTAAAAAAAGATTATAGTGAAGAAACTTTAGTAGAAACTGGTTTATTCTATTTAGACGAAAAAAAAAAAATTTATGTCGAAAGATTTAGAGGTCGATTAATATTTCCAATCAATAATATTTCAGGTCAACCAATTGCTTTAGGTGGAAGAATAATTGAAAATTTAGATTATTTAGCAAAATATATAAATTCGCCTGAAACAAATTTTTTTAAAAAAGGGTCAAATTTATATAATTTAGATTTAGCGAGAAAACTTTCTAATAAAATCGATCACATTTACCTGGTGGAAGGATATATGGATGTTGTAGGTCTCAGCAAAAATGGAATTGATAATGCAGTAGCAAATCTTGGTACGTCTTTAACTGAAAAGCAAATTTTAACTTTAAACCAATTTTTTGATGATATCATAATTTGTTTTGATGGTGATGAAAGTGGATATAAAGCTGCTGTTAGAGCAGCTGAAAGTTCAATAAAGGAACTGAAACCTGAAAAACAAATTTCATTTTTATTTCTGCCAGATAAAGAAGATCCAGATAGTTATGTAAATAAAAATGGTAAGGCTAATTTTGTAGACTTTACAAAGCAGAGCAAATTATCAA
>CACDLV010000054.1 GCA_902553675.1 uncultured Pelagibacteraceae bacterium
TGTTTATCTGGTGTTAAGCAATATCCAATGAGAGTTAAGTGTGCAACTTTATCTTGGCATACAATGGTTTCTGCTTTTGATGAAAAAACGGAAGAAGTAAAAACTGAGAATTAAATTATGTCAAAAAAAGAACAAATAATTGAGGAAATAAGAAAAATTTATGATCCTGAGTTACCTGTAAATATCTACGAATTGGGTTTAATTTATGATATTAAAGTAAAAGATGAAAAGTTTGCTATTATTAAAATGACTTTGACAACTCCAAACTGTCCAGTTGCAGAAAGTTTGCCAAAAGAAGTTAAAGAGGGTGCAATGCAGGTAGAAGGTATAGAGGATGTAGATCTTGAATTAGTTTGGGATCCTCCCTGGAATAAAGATATGATGTCAGAGGCAGCAAAATTGGAATTGAATTTGTAATGAACCCAATAATTAAATTAAGTGATAACGCAGCTTTAAGAATAAAAGAGATAATGTCTAATGCTGAAAAAGATTCTATTGGTGTTAGAGTATCAGTTAAATCAGGTGGTTGTGCAGGGATGTCTTATGTAATGGAGTATACAAAAGAGTTAAATCCTAACGATGAAGTTATTCAGGATAAGGGTGTGAAAGTATTCGTTGATTCAGCTGCTATTATGTATCTGCTTGGTACTGAAATGGATTACAAAAAGGAGGAATTGTCCTCTTCATTTGTGTTTAATAATCCCAATGAAACTGAGCGTTGTGGCTGCGGAGAGTCCTTTAAAATATCATAAGTTGTATTATCCCATTAATTGCATATCTGTATTGCATTATATGCATATCTGATGTATAGATTCTACATGAACAAATTTGAGTTTAAAAATCTTGTTAAAAACTTGAAGGACTCTTTAAAAGAAAAAACATTCTTTAAAGAACTACGTAAAGAAGTAGAGACCGGTGCTAACGGAACACAAGATTACGTTGTCAAAAAAGGTGTTAACAAAGATACAATTGCAACAACTAGACAGTAATTAAATTTATTAACTACTGTAATACATCTCAAACTCTACAGGATGAGGTGCATGTTCAAATTTGTGAATTTCTTCAAACTTCAAAGCAATGTAAGCATCAATTTGATCATCAGTAAAGACTCCACCCTGAGTTAAAAACTCTCTATCTTTATCTAAACTTTCCATCGCTTCTCTTAATGAACCACAAACTGTTGGGATAGCTTTGACTTCTTCAGGTGGTAATTCATATAAATCTTTATCAAAAGACTCACCTGGATGAATTTTATTTTTAATTCCATCAATTCCAGCCATTAACATAGCAGCGAAAGTTAAATACGGGTTTCCTGCAGCATCTGGAAATCTAATCTCACATCTTGCACCTTTTTTACTTAATGTGATAGGTATTCTACAAGAAGCAGATCTATTTCTTGCTGAATACGCAAGAAGAACTGGAGCTTCAAAACCAGGAATTAATCTTTTGTAACTGTTTGTTGTAGAGTTAGCAAATGCATTAATCGCTTTAGCGTGTTTTAGAATTCCACCAATATAATGTAATGCAGTTTCACTTAATCCAGAATATGCATCACCTGAAAATACCGGCGTATCACCTTTCCAAATAGATTGATGGATGTGCATTCCCGAACCATTATCACCAGCAACTGGCTTTGGCATAAAAGTTGCTGTTTTTCCAAATGAATGTGTAACCATTTGAACAACATATTTATATAATTGAACGTTATCAGCTTGGTTTACTAAAGTTCCAAAGTACATTCCAAGTTCGTGCTGACTAGGAGCAACTTCATGGTGGTGCTTTTCAACTTTAATACCAACTTCTTTCAAATTTTTAAGATACTCACCACGCATATCTTGTTCACTATCAACTGGTGGCACTGGGAAGTATCCTCCTTTAATTTGAGGTCTATGACCCATATTTCCATTTTCATATTCTTTACCCGAGTTATAAGGACCTTCTTTACTATCTAATTTAAATCCACACTCATTCATATCATTTTTGATTCTTACATCGTCAAACACAAAAAATTCTGGTTCAGGTCCAAAAAAGGCTTTATCACCAATACCTGAAGCTTTTAAATATTCTTCAGCTTTTTTAGCAACACCTCTTGGATCTCTTTCATAAGGATCTTTTTTAATTGCGTCTAGAATATCACAAAACAAAACCACAGTATTATGAGACGTAAAAGGATCCATGAACATTCTTGCAGTATCAGGTTTTAAAATCATGTCAGACTCGTTAATTGCTTTCCAGCCAGCAATAGATGAACCGTCAAAAAAGACTCCCTCATTCAACATACCTTCATCAACTATTGAAGCATCCATTGTTAAGTGTTGAAGTTTTCCTCTTGGATCAGTGAATCTTAGATCCACAAATTCTGCTTCTTTTTCTTTGATAAATTTTAATACGTTTGCTGCACTCATTTTGTCTCCTATGTAATTTTGTTTGGCCTAATTAGCAAAAAAATACTTAAAAATATTGCTTATTTAATAAATAACACCTATGCAATTTTCACATAAGTAGTGTAATTAGTCACTAAAATAATAAATATATTTAACCTGTGAATTCAATATTAAATAAAGAGCCAGTTTTAAGAGCAGAGAAATCACTGAAACAATTTAATCCAAATCTTAAAGTGATTGTTTTAGAGCAAACTGCCAGAACAGCTAACGATGCAGCTACAGCTTTAGGTTGCAAAGTAGGGGCAATTGTCAAAAGCTTACTTTTTAAAGCAGGGGATAGTTTTGTTTTATGTTTAGTTTCTGGAGATAAAAGGTGTTCATTAAATAAATTAAAAAAAATTTTAGATGAGAAAGATGTTTCAATGGCTAACCCAGAAGATGTTAAAAAAATTACTGGATATACAATTGGTGGAGTATCTCCAACAGGACATTTAACAAAAATAAAAATTTTAATTGATGAAACTTTAAATAGATTTTCTTCTATTTTTGCAGCCGCAGGTCATCCTAATGCAGTTTTCGAAATAAATTTTAAAAATTTAATTGCCTTAACCTCTGGTGAGATAAAGGAAATAACAGAATGAGAAAACCGCAATTAGTTGATTATTTGTTGTTAACATTGTTGTCATTAATTTGGGCGTCTGCTTTTTTTAATATAAAAATTGCCACATACTCATTTGGACCTATTACAATAGGTTTTTTAAGATCTTTTTTAGGAGCTATACCAGTTTTAATTTTATGTTTTTATAAAAATATAAAAATTGAAGCATTCTCAAAAGATTGGAAGTGGTTTGCAATTATTGGATTGGTAAATT
>CACDLV010000055.1 GCA_902553675.1 uncultured Pelagibacteraceae bacterium
TGTTGTTATTTCAGATAATTTTTTTAATTTTTTAAATATTTCTTTTCTATTTCCATCTTTGACCATAAAAACTTTTTCAAATTCATACTTATTTCTTAAAATTTTACCTATTTCATTTACATCATTGATTGGGGAAGTTAACTTTGTCCAATTTGCATAACTCGAATTACCAATTAACAAAGCATAATATTTTCCACTTGGATTTAGATCAAATTTGGGATCAGTATTATTAGGACCACCATCCACAATTATATTGTCGCCATCATTTTTATAGTCATCGAGTTTAGCTACAGCAGCACGTTTATTATTAAAAAATTCAAATTCCACAATATTTCCATCACTTGTTTCACCAAATCCTCTTCCAATTGAACCAACTTGAACAAAACCTCCTGACATTTCTAAATTTCCTTTACAATTAAGGACAACGTCACCAGATAATCCAGATCTTCTTGCAGTTAATAAACTGTTAACTTCACATCTATTTTTTTTATTTTCAAAATAAGCTATTCCATTACTTAAACTATAAAATGATTTACCGCCTGACTCTATAAGCTCAGAATTCTTGTCAGATTTAACGTAACCATAAACATACTTAGGCTCTTCATTATCTATTGGTTTAATAATCGCAGCAAAATAAAAATCTGCGTTTGGTAAATCTTCTATTTTTTTATGCCTTTTTAATTTGGCTTTAATATCTTTTACTTTTTCTTTACTTTTTTTTGTAATCCAAGATTTAGATTCTTTAATTTTTTCTTTTACCTTTTTTTTATTTTCATTAACTTCTTTCTTTTTTATCCAAGAGGTAGTTTCTTTCTTATCTACTTTTTTGACAGTTTCTGTTTTATCTTTTTTTTTGATCCAAGAAGTTTCTGATTGGGCAAAAGTGATTAAACCCACTAAAATGGTTAAGGCAATAATTATATTTTTTAAATATTGCATAATAAATATTACATAAAAATTTCCAAGATTTAAACATTTCTTAATATTTATCTTGGCAGTCTTCCTCCAGAATTAAGACAATTCTTAATTGAATTAAAACTCTCAAATTTCTTTGTTTGTTTATAATATTGAGATCCTTTTTCATGACAAATATTGGTTGATGATTTTTTAACATTTGGATTGTTTTTTTGAATATTGTCACAAGCACCAAGAAAAATTATTATTATAAAAATTTGTATTAATTTAATCACAAGCTAAATTTTCTCTTAAACCCATTAATACACCGCCCCAAAAACCTGTGACTCCGCTATTAGCGTTATCTCTTCTAACATTTTGACATCTAAGTATTTTTCTAGTCATTAAAATTTCATTTCTTTTCTGATCCAATTTCATGAGGCAGTTACTGAATTCTATAGTATCCTTCTGAAAACCATAATGCTTACAAGTAGCAATATCTTTATTCCTTTGTTTTTCTATAATATTTATTTTACTTTCAGTATTACTATTTGCACATCCGTTTAAAAATATAAGAAATAAAATAAAAATTTTTTTCATTTTAATTATTTAATAAAGATAAGACTATAAGTGTCAGTTCAATAATTACTAGAGTTTCTATCATCAAAATAATTTCCCATCATCATTTAACTTAGGTAGATCGTTCAATGAAATTTTATTCATAACGCAAACCAATTTATCTTTAGGGGTTTTAAACTCGCCAGTATTTCTATCAATCGTCCAACCACCATATAAGTTATTCCAATCAAATTTAATATAATCATTTGTGTAACTTAATATTTCAGATGTATATTTAAATTTTTTTGTTCTTACATTGTAGCTACTCCTCATTTCTACTCCTGTAAGTTTGTAATATTTATCATTACATTTCAAATATGTTGGTTGATCTGATGCATATGCAAAAGAGCTAATTCCACTTAACAAAAATAAACTAGCAAAAAATTTACTATAAGAAAAAAACAATCTTGAAATTGAAGAAAAGATAAGTTTCATAATTTATTCTCTATCTCCCCTAAGTTGTAGGGGAGATTAATAAAAGATTAGCCATCCTCCTTCTTAAAGTTTAATAATATTGATCCAATCACACCAAAGATAATAGGTGAGAATCTAGATGCAGAACCCATAAATGGAGTAAGATTTACACCCATCCAAGATAACGCAAAGTCTGCAACTGCAAATATCAAAAATAAACTTCCTAATATCTGCAATACAGAAAAGTTATTTTCTGCTCTTGTTTTTACTTTACTCATTTTTTTTCTCCTTTTCTTGTTGTTTGTCATGACTCATATTTAGATGATTATATTGAAATAGCTTGTCCATCTTTAAAAAATATTTTGGACAAATAATCTGTCCAAAAAATAATCTTATCTTGGACAAGTAATTAAAAATAAAAAAATTAAATTAGAAATATGAAAAAAATAATTACAATAATGTTTTTAATTTTATTAACTGGTTGTGCAACTGGTACATATACAAGTAGAGATGGTGACAATTCAAATCTAAATCATGATACCATGTATTGTAAGTCTTTAGCACGATCAAAGCATCCAGGTTATATTTGTAAAAATCCATTAATGTGTGCACCGGAAGAATTCAATATTGTTATTAATGAATTAACTCAATACGAGGCTGTATTTCAGAACTGCATGCTAAGGAAGGGCTACAATTATAATTAATTTATGAGTATTCATTCTTTTCAAAATGTGGTTAGTTTAGAGAAATCAGGAACTTGTATGTGGGAAAAATACAGAAAAGAAAGCAAACAAACTATATGTATCATTGGTGTTTTAACTCTTGCAGCTAAGCTATGTAAGGCAGATGGCCATTTTTCAATTGAGGAAGAAGAAGAAATTTTATCAATAATACCTCACGATAAAGATCAAAAAAGATTGTTATTAAGAATTTTAGATGAAGCTGCAGCTGATCCAAATCCAATCACATTTCATGCAGAGAGAATAAAAAA
>CACDLV010000056.1 GCA_902553675.1 uncultured Pelagibacteraceae bacterium
AATTTACCTTCACTATTTTGACTTTTGACATATATATTTTTTCCACCTTGAGAATATTTAATTGAATTATCAATTAAATTTGAAAATACAGTTAACAATTTATCATTATCACCAAAAACTAAAGTTGGTTCAATAAGTTCAAGATGTAAATTAATTTTCTTTTTTTTAAGAATTAATTCAAAGTTACTTTTAATATTTTTAAAAATATCATTTAGATTAATGATTTTATTTGGTTTAATGTGTTCTTCAAGCTCAATTCTGCTTAAAATCAATAAATCATTGATTAAGTTTTCCATTCTCAATACTTGATCAGACATGATAGACATAAATTTTTTTTGACCCTCTTGGTCTTTTGAAGCTGGTCCAAGAATAGTATCTAAAGAGCCTTTAATTGAAACTAAAGGTGTTCTTAATTCGTGACTCACATTAGCAACAAAATCAGTTTTTAATTTTTGTGCTTTTGTTATTTCTGTAAAATCTTTTAGAAATAATACAACCGAGTCTATTTCTGGAAACAAATGAGTAGGACCAGGAATAACGTAAATTTTGTAAAGCTGATAAGATGGTAAATTGATTTCTACATTAACATTTTTTGTGGTTTGGTCCTTAATAGCTTCATCAATTGTTTCTAATAATTTTGTATCTCTTATTACACTTGAAATATTTTTATCAATTAAGTTTTCGCCAAAACGTTGTTTTGCACTTTTGTTAAGATATTTGATTAAGTTATATTTATCTAAAGCAAAAAATTGATCTTCTAATTCTTCAATAATTACTCTCTTCCCTAAATCATCTTTATTGGTCTTATTTACAACTGGAGCTGTATTTTCTGGCTTAATATTTTTTTTAAATAAAAAATATAATAAAATAATTATTACAACTATGAGTATCAACTCTGTCCAAAACATGGATATGTTTTAACAAATGTAATGAATATTGTCTTTAATAATTAGGTGAAATATTTTCAAAAAATATTTTTGCTGTTTCTTCCCATGAATATTTTTTTGCAAAATCAAGACAATCTTGGCGACTTACCTTCAAAGCTTTTAAAGCAGAAGCCTTCAAATCATCATCTAAAGTATCAATATTAGTTCCACCTAATATATCTTTAGGTCCTGGCACTGGATAAGCTGCAACTGGTGTACCACAATTTAATGATTCCAAAACAACAATACCAAATGTATCAGTTTTACTAGGAAAAACAAAAACGTCTGATGATGCAAAATGAGATGCTAATTCTCCATTAGTCTTTTCTCCTAAAAAAATATCATTTGGAAATTTTTTTTTCAAATTGTTCAAATCTGGACCTTTTCCAATAATAACTTTAGTACCTTCAAGATCGAGATCTAAAAATGCTTTAATATTTTTTTCAACTGCAATCCTACCAACATATATCCATATAGGTCTTTTATAAGGTAAGTCTCTCTTAATGGGATTTTTAAACGCACCATGATTACCTCCCCTAGTCCATGTAACCATTTTATTATTATCAACACCTAATGCAATTAGCTCCTCACGCATAGATTCTGTTGTCACTAAAATTCTTTCAGCTTTATTATGAAAATTGCATAAAAATTTCTCTGACCATTTAGCTGGAATGATAGGCATATAAAGTTTCATATATTTATCAAATCTTGTATGAAAACTCGTTGTAAACTTTAAACCTTTTTTAATACAATGTCTTCTTGCCATAAAACCAAGAGGCCCTTCTGTTGCAATGTGTATTGCATCAGGTTTAATTGAATTGATTAAATTACTTACACGAGGCCAAACATTTAAAGATAATCTAATTTCATTATATTTGGGCATAGGTACAGTCAGAAATTGTTGAGGTGTAATATATTCAATAGTGTGACCTTGTGATTTAAGTATTTCACCTGTTTGATGGAGAGTTCTTACTACACCATTAACTTGCGGGTAATAAGCATCAGTAACTATTAATATTTTCATTTTTTAGGATGCTTTTTTGAAAGAAGTGAACTTGTCTTTATCAATATTTTCTGAAATATATTCTTTTCTTTTTTTATCCCAATAAATTATCTCAAAAGTTCCATCATATTTTTCTGTTAATGCTGTACAAGACTCAACCCAATCACCACAATTCAAATAATTCACACCATCAAGGTTTAAATTTTCAGCGTGATGGATGTGACCACAGATTATTCCATCAAATTTTTTTCTTTTTGCATATTTTGAAAGTGTGTTTTCATATTCACCTATATATTTGACAGCATTTTTTACCTTATATTTTAAAAATTTTGCCAAAGACCAATAGTCTTTACCTCTCAACTTTCTAAAGAAATTTATAATAATATTAATTTTAAGTAATAATTCATATGCAATAGCTCCTAATTTAGATAGCCATTTTGCATGTTTCATTACTCCGTCCCAAGCATCACCATGAACAACTAGATATTTTTTTCCTAACTGTGTTTCATGAATAACTCTATTTACAATTTTAATATCACCCAAGTGCATTGGGATAAATTTTCTAAACACCTCGTCATGATTACCAATAATGTAAAATACTTTTGTCCCGTGCCTTGCTTTTCTTAATATTTTTTGAATGACATCATTGTGCTCTTGAGGCCAATAGAAACTCTTTTGCATAGCCCAAACATCGATTATGTCTCCAACCAAATAAAGATTTTCAGATCTTGAATTTTTAAAAAACTCTAGAAGCTTGCCTGCTTGACAACCTTTAGTACCAAGATGTACATCAGATATGAATATACTCTTATATTTTAATAGTGGGGCCATTAAAAAAACCTTTTTTGTAACACAACTGTAACTCGAATCA
>CACDLV010000057.1 GCA_902553675.1 uncultured Pelagibacteraceae bacterium
AACATTGCTCTTATAAATCTTCAAGATTGCATTTAAAAAAACTACCTACTAAAGGAAAGAAAGTTATTCAAGGTCCTGGAGAAAATGCAGGTGTTATCGATATTGAGGATAATGATGCAATAGTTTTTAAAATAGAAAGTCATAATCACCCTTCATTTATTGAACCTTATCAAGGTGCTGCAACTGGTGTTGGTGGCATAATGCGTGATGTATTTACAATGGGTGCAAGACCAATAGCTAACTTGAACTCCATCCATTTTGGATCACCACAACATAAAAAAACAAAAAATTTATTAAGAGGTGTGGTTCATGGCATAGGTGGTTATGGCAACTGTATGGGTGTTCCTACAATCGCTGGTCAAACAAGTTTTGATAGCTCCTATAATGGAAATATTTTGGTAAACGCTATGACATTAGGATTGGTCAAAAAAGATAAGATCTTTTACTCTAAAGCTACAGGGTTAAATAAACCAGTTATTTATGTTGGGTCTAAAACTGGAAGAGACGGCATACATGGTGCAAGTATGGCCTCAGCTAGTTTTGATGAAAAAATTGAGGAAAAAAAACCAACAGTTCAAGTTGGAGATCCTTTTACAGAAAAACTTTTACTTGAAGCATGTTTAGAGCTAATGGCAGGAGACTCCATTATAGCGATTCAAGATATGGGCGCTGCTGGATTAACTTCTTCAAGTATTGAAATGGCTTCAAAAGGAAACCTAGGAATAGAAATTAATTTAAACAAAGTACCTTGTAGAGAAGCCAAGATGACACCTTACGAAATTATGCTTTCCGAGAGCCAAGAAAGAATGTTGATTGTTTTAGAAAACGGTAAAGAAGAACAAGCAAAAAAAATATTTGATAAATGGAATCTAGATTTTGCAGTGATTGGAAAAACGACTAAGTCAAAAAAAATAGAACTTTATTTTGATGAGGAAAAAGTTGCTGATATTCCTGTTAATACATTGGTTGAAAACTCTCCTATGTATGATCGTAAATGGAAAAAAGCAAAACTTCCTAAAAAAAATAAGATTAAAAAAGAAGATATTAAACATTTAAAAATTATTGATGTATTAAAGAAAATTTTAGCCAACCCAAATATATGTAGCAAAGAATGGATTTGGCAACAGTATGATCATACAGTCATGGGAGATACAATACAAAAACCTGGTGGGGATGCAGGTGTTGTAAGAGTTCATGGAACGGATAAAGCTGTAGCTGCTTCTGTAGACTCTTCTGCAGTTTATTGTTGGGCCCATCCTCTAACAGGTGGAAAACAAGTGGTTTGTGAAAGTTTCAGAAATCTTATATCTGTTGGTGCTAAACCAATTGCTATAACTAATTGTTTAAATTTTGGAAGTCCTGAAAATGAAGAAAACATGGGTGAGTTTGTTGAATGTGTTCAAGGTATTGGTGAAGCAAGTGAATATTTAAAGTTCCCAGTAGTTTCTGGAAATGTATCTTTCTATAACCAAACAAAAGATGAGGGTATAAAACCTACGCCTGCAATTGGTGGGGTTGGGTTAATCAAAGATTATAAGCATATGATCACTATGGAATTTAAAGAATTTGATAATTTAGTTTTAGTAATTGGAAAAACTGAAGGACATATTGATCAAAGTTTATTTGCAAGAACTATTTTAGATGAGAAAAATGGACCTCCACCAGAGATAAATTTATTTAATGAAAAAAATAATGGAGAAACATTACTCAAATTGATTGATAATAATTTAATAAAAAGTGCTCACGATGTTTCTTTAGGTGGTATAATTACTGCAGTAGCAAAGATGTGCATTAAAGGAAAAAAAGGGATAAAAATTAAAAAACCTAAATATCTAATTAATGAAATAGAATACTTATTCGCTGAAGATCAGGGTAGATATATTTTAGAAATAAACAAAAAAGATTTTAAAAAAGTAGCTGATATATTGAATAAAAATGCGGTCCATTTTGATGAACTTGGTACAATTAGTGAAAATGAGCTATATATTAACGATAAGACAAAAGTTACAATTGACGAATTGTCAACTTCGAATAAAAGTTGGCTTTCAAACTATATGAGTAAATAATGGCGATGGATTTAAAGAAATTGAGAATTTTATAAAAGATGCAATGCCAGATGCTATAGTTGAGATACAAGATTTAGCTGGTGATGGAAATCATTATTCAGCAACAGTTACTTCATCTCAATTTTCTGGAAAAAGTAAAATTGAACAACATAAAATGGTTTATAATTCTCTAAAAGGTAGAATGGGTAATGAATTACATGCATTAGCAATTAAAACAAAGGAGAGCTAAAATGGATCAACAAACAAATGATTTAATTAAAAATGAAATTGAAAACAACGAAGTATGCTTGTTTATGAAAGGTACACCTGATGCTCCACAATGTGGATTTTCAATGGCTACATCAAATATATTAAAAATTCTTGAAGTTAACTTCAAAGGTATAAATGTGTTAGAAAATCAAAATTTAAGAGAAGGTATTAAAGTTTTTAGTGATTGGCCAACAATCCCTCAGCTTTATGTTAAAAATGAATTTATAGGTGGATGCGACATTGTTAAAGAAATGTATGAAAGCGGTGAATTAACAAAACTTTTTGAAAGTAAAAATATAAATTTTAAATCTAAAAGCTAATTATCTAGAATAATATTCAATTACTAAATTAGGTTCC
>CACDLV010000058.1 GCA_902553675.1 uncultured Pelagibacteraceae bacterium
TGAATTGTTTCTAAATCTAAGTCTGCATATGCTTTTTCCTTTAATGCAAATTTTTTATCTAAAACGACAGGGGCTTTATTTGTTTTAATTACTCTAGTTGCTTTTGGACTAAACTTTTTTAAATAAACTTTAAGATCATTTATTGACAAGTTAAGTAACGGCTCAGGGTTTCTTCTCAAATCCCATAAATATCCCCAGGAAGCGTAAGCTGGATGGAAACAATGCTCAGGATGTAATGTGGAAACAAGATACATCATATTTTTTCCCTTAACATTTTCAAAAATTGAATAAATGCCCTCACTTTTAAGAATAGACTCAACACTACTTTTTGTGGATGTGCTTAAAAAATTTTCCCAATTTTCTTTATGTTTATCTTTAATAATTCTAAGAATTTTTAAACTTGTAAATGCATCATGATAAGCTGTGTGTTGTTGAGATGTATCAAACCCTTGTTGTCTGGCTAAACCTTCTAAAGCAAGACTTTCATTACCAGCTTCTGTCAATTCTGTCTTTAATGTTTCAGGATTTAAGGTTTGAGCTACTCTTGCAACATGTAAACCATCATGTTCTTTATTGGGTGATGAATGTGTAATGTAAGGATATCTATTTCCTTTAAAAAAATTAAAATGAAACATTCTTCTATCAAAATTTAAGTTGCTCCATCCCATAAACAATGCTGGGGCAGCTTTAGAAAAAAAGTTTTCTACCGCACCTAAAAAATCATAATGGGAATAATTACCTTTTGTAAGTAAATCAATACTAGTAGAGTTAACTAATAAAGCCTTTGCACTTGGAACCTCACCTTCAGGCATTCTGCCACGAATATTAAGCTTGCCAATTTCTTTTAAATTTTTATCAACAACTACAGCACCTACTTCAATTATTGAGCCCCAAATGGTGCTATTAGTTGTTTCTGTATCGTAAATTACTATTTTGTCCATAAAATCCTAAATTATATTTGAAAGCTCATTAAATTTTTTTAATCTACCCAAAAACAAATTTTGATAAATAACTAAATCATGGCCTTGAATTTTAAATTCTTGGAATAATTTATCTACTGTGCAAACAAGAATTACACAAGAAGTGATATGTGAGTTATAAACAATATTATGTGCCAAAGAATATGCGCTTGTTTGAAGAAGCCATGAGTCAATATACTCAGCTTTTTTTGGTTTATTACTTTGTTTAAAATCAATTATTGTTTCCTTGCCCTCATACACTCCAACACAATCAGCGGTTCCTGCATACTTATCTGGGTAATAAAGTGTACATTCAACACCCCAAATTTCATCTAATCTATTTTTTAGACCTTTTTCTATGATTTCTTTAGCCATTAATTTGTATTGTTCATTGTCTTCAAAAAAGCTTAAATTTTCTCTTCCAAGCAAATAGGTCTCTAAATAATTGTGCATTTGAGATCCCCTGCTACTTGCTGCTTTTGTTATCTCTTCAGCTTCTTTTTGACCTGTTCTTTCACGCCAATTAGCGAGAGCAGCCTTATCTTCCTCTGATTTTGTTGCATCAAGTATTGAGGTAACACTTGGTAACTTTTTCTCCCCTAAAAGATATCTTCTAATTCCATCTACAGTTGCTCTTGAGGATGTAGGATAATCATATTTTTTATTCCATTTCATGATGAATCAAATGATATCTTGTACTATTAAGTTTAATAATTATCTACTACTAGATATGATAAAAAGTTAAATTAAATTATGGAAGCAATTTTAGGAGTAATAGTAGGATTTGTAGCATTTGGTATTGTTTGGTTTTTGTTACTAAAACCAAAAAACAATCAGGCATCAACAGATGAACTAAAATTAAAAGAAGAAGAATTAAAAAAATCTCAAATAGATTTAGCTACAAGGGAGGCAGAGATAAAAGCAGCAGAGGAAGCAAAAAAAGACTTAACAAAACAACTTGAAGATAAAAAAGTAGAGGTAACAAATCTTTATAAAAAAGTTGATGGTATCGTAGAAGGAGTAGGTGAATACAAGTCAATTTCTGAAAAAGCAATTAACAAACATGATGAAGCAATAGCACGGCATACAAATTGGTGGGAAAAACTCACAACTAACATCACATATCAAGGAAAATTTAATCAAGAAATTTTAGAAAATCTTTTAGAAAGTGCAAATCTTGTAAAGGATAGAGATTTTTTTCCGCAAAAAAAACAAACGACTTATGACATTGATGGTAATGAAGAGAAAGATGTAATTCCTGATATGCTTGTAAAATTTCCAGAGAGAAATTATATCATTGATGCTAAAATGTCTTTAACTCATTGGACAAAATATATTAATGAAAAAGATGAAAATCGAAAAAAACAATATCTTAAAGATCATCAAGCATCAGTTAGAAATCACTTGTTTGGACCAAAAGGTTTAGCTAAGAAAAATTATAACAAACTATATGGAATAAAATCTTTACAGTCTGTTATTGTTTTTTTCCCAGCATCAAGTTTATATTCTGTAACGCTTGATGCTGATAAAACTCTTCAAACAGAGGCTCTTAAAGCAAACTTTATTTTATCGTCTCCTACTGAGCTGTTAAATATGATTAAGGTTTTTGAGCAAATCAAAAGTGAAAAGAAGCAAATTGAAAATATTAGTAAGATCATAACCTCTGCTAGTAAAATATTTGATAAATACTCAGATGTTAAAACTGCGATTAA
>CACDLV010000059.1 GCA_902553675.1 uncultured Pelagibacteraceae bacterium
GGATTATTTTCAAATGATGATAATTTATCGAAACAATTAATTAATGCTGGGGAGAAAGTAGAGGAAAAAGTTTGGAGGATGCCTCTCAATAAAAATTTTGATAAGTTAATAGATTCTAAAAATGCAGATATGCAAAATATTAATTATGTTGGGGGGGCAGGATCAACAACTGCTGCTCAATTTTTACAAAGATTTATATTAAATAAAACACCTTGGGCACATTTAGATATAGCTGGAATGGCTTTTTCAAAATATGGTGGAGCATTAAATTCCGGTGGTGCAACAGGTTATGGAGTGAGATTATTAAACAAGCTAATAGAGGATCATTATGAGTAATTTAGAACAAACTTTATCAATTATAAAACCAGATGCAGTGGAGAGAAATCTGGAAAACGAAATTAAAGAAATGTTTAAAAGTAATGGGTTTACAATTTTAAAAGAAAAAAAAATTAAAATAGAAAAATCAGAAGCAGAAAAATTTTATAAAGTGCACCAAACTAAGCCATTTTATAGTGATTTGTGTGATTATCTTTCTTCAGGCCCAATTGTTGTAATAGTTCTTGAAAAAGAGAATGCAGTTTTAGGAAATAGAGAATTAATGGGTGCCACAAATCCAAAAGATGCAGAAGAAGGCACTATTAGAAAAAAATATGGAATTTCAATAGATAAAAATTCTGTGCATGGATCAGATAGTGTTGAAAATGCTAAAATTGAAATAGATTTTTTCTTTAAAGATTAAAAACTTTTAATATAGCCTTTGGATACAATTTATGTTCTTGTACTAAAATTTTTTTAGATAGAGAAGCTACAGTTTCTTTTTTTGAAATTTTGACTTTCTTTTGTAGAATAATTTTTCCAGAATCCAATCTAGAATTTACAAAATGAACAGTACATCCTGAGTATTTCTCCTTATTATTTAATACTCTTTTGTGAGTATTCAATCCTTTATACTTTGGTAATAAGGAAGGGTGTATATTTAATATTTTTCCTTTAAATTTTTTAATAAAATTCTTTGATAAAATTTTCATAAATCCAGCAAGACAAATCATATTAATATTGTTAATTTTTAAAATAGAAAGTAACTTTTTTTCACTTAAATTTTTATTTTTAAAATTTAAAATCTTTTTTTTTATTTTAAATTTTTTAGCGTAATTTAAACCATCTGCTTTGGACTTGTTTGAAATAACAAAATCAATCGATATAGGTGATTGAGAGGATCTCGAAAATTTAATGAGAGATTTAAGATTACTTCCTCTGCCTGAGATAAGTACAGCTGTTCTAATTTTATTGTAACCAGTTGATGGAACCATTTAATATAACTTTGTTTTTATCCTCAGAAATTTTTCCAATTACATATGGCTTGTATTCTTTTGAAAAAAATTTTTCTATTTTATTTAAATTTTTACTCTCTATTATTAGACAGAAACCTACTCCACAATTAAATGTTTTGAGCATTTCTTTATCTGAAATTCCATTATTTTTAAGCCAACTAAATATTTTAGAAGTTTTAACTTGATCTAAATTTATATTAGCAGAAAGTTTATCTGGTATAATTCTTTTAATATTATCAGATAAACCTCCACCAGTTATATTTGCACAACCATTTATCAAGTTATTGTTTATTAAATTCATTATTTCTTTAACATATATCTTGGTAGGTTTTAAAAGCTCAGACTTTAAAAATTTATTTTTTTTAATATTTATTTTTTTTTGTTTTAATAAATATCTCACAAGAGAATATCCATTAGAATGTAAACCACTGGAAGGGATCGCTATTATAAGATTATTTTTTTTTATTTTATTTTTATTTAAAATTTTATTTTTTCCAACAACTCCTACAGCAAAACCTGCAATATCAAATTTATCTTTTTCGTAGGTACCAGGCATTTCAGCAGTTTCTCCACCGACGAGTTCGCACTCTGATTGATTACAACCTTTTTTAATCCCTTTTATTATCGCTTTAAGTTTTTTCAGATCAATTTTATTTATAGATATATAATCTAAAAATAGTAACGGCTTAGCCCCTTGAACGATTAAATCGTTTACACTCATAGCGACCAGGTCAATTCCAATAGTATCAAATTTATTTAAGGTGTTAGCAATTTCAATTTTAGTTCCCACACCATCAGTACAGGCTACAATTTTAGGTTTTTTAATGTTATTTGGTATGTTCGTAATTGAACCAAAGCCCCCTATATTAGAAAACTTTTTTTTGCCTCTTTTTTTTGTTGAAACAGTAGAAATGAAATCAACAAATTTGTCAGCAGCTTTGATGTTAACTCCACTTTTTTTATAGGTAAATTTTTTTTTATTCATTAATATGTTTTATGAGATTTATTTCCCAACATTATAAATTAAGGCTTTTATATAATTTTTTTTTATTTCTTGCTTTAATAAATATTTTTTTTTCCACAGGAA
>CACDLV010000060.1 GCA_902553675.1 uncultured Pelagibacteraceae bacterium
TCTTGGTTTAATTCAATATTGCTATTTTTATTTTTAAAAAATCGACAATTATTTTATTTCAATAAATTATTTTTTATTAAATTTATTAAAATAATTTTTGCATCAATTATGATGGGTTTATTTTTTAACTTTATGTTAAATTTTTTTCAAAACGAATTAGCATTTAATCAATCAATTAAATCTTTTTATTTAGTTTTATCTGTTATATTGGGATTATTGTTTTATTTAATCGTGTGTTACTTCATCAAAGCTTTTCAAATGAATGATATTAAATTAAAGTATTAATTTTATGGGTAAAAAAATATTCTCTGGTGTTCAGCCTACAGGTAATCTTCATCTTGGAAATTATTTAGGTGCCATAAAAAACTTTGTAGACTTAAATAACGATAAAGATAATAAATGTATTTTTTGTGTAGTTGATCTACATGCCATTACAGTAAGGCAAGATCCTAAAGAATTAAAAAATAATATCCGGGAAACTGTTGCAACTTTTATAGCAAGCGGAATAGATTCAAAAAAAAGTATAATTTTTAATCAATCTAGAGTGGCTGCTCATTCAGAAGGAGCATGGATATTAAGCTGTGTTGCTAGAATGGGCTGGTTGAATAGAATGACTCAATTTAAGGAGAAAGCTGGTAAAGATAAAGAAAAAGCCAGCATAGGATTGTACTCTTATCCAGTTTTAATGGCAGCTGATATTCTTTTATATGATGCTACTCATGTTCCAGTAGGTGATGATCAAAAGCAACATTTGGAGTTATGTAGAGATATAGCTCAAAAATTTAATAACGATTTTGAAGTAGAAAATTTTCTTCAAGTTCCTGAACCTTTAATTCAAAAAGAATTTTCAAGAATAATGAGTTTAAAAGATGGTTCAAAAAAAATGAGTAAATCAGAGTTATCAGATTTAAGTAGAATAAATTTAACAGATAACAAAGATCAAATAATCAATAAAATTAAAAAAGCAAAAACTGATCCTTTGCCTATGCCGCAAGACTTAAAAGAGCTTGATGAAAGATTAGAAGCAAAGAATCTTTTAGGAATATATTCAAGTTTAACAAATTCTACATTAGAAAACTCAGTAAAAAATTTTGCAGGTAAAAACTTTTCAGAATTTAAAGAACAATTAGCTGAAGAACTTGTGAATAAAATTGAACCTATTTCTAATGAGATAAAAAAACTTTTAGGAGATGAAAGTTATTTAGATAAAATTCTTCTAGATGGAGTTGAAAAAGCTAATCTAATTGCATCCAAAAAGATCGAAAGAATTAAAGAAATAGTAGGTTTTTAATAAAAATTTATTATCAAGTTTTAATTTTTAAAATATTCATTATATATAATTTATGTTCGTTCAAACAGAAGTAACACCAAATCCTAACTCTTTAAAATTTCTTCCTGGTAAGAAAGTTTCGAATAGCGGCCCATATGAAATCACAAATAAAGATCAAGTTCAAAATGAATTAGTTAGAAATATAATGTCTGTAAATGGAGTTGAGGGTATTTTTTTAGGTCAAGATTTTATTTCAGTAAACAAGAACAATAATATTAATTGGGACGAAATAAAACATATTGTAATTTCCTTAATAAATGATTTTTACGCCGATGGGAAAGAGTTTGTAATTGACGAGAATATAAAAGAAGAGGATTTGGATTTAAGCGAAATTGAGTCAAAAATAGTAAAAATTTTAGAAGAAAAAATAAGACCTGCAGTTGCTAGAGACGGAGGAGATATAAAATTTAAGGAGTTTAAAGATGGAGTTGTAAAAGTTCAATTACAAGGGAGTTGTTCAGGATGTCCTAGTTCAACTATGACTTTAAAACAAGGTGTTCAAAATCTTTTATGTCATTATTTACCAGAGGTAAAAGAGGTTGTTGCTATACAATAATAATTTATGACAAAATTTAAAAAATCAGGTTTTTTAAAAAATAAAAGCCTCAATATAGTTTTAAGGTTTTCATTAAGTTCTATTACAGTAATTTTATTCTTTTATGTAGTGCCAATATTTATAAATTTTGCCGACAAAAATTTTAATCATAAAGAATTTACAAATAATTCAAAAAATATTTTAAATAAAACTTTGAGGAAAGATAAAATTTTAAAGGATGATTCAGTTTTTAAAAATGATGAACGGGAACTTTTATATGATATTTTAGAAGAAAATAATTCTGAAATTAACTTAGTTAGATATACTACCTCCGAAATTGACTCTTTATTTAGAGAAATAAATTATAATTTAAAAGATGTGAGAGTTTCAAAACTAGTTAAACCAGTTGATATTGGTCTTTTACCAAATGAAATCAAAAACATAGGAAATACAAAAAAAAGAAAAGATATGTTTATCAAAATTGTATTACCTTTAATAGTTAAAGAAAATACTAAGATTAGGATCGATAGAAAAAGATTATTTACGATTT
>CACDLV010000061.1 GCA_902553675.1 uncultured Pelagibacteraceae bacterium
TCATGTTTGTGGGAAATATTCTCTGACAAGGGCTCTGGGACCCTAATAAGACAATGAAAGAATTAAAGAATATCAAAAATATATTATTTGATTGTGATGGGGTACTATACAGTGATCTTAAAGGAGTATTTGGTCAAGTAAGTAAAAAAATGACTCAATATATTTCAAATAAATTAAATGTAGATTTAAAAGTGGCAAAAGAATTACAAACAAATTATTTTTATAAATATAACACTAGCCTTAATGGTTTAATGATTCATCATGATATACCTCCAAGAGAATTTTTAGACTACGTGCATGATATTAACTTAGATTTTTTAGAAAAAGATACTGCTCTAAGGAATGAACTAGAAAATATCAATCTTAACAAATTTGTGTTTACAAATGGTAGCAAAGAACATGTTAAAAATATCACTACTCACTTAGGAATTGATGATCAATTTGATGGTATATTTGATATTGTTGATGCTGAATACAGTCCAAAACCTGAGGCAAAAGCATTTGATCTTATGGTCAAAAAATTTCAAATCGATCCAACTGAAACACTTTACATTGAAGATATTGCAAAAAACTTATCAATTGGAAAAGAAAGAGGAGCAAAAACAGTTTGGTTAATCAATGATGAATACTGGGGGAAAAAAGAGTCTGATGAAGAATATATTGATTACAAAATAGAAAATCTTTCTTTATTTTTAAAAGAAATAAGGTTATTAAAAAACTCATAAATATTATGAGTATTGAAAAAATTATAAATGAAGCTTGGGAAAATAAAGACCAAGTAAGCCAAAATTCAGATAAATCTTTAAAGGATGCTGTTAATCAAATTATTGATGATTTAGACAGTGGAAAAGCAAGAGTAGCTGAAAAGATCAATGGCGAATGGATTACTCATCAGCATCTAAAAAAAGCTATAATGTTAAGTTTTAGAATTTATCCAATGGAAAATTTAAATGGTCCATACAGTAGCTGGTATGACAAAGCTCATTTACTCAAAGGAAAAACAGCTGGATGGACAAAAGAAGATCATGAAAAAGCAGGTTTTAGAATGGTACCTAATTCACCAGTGAGAAAAGGATCATTTGTAGGAAAGAATGCGGTTTTAATGCCGTGTTATGTAAATATTGGCGCATATATTGATGAAGGAACAATGATGGATACATTTAGTCGTGCAGGAAGTTGTTGTCAGATTGGAAAAAATTGTCATATCTCAGCTGGTACTGGCGTTGGAGGTGTATTAGAACCTGCTCAAGCATTACCAACAATTATTGAAGATAATGTTTTTTTAGGAGCAATGTCCGAAGTAGTAGAAGGTGTGATAGTTGGAGAAGGCTCTGTTCTGAGTATGGGAATGTATATTGGACAATCAACAAAAATTGTTAATAGAAAAACTGGTGAAATAACTTATGGAAAAATTCCACCTTATTCAGTAGTAGTTCCAGGATCCTTACCAGATAAAAACAATCCTCAAGCGCCATCTTTGTATTGTGCGGTAATAATTAAACAAGTTGATGAAAAGACGAGATCAAAAACATCAGTTAACGATCTTTTAAGAGAATAAAAATGCAAAAAATTAATGAACTTCAATTAGCTAAAGAGCTAATTAGTTTTCCATCTGTTACAAAAACTGATGCTGGTGTTGTTAAATTTTTAGAAAAAAAATTAAAAAAAATCGGCTTTAAAACTAAAATTCTCGAGTTCAAAGATAAAAATAGTTATCCTGTAAAAAATCTTTATGCAAGACTTGGTACAGCAAGTCCAAATTTTTGTTATGCAGGTCATTTGGATGTAGTACCACCTGGTAATTTAAATGATTGGACTGTTAATCCCTTTAAACCTGCTGTTAAGAAAGGATACTTAATTGGTAGAGGTGCAAATGATATGAAAAGCTCAATAGCTGCATTTGTTACCGCGGTAAGTAACTTTTATAAGGAAAACAAAAAATTTGGTGGCTCTATCAGCCTGCTAATTACTGGAGACGAAGAAGGGATTGCAATTAATGGAACGAAAAAAGTTGTTGAGTATTTGAGAAAAAGAAAAGAAAAAATAGATTTTTGCTTAGTAGGAGAACCTACGAATCCAAATAAACTAGGAGAAATGATAAAAATTGGTCGTAGAGGTAGTATGACTGGAAAGTTGTCTATCATTGGAATTCAGGGTCATGTCGCTTAC
>CACDLV010000062.1 GCA_902553675.1 uncultured Pelagibacteraceae bacterium
TCAGGGAATTCACTTAAACCTCTTACATACGCATGTGTTTCTAATGGTCCAAACTTTGAAGCTAAAGCAACATGTTGTTCTGAAGTCAAAGGTTGATCTCGAAAAAATATAACTTTGTGTTCTAATAATAGGTTATTTATTTTTTTAAAATTTTCATCTGAAACGTCAGTCAAGTCAATTCCACTTATTTCAGCACCTAATGCTCCTGATAATAATTTTACATCAATCATTTTTTAAGTTTTCCAATAATGGATAAATTATCAGAATTAAATTCATTTTTATTTTCATTTATAAAGTCATCCATAATTTTAATTTTTTCATCTTCAAATTCTGTAACTTTTCTTTTACTAAGATCAATATAAAGTGCTAACATCTCAATAGTTGCTGATAATTTTTTTGATGATTTTTCAATCATTTCCATCTTGAAATGCAATCTCTTTTTATCATGATCAAAGAAGGTTAAAACAATTTCAACTTCATCTCCCTCTTTAACTTCACCATCATATGTAGTGCGAGTTTCAACAACCATGGTACTTCTTTGGGTATTCTTTGCTGATTTTTCACCCATCTTAAATTTTTCTAGAATGATCTCCCAAGTCTGATCAAAAACTAAGACATAGTAAGCCATGTTCATATGGTTATTATAATCAGTCCATTCTTTTTTGATTGTTTGGTTTGTTATGTGAAAAGACATTTTTTTATTCCATCGTCCTTTTTATAATAGTATAAATCTTACTTAAAATGAATAACAAGGTATTCATATCATGTGCTGTGACTGGGTCAGGAGATACCGCAGCTAAGCATCCAGATTTACCAAAAACACCAGTACAAATTGCTACAGCTTCAATTGAAGCTGCAAAAGCTGGAGCTGCTATTGCTCATATACATGTAAGGGAAGAAGACGGAAAACCAAGTAGAAGATTAGAGTTATATAAAGAGGTAATCGACAGAATTAGATCAAGTGACACAGATGTAATATTGAACTTAACCACAGGTATGGGAGGTGACCTTGATATTGGACAAGGTAAAAATCCTTTAGATTTTGGTCCCATGACTGATATGGCAAATGTAATGGAAAGAATTGCAAATGCTGAACAATTTCTCCCAGAAATTTGTACTTTAGATGCAGGTACATTAAATTTTGGTGATAGCTCAGTTATTACAGTTAACACTCCAAATGATTTAAGAAAAGCAGCAAAGAAATTAAAAGAAATAAAAGTTAAGCCAGAAATAGAAGCTTTTGATTTAGGAAACATGTGGTTTGGTGCGCAATTATATAAAGAAGGGTTATTGAGTGATCCACCAATGTTTCAAATGTGTTTAGGTATTCCATGGGGAGCACCTGCTACAACATTAGCTATGCAAGCAATGAAAGATATAATGCCAAAAGAAGGGATTTGGTCAGGGTTTGCTATTTCAAAAAATGAAATGCCATTTGTTGCTCAAACTGTTTTGATGGGAGGTAACCCAAGAGTCGGTTTAGAGGATAATTTATATTTATCTAAAGGTAAATTAGCTACTAATGCTCAATTAGTAGAAAAAGCTGTAAGAATTATAGATGAACTTGGCTATACCCCAATGACACCAGCAGAAACTAGAGAAAAACTAAAACTTGTTAAACACAAGTAATGTCATCAATTAAAAAGGTTGCAATAATTGGAACTGGGGTAATTGGGGCAGGGTGGATTATACGTTGTTTGGCTCATAACAAAATTGTTTATGCATTTGATAAAGATATTGAATTAAAAAAAAATTTATTATCTGAAATAAAAAGAACTTGGCCATTTGTAAAAAAACTATTTAATAAAAAAAAATTAAATCTAAAAAACTTTCATTTTTTTACCTCAATAAAACAAACATTAAAAGACGCAGATTTTATCCAGGAGTGTGCAACTGAAAATTATTCTTTAAAAACTAAATTGATTAGCACTATTGGAAAATATGCAAAACCTAATTCAATAATTGCTTCAAGCTCATCGGGTTTGTTGCCAACAAGAATTTATTCAAAATGTAAAATTCCAGAGAGGGGAATAATTGGACATCCTTTCAATCCTGTCTATTTATTGCCTGCTGTAGAAATTGTTCCAGGTAAGAGAACTTCAAAAAAAAATTTAAATTTGGCTAAAAAATTTTACAAATCAATTTCTATGAATCCA
>CACDLV010000063.1 GCA_902553675.1 uncultured Pelagibacteraceae bacterium
TAAAAAGTGATCATCTTGCATTAGAAATTGAGTTCAAATCAATCTCTAAGAGTGATATTTATGATTTGAGTAAGATTTTAGAAAATTATCAAATTAAAATTCTTAAATTTATAGACGGAACTTATGTCAAAAATTTTTTTGGTAAAGATACTAATTTGCCGTTACTATCTCATAGGATTTTAAATGGTTATAATGAGAATGAGGTTTTATTTCTCGTAAAAAACCCAAAAAAATTGGGTTTTTTTGAAAAATTTTTTCAACTATTTAGTTAAAATTGTTTTTTACCGTAACAATAGTTGTTTTCTAATTATTGTAATTTCAAACTAAAAGTTTCGAGTGTCTTATTTAACGCAAAAAACAATTAAAAAAGATGTTAATTTCAGTGGTATCGCTTTACACAGTGGACTTAACGTTAATGTAAATATAAAACCCGCGAACCCAAACTTTGGTATTGTTTTTAAGAGAGTAGATTTAAAGAACAATAATTTAGTTTATCCAAATTTTGCTAATGTTTCTAATACATCTTTGAATACAACAGTAAAAAATGAATTTGGAGCAAAAGTTTCGACAATTGAACATTTGATGGGTGCTTTATTTGGTTTAGGAATTGATAATGCTTTAATTGAAATTGATAACGAAGAAGTTCCTATTTTAGACGGTTCAGCTAGAGAATTTATTGATAAGATTATACTGGCAGGAATTGAAGTAAGCGATAATCCAATAAAAATAATTAAAATTAATAAAGATGTGAAATTTTCTGATGGAGAAAGATTTATTTCAATAAAACCATCTACTTTAAGTTTAAATATTGATTTTGAGATAAAATATCAAAATGAAATTATAGGAAATCAAAGAAATAAAGTTAAAGTTTATGAAGACGATTTAACTGATATTTATAATTCAAGAACTTATTGTTTATATGAAGATATAGAATTAATTAAAAAAAATGGTTTAGCAAAAGGTGGAAGTCTTGAGAATGCTGTAGTTGTTAAAGATAAAGAAATATTAAATCCAGAAGGACTCAGAAATAGAAAAGAATTTGTAAATCATAAAATCTTAGATTGTATTGGTGATCTATTTACTTCAGGATATAGAATTGTTGCCAATGTCGAATGTTCCCAAGGTGGTCATTTTTTAACAAATCAATTGTTGAGAAAAGTCTTTCAAAATAAAGAAAATTTTTCAATTTTAGAGATTAAGGAAAAAAATCTTCCTCATACTTTAATTAACAAAAATCTTTTAAAATCTATTGCATAAATACAAAGATAACTTTTAAATTTCGTTTTAAGTAAGTATAAAGAAAGTTATTATGCATATAAAAGATTTAATTTTTACAATTCTAATAATTACCTTATTAGTTTCTTGTTCAAAAAAAGAAATTCAAAAGTCAGAAATAGTTGAAAAAAGCCTAGATATGCAAGTCCTTGAGGTTTATGAGGAAGGGATGAAAGCACTTGACAGAAATGATGTACTCTATGCTGCAAAAAAATTTAATGAAGCTGAAATTTTATTTCCCCAATCTACTTGGGCACCTAAATCAGCTTTAATGGCTGCTTATTCTTATTACAAACAAGATTATTATGGTGATGCAATTGCAGAGTTAGAAAGATTTTTAAGAATTTATCCAAATCATAAAAATATTTCATATGCGTATTATTTGTTAGGAATATCTCATTATGAACAAATTGTAGATGAAAAAAAAGATTTACAATCAATAAATAATGCCAAAAAGACTTTTGAAATATTAATAAATAAATATCCTAATACGGAGTATTCTATAGATGCAGAATTCAAGCTTGACTTGATCAATGATATTCTTGCCTCTAAAGAAATGTATATAGGTAGATATTATTTAGATAGAAAGAAATGGGTAGCCGCAATAAATAGATTTAGATCAGTTGTAGATAATTATGATCAAACAATTTATACTCAAGAGGCTTTACATAGATTAGTTGAAATTCATTATATGATTGGATTAGAGGAGGAGGGTAAAAAATATGCTAATTTATTAGGTTATAATTATCAATCTTCAAAATGGTACGAAAAATCCTATAGTATTTTTAATGAAATGTACGAAAAAAATAAAAAAGAAAATTTAAAACAAAATAAAAAAAATAATAGTATTATAAAAAAATTTAAATCTCTTTTTGAATGA
>CACDLV010000064.1 GCA_902553675.1 uncultured Pelagibacteraceae bacterium
AAATTTTGTTCCAAAAAATAGAAAACAAATAATTCTTTGGGGTGTAATTGGAGCCTTTGTTTTTAAAATTTTTTTTGCAATTTTCGCAACTTTTTTATTTGAATTTTATTTTATAAAAATTTTAGGTGGTTTATTATTAATTTGGATTGTAAATGATTTAAGGAAAGATTTACTAGACATTAAAAAAGTAAAACCTACTACCAAAAAAGGGAAAGAACCTTCATACATTAGTAGCATTGGAAAAGTATTATTTGCAGATATCATGATTAGTTTTGATAATGTCATTGGTGTAGTTGCAGCAGCAAAAGGATATTTTGGATTTATGATATTTGGACTGATGTTATCAGTTGTTCTGACTGGTGCTTTAGCAACATATATGGCCAATTATATACAAAGACATATTTGGATAGCTTATATCGGCTTAGTATTTATCTTAATCGTTGGTCTACAATTAGTAATTGGTGGATTAGTTGACCTTGAAATATTAAATATTAATGAAGAATTTAAAAAATACTTTTAATTAAAAAGAATTTTTTTTATTTGGAAATTTAATTTTTCTAACTTCTTTTGAATAATTTGAAACAGCTTTAGAAATATCATTTCTAATGTTGGCATATTTTTTTACAAATTTGTAATTCATTGGATTTAATCCAATTAAATCATCAAAAACTAGTATTTGACCATCGCAATATTTAGAAGCTCCAATCCCTATTGTTGGCACTTTAATATTTTGAGTAACAAGTTTTGCTAAAGAAGTTTCGACACATTCTAAAACAATAGAAAATACTCCAGCTTTTTCTATCAATTGCGAATCCCTTAGAATGTTATCTCTTTCTAACTTTTTTTTGCCTTTAAATTTAAAAGTTTTATCTGACTGAGGAAGTAGCCCTAAATGGCCCATAACTGGAATTTTGTTTTTAACTAAAGTTTTTATTGTCTCATAAATTTTTTTTCCACCTTCCAATTTTACTCCATCACATTTAGTTTTTTTCATTATTTGTTTTGCATTTTTTAAAGCCTCTTTGGGAGTTCGATAGGTATTATGTGGCATATCAACAATCATTAAACTTTTTTTTATACCCATTTTGACACTTTTAGAATGTTCAATCATAGTATTCAAAGTTACTTCTCTGGTAGATCTATAATTATACAAAACAGATCCAAGAGAATCTCCGACAAGTATAATATCGCAATGATTATCTAAAATTGATGCTACGTTTTTGGAGTAAGCAGTTAAACTTACAATTTTTTGTTTATTTTTTTTTTTAATTAAATCTGAGATTTTTTTTTTCATCGACCTACCAAGAGCCGGTATTTTCCATTGAAGCCCAAGGTTCTTTAGGTTCTAGATTTCCCTCTTGAAGTATTTCAATTGAAATTTTGTCTGGTGATCTAACAAAAGCCATATGACCATCTCTTGGAGGTCTATTAATAGTATAACCCATATCCATTAATCTTTGGCATGTTTCATAAATATTATCTACTCTATAGGCAAGATGACCAAAATTTCTTGAACCTTCACCAAGCTCATCACCATCCCAATTATATGTTAATTCTATTTCTGCTTTTTCATCATTTGGTGCCGCAAGAAAAATTAATGTAAATCTTCCTTTTTCATTTTCCATTCTTCTTGTTTCTTTTAAACCAAGTCCTTCGCAGAAAAATCTTAGGGACTCATCCACGTCTTTGATTCTAATCATTGTATGCAAATATTTCATAATCTTAATTTATAGTTAAAAACTACTCTAATTCAATAGTGCTTGGTGGTTTTGAAGTAACATCATACACTACCCTATTTATGCCTCTTATGCTGTTAACTATTTTATTTGAAATAGTTTGCATAAAAGACTTTTTAAATTCATAATAATCTGCAGTCATTCCATCTTCAGATGTAATTGCTCTTAACAAACATAAATATTCATAAGTTCGATTGTCTCCCATAACGCCCACAGTTTTAACTGGCAGCAATGCTGCATATGCTTGCCAAATCTTATGATAAAGACCGTGATCTTTTAAAGCTTGAATAAAATAATAATCAGCTTCTTTTAAAATTTTAATTTTATCATTAGTTATTTTGCCTGGCATTCGAATGGCTAAGCCTGGTCCAGG
Organism: uncultured Pelagibacteraceae bacterium; assembly: GCA_902553675.1. Classification (GTDB taxonomy): domain Bacteria; phylum Pseudomonadota; class Alphaproteobacteria; order Pelagibacterales; family Pelagibacteraceae; genus Pelagibacter. Next base: position 2,110 of record CACDLV010000064.1, read on the forward strand.
AAAAGGATGTCTTGAAATAATTTCTTTACTTAAGTTT
>CACDLV010000065.1 GCA_902553675.1 uncultured Pelagibacteraceae bacterium
ATTAGTTTCTAGAAAAATCTCAGATTTAGCAGAAGAAAAACTTCAAAAAGAATTTGAAGCAACACTTAATCCAAAAGACGAACCCATTCCAGAAAACGAATTAATAAAATTGGTTAATGATTATGATGGAATGATTTCAACAGGGTTTGATAAAATTAGTGAAAATTTTTTTAATAATTTAAATGGGAAATTAAAAATAATAGCTCAAGTTGGTGTAGGCTATGACAATATATCAATTAAATTAGCAGAAGAAAAAAAAATTAAAGTAACAAATACTCCCAATGTATTAAATGAAGCGGTAGCAGAAACTACAATCCTTTTAATTTTGGCTGCATCTAGAAGAATTGGTGAAGCCTATAATTTAGTCAGAGCAGACAATTGGAAAAATCAAAAACCAGATTTAACTAAATTTATGATTGGAAATTCTGTTACAGGCAAAACTTTAGGTATCATTGGTATGGGTCGTATTGGAAGAATGGCTGCAAAATCTGCTAAGGCATTTGGTATGAAGATAATTTATTACAACAGAAACAAACTTTCTGATGATCTAGAGGACGGAGCAAAGTATTTTTCTGACATTAAGACTATGCTACCAGAGTGTGACTTTGTAAGTATTCACACTCCTGCAACAGCTGAGACCAAACATATTCTTAATTCTTCAACAATAAGTTTGTTACCAAAGCATGCTGTAGTTATTAATACTTCAAGAGGATCAACTATTGATGATGATGCATTGATAGATGCATTAGAAAATAAAAAAATTTATGCAGCAGGATTAGATGTTTTCAATAATGAACCAAATTTAGATAAAAGATATTTAAAATTAGATAACTGTTTTGTTCTACCTCATATCGGTAGTGCGACTCATGAGACTAGATTGGCAATGAGTATGATGGCAGTGGATAATATTTATTGTTATTTCAATAAAAAACCTCTTATTTCAGAAGTAGTTTAGAACAACTATAAGTTGTTAGTTCAATAAATATATATAATTTCTATATATAAAAGTTAAACGAAATTATTGATCTCAAAAATCATTTATGGTTAACTTTCAAAAAAACATAAACGAGAGGAAGATAATGTTTAAACTTATATCTAAAACTATAGCAGCTGTAGCTATCGTTTCAGTTGCTTTATTTGGCTCTGCAAATGCAAAGACTTTAAAGATTGAAACACACTTTACAGCTAGTTCACCAAATGGTGAAGTTGCTGCTCAATTCGCTAAAAACGTAGAGAAGTTTTCTGGCGGAAGCTTAAAAGTAGAAATGTTCTACTCATCATCAGTAACAGGTAAATCTGCTGAGGTGTTTAACTCTGCACAAACTGGAATTATCGATTGTGATATGACTGGTGCTGGTTATCAAACTTATTGTTGAAGAATTAAGAATATGTTTGGTCTCAGCTGTTGCAGGAGTGTGAATACTTACAAAGTCACACTCTGGTAGCATAGTCTTAATGTCAGAAAAATACTTTGCTCCGTCCTCTAGATCATCAGAAAGTTTGTTTCTGTTGTAATAAATTATCTTCATACCAAATGCCTTAGCAGATTTTGCAGCCATTCTTCCAATACGACCCATACCAATGATACCTAAAGTTTTGCCTGTAACAGAATTTCCAATCATAAATTTAGTTAAATCTGGTTTTTGATTTTTCCAATTGTCTGCTCTGACTAAATTATAGGCTTCACCAATTCTTCTAGATGCAGCCAAAATTAAAAGGATTGTAGTTTCTGCTACCGCTTCATTTAATACATTGGGAGTATTTGTTACTTTAATTTTTTTTTCTTCTGCTAATTTAATTGATATATTGTCATAGCCTACACCAACTTGAGCTATTATTTTTAATTTCCCATTTAAATTATTAAAAAAATTTTCACTAATTTTATCAAACCCTGTTGAAATCATTCCATCATAATCATTAACCAATTTTATTAATTCGTTTTCTGGAATGGGTTCGTCTTTTGGATTAAGTGTTGCTTCAAATTCTTTTTGAAGTTTTTCTTCTGCTAAATCTGAGATTTTTCTAGAAACTAAT
>CACDLV010000066.1 GCA_902553675.1 uncultured Pelagibacteraceae bacterium
ATTAATTTTTTATTTTTATCTAGAACACCATCCACATTTGTCATCAATAAAAGTCTTCTTGATTTTAAGGATTTTGCTATGGCCATTGCAGCAGTATCTCCATTAATATTATACGTTTGATTTTTTTTACCTAATCCTAATGGTGAAATTATTGGAATTTTATTTTGATTAATTATATTAAATATTTGTTCATTATTAATTTCATTTGGTATTCCTACAAATCCTAGCTCCTCTGCTTCTGGTATAGTTTTTATAATATTATTGTTTTTTGTGTGAATAGAGATTGCTTCTGTTTCTTTGTCTTTTAAAGAATTAACAATGTCATCATTAAAATCAATCAAAACAGATTCAACAATATCAATTATATGTTTATCAGTTACTCTTAGACCTCTTATAAATTTTGATTGAATATTTGATTTTTCTAGCTCTCTTTTAATTCTAGGACCACCACCATGAATTACTACAGTTGCAAGGCCTAATTTATTTAAAACACTAAGATCAGTTATAAAATTATTAAATACATTTCTATCAATTAAAACGTTTCCACCGTATTTAATTACTATTAAATCATTTTTGTATTTTTCAATATATTTAGTTACTTCATTAATTGGTGGCCCATCTTTAGGTAGTATCTTTTCAAGGTCCATTTATTATTTTTTAATTAGGTTACAGTTTTAACTGTTGTACGTTTCATTATTACAACCTGCTGAGCCATTGTTAAAATGTTATTAACAGTCCAATAAATTACCAGCCCACTTGGGAACGGTGCAAGAATTACTGTTAAAAATAAAGGGAAGAACATAAATATTTTTGCTTGCATAGGATCTGTTGGAGCTGGATTTAATTTTTGTTGCACCCACATTGATACCCCCATAGCAACTGGCCATGCTCCAATTACAAGGAAAGAAGGTACGTCATAAGGAAACAATCCAAATAAATTAAATATAGAAGTAGGATCCTTAGCGCTTAAATCTTGGATCCAACCATAAAAAGGCATATGACGCATTTCTATCGTTACAAATAAAACTTTATACAAAGCAAAAAATACAGGTATTTGAATTAGAATTGGCAAACATCCAGACATGGGATTTACTTTTTCCTTCTTGTAAAGAGCCATCATTGCTTGTTGCAATTTCATCTTATCATCTTTGTGTACTTCCTTAAGTCTTGCCATCTCAGGCTGGAGAGCTTTCATTTTAGCCATGCTTCTGAATGAAAAATTAGCAAGTGGAAAAAATGCTACACGAATACAAACAGTAACAGCAATAATTGCCAATCCATAATTACCAAATATTTTAAAGAAATATTCTAAAGCAGTGAACAAAGGACGTGTTAAAAAGTACAAGAATCCCCAATCAATCGTGAGATCAAATTTATCAATTTTTAATGATTCTGCGTACCCATCAATTACATCAACTCTTTTTGCGGCTACTATTACTTGCAAGTTTTCTTCTATAGAGGAGTTTCCAGTTAGCTCTAATGGTTCTGTTGTAACAAAGTTTATTCTGTACTTGTTTTTGTAATCCATCGTAGTTTTAAATTCTTTTTCTCTTGGTGGAATTAGAGTTGATATGTAATATTTATCTCCTAGACCTAACCATCCTTTTTGGGCAGTTCTTGAAAATTTTTTCTCTTCAATATCGTCATAATCTTCCTCAATTAATTCTTCATCTAATGTAGCGATAGGGCCTTCATGAAGAATGTAAAAATCGGTTAAACCTTCTGGGATTTGATTTCTTATAATTTGTCCATAAGAATAGAAGTCGTAGTTTTTATCAGTAGAATTTATAACTCTTTGTTTTATTGTGAATAAAAACTTATCATCTAATGTAATTTCTTTTTCAAAAGTTATCCCTTGATCATTTGTCCAACTTAGTTTTATGGGAGATTGATCTGTTAATTTATTATTTCCTTTTACTGACCAAATTGAATCTGCATTTGGTATATCTATATTTTTATCGTTGGTTATAAAACCACTTTCAATTATATAGCCTTCTTTAGAGCTTCGTGGTGCG